>SICP01000004.1 GCA_009691415.1 Candidatus Margulisiibacteriota bacterium
TCGAGGCTTAGCTAAAATTCAGATGCAGTTATTTCTCGATGCTATTGTTTGGAATGTCAAACGCCTTGTCTCCATCAATCCACCTCCTCTTTTTCAAGGGGCATAGCGCCCCATAGGGAAATCTACGCCTAATTCTCTGAATTCTCACAAAAAAATGTGAGAATTTCATCAATTCTGTGGATAACTTCATGGCTTTTTACGGCTTTTATGGAAATTCAAGGAAATGTTCTCTTTTTAGTCTGTTTTGCAACAGTCCCTACGGGAATAGTATTCGACACCTTGCCTCCAAACGCATTTGCAAAAGATGGTAGTGATGGAAGAGATTTAACGCCTTTAGATTGATTGAGCACGCATTCATGGAGCTTACATAAACTACCCGAGTATTAGCTCATTTAATCTTGTGGATCTCGGGAATATAATTCAAAATATGAAAATGAAAACTTATTTTGCCTTTTTACGGGGTATTAATGTAGGCGGAAAGCGTCTTGTGAAAATGGACGCATTACGATCTCTATTTTTGGAATTAGGATATGAAAATGCGCATACTATTTTAGCCTCAGGAAATATAAGGTTTGAGGCAGTCAATCCAACTGCAGAAACAATAGAAAGTGCCCTAGAATCTTCATTCGGATTCTCAATTCCTGTAACACTGTGGACCTTGCGAGAGATCCAGACTTTAGTAGAATCAAACCCATTTTCTCATGTCGACATCAGTCCAGACACAAAATGTTATGTCACATTTACCGCCGATCGTGCAGTATGTTCTTTACTCGTGTTATCCAAAGACCGTAAAACGACCGATTTAATGAAAGAGCTCGACAAAGAATACGGAAAGCGCGTCACTACTCGAAATTGGAATACAGTTCTGCGGCTATTGAAATAGGAATTAAAGCGCACAAGCGTATCAGGAAAACGTTAATGTCGTGAGATGGTGAAGTGAGTGATTATGGGAGTCAATTTTTTTCCATATAATGGCCCATTTGTTAAGTGCGGACTGTACGTGTAGCTCAAGAATCGTGATAAGTTCTGGACTGATGGCCTGCATAATAGCTTCTTTGGTGAGGCCCACCATATTGATTTCATTCCCCTTAAAATCATAAGCGCTTATAACATTATGAAAACTAAGGACACACGGAGCGTCTAATAAATTTGAATGAAAAATAGTAAAGCCGATGATGGGTGATTGAAAGTAAGCGGTGGCGTATTTAGCAATACCTTGAAGTAAAAAAGGTAGATAGGTGTGAACAGATTTTAAAATAGGCGTGCCATGGTTGATATCCGAGATAAACGTTAACCTAAACGGAGGGAAGGTGCTTACGTTATAAATTTGTATGGATACAGGAGCTTCTTTTGAAGACCCTTCTTCCAATAAAAAAAGACAATGTTTATGCGATTGTATCTGAGAATGTTTCCCAGAGAGAGGCTGCCCATCCCCCCTATCACACGACTTTGCTCCCTGATCCAAGAAACCCATATAGAGTGATTCTAATTGTTTAGGATTTCTTGCCAAGAGATAAATAAGTGGCCCATCAACAACAATAGAGATAGTCGTACTGCCTTCAAGTGATTTTAAAACACAGTAGAGGACTCGGTTTCGCTACACCAGATACTAAGAATATTTACACTCAGTAGGGATCCCTTCAATACCTTCATTTCTAGCATGTTTACCTGTTTCATCAAAAAATAAGGCATTCCCGAAGTTCCCTTCTAACGATTGAAACAGTACGATACGATAGCCTTCGTATCGTGCAACATACTGTGGAGGATCTGTTTTTTTATGATCAGAATACTCGCCGAGAAAAATTTCAGTAGATGTGATACGCAGTTGTTTCGCTAAACTAACTATTTTAAATAGAGAGACGTTGAAAGTCCTCAAGATACTATTTCTTAGGATTCAATACGACCAATCCTGTTTTCTGGGGTATTATTGACCAGGGTGGCTTTGTAGGGGTCTTAATGGCTTGGGCATAAGATAGTGTAAATTGTTTGGCCGGATCGATTTTGGCCCCATGAGATGACGAGAAAGTGGGTGCGGGAGAGTCGTCGTTAGTTGTCGCTAAAGGAGCAAATGGATTTCCTTTGAGGCTAGGATGTGGTGTGGGCAGTGTCGGTTTTCGAATGGAGAAGGACATATTAGAGGGCTCCTTTTTCTGCGAATGGGTTTATCTACATTGTATGACTACAATTAATAGCATAGAAATCTTTATTTTACCCAAAAATGTAACCGGGTAATGGGGCCATAACTTTAAAGCTTATCTTTGCAACAATTCTACTTTATATCCGTTGGGATCTTCTATAAATGCCAAAACTGTTTTTCCGTGTTTCATAGGTCCGGGTTCGCGAATAATTTTCCCACCCTTTCCACGAATGTTCTCACATACAGCATAGATATCATCCACACCGATTGCGATGTGCCCATAGGCCGTTCCAATATCATAAGAATCAACCCCCCAATTATAGGTGAATTCTAAAACCGTGTTAGTCGTTTCGTCTCCGTACCCCATAAAGGCCAAAGTAAATTCCCCCTCCGGGAAATCTTTTTTTCGAAGCAACTTCATCTGAAAATGGGTTTCATAAAATGTGATAGATTCATCTAAATTTTTAACACGAAGCATTGTGTGGAGGAATCTCATGTGGCCAGTATACTATGAAAGTTAATCCAAAACTTAAGTGCCATTGTGAACGTCTTTCATAAACAAGGAGTTAATATGCCACATTGTGTTGTTGAGTTATCAAAATCGTTATCTCCACATAGAAAGAATCTTTTAGACGTAGTATTTAATGCTACTTTTGCCAGCACGCTTTTTAAAGAAGCAGATATTAAAGTACGTATTTTAACCTACGAAGCGTATCGTGTTGGGACAATGAACGATGAATTTGTACATGTAACAGCTTCTATTCTTTCGGGCAGGACCGTGTCACAAAAAGGACATCTTTCTCAACAAATTGCTTCAGCATTAACGCGCTATTTCGCAGACCAAAAAGGCCTTTCAATAACAGTCAATATTGTCGATATGGATTTAGAGACTTATCAGAAAATTCGGTTGTAAAGTAATCGCGTAATTATACAGCGATAGAATGTTCCGGAGTAATGGTTCTATCTATAACCCTGGCGCCATATCCCCATGATTCTAGCCCCGTACCTGTAAAATAAATGTCTGAATCAGGATTAGTTGGATTAACGGATTAACGGATTAACCAGGATGAATTACGTAAAAAAATCGGTTCAATACCATCTAGCCATTTCTCCCATCCAATAAATCCCAATTAGACTGTTCTTGTATAGTTATTTCAATGACTTCAGGAATGGCTAAAATTCAGTTTGTGGAAAGAAAGTACAAGAGAACAGGGGATCCTAGCTACTTGAAAATATTTACCCTGTAATTAAGTCTTCACAAAGAAAAGGACTAGTATGAGCTGAAATTATTTTTTTATGGCGCATCGAAGCTCAGTATATTACATAAATTATTAACGGTTTGATATACAAAAAAACAAATTTATTGATACCATCTATTAACTAACCCCCCCACAGATTAAGCACAGGAGCAGTCTATTTTGAGAAATCGTAGCCTTTCAACGCTATGTTAAAAATTATAGCAAGCACCTTATTAGAGGATATAGCCCAATACATCCACACCTGGAGCCCTACCTTTCCATCAGGTGGTTTTTCGGGGGCAACCGTCATCAAATTTACGACTCCTGACACTGTACCGCCGCGTCTCTTGGCCATAGGTTTACAACCCAATACCAGTTACATTTTCAAATCCATGCCCCCCAGTCCTCTACGAAATATGAGCGAAGAGATTAAAGCCTACGATGCCATTGAAGAACACCACTTAACCGATTTATACGTTAAGAAAATCGCCTCAGGTACAGACTGGCTCATTCTGACCGTGGCTCCAGGACAACTCTTGTCAACTCGACTCATTGAAGGCGATTTATCCGTAGAAGACTATGCCACTCTTTCCAAAAAAAAATTAACCATTCTATTCAACCATTTTAGAAAACTTGAGACACCACTTCTATTAGAGGATAAAGAACATCTTCAGAAGGAAACGATTCTAAAAGTTCTAAACAGAATGTCGGAAGTAGAAAAACAAACCACCTCCCCTGATTATCTCACAGCATCAACAACCAAAATCAACCAAGTAGACTACCAAAATCCACTAGGATTTTTCTTAGCCCTCTGTAAACCTGAAGACATACCAGAAAATTTAGCCCACATCCCTAGAGATCAAGAAACTGCCCACAACATTGAAAAATTACTACTTCTCCTAAGACCCAGAACACTTTCATTCATCCCAACCGATCCTAATCCGTTAAACGAAACGGACCAGATACATCTACCCAGTTGGTTCGATCCAGGTAGATTTGAAGTATGTCAATTGAGTTACCCATTATGCAAAAGAGAAGGCCCCTTCGCACATTATTTCTTATTATTAGCTGAAAATCGATTTGAAATTAGTGACAACGAAGAAAATGGACTAAGTATCACATTTAAAATCAAAAAAGAAGCCTGGGACATTTTACATAAAATTCATGACTTATCTGCCATTGAGAATCGGTTATTGAATATACAATGCCTTGATCCATCCGAAGAGGATGCCTCAACACACACGCAAAATCAAAATCCGATACTTGGCAAACCCTTTTTTATGACCCAACTAGACTTTTTTGGATGGCGTCAATTTGGCTCAGATTTCCCATACAGAAAAACAGAAAAATCCCAAAAAGCCGACTGGATTCTCTTTGCTCTCGGAATTAATTACATCAAAAACGTCCTGCTCACTTTAATTGCGAAAATTGACAACGCTTACCCCGAAATCCACTTCGGAACAGTCATTGATTCGCCAGACAATTTTGAGAAATTACGGCAACTTACTCTAGAGAGTTTTGAAACCTGCGATCGCCTCAAACTTAATCCCAAAGACAGTCTTTTTCAGTCTGAGCCGTCTCCGCCAAACACTCAAAGCTCGTGATGCTATGTTAAATTTATAACAATTAGAATTTAGAAGGATTGAATGAAGAATGAAAAAATATTTTATTTATATACTTTTATTAGTTTTGATCACAGGCTCTCGACAAATCTTTGCGGCTGATCCGGCTGATCCTGAAGTTGTACGGTTTGTGGATTTGAACCGCTATATTGGGAAGTGGTACGAAATTGCGAGATTACCGAATAGTTTTGAATCTAAGGATGCCCGAAATATGGTGGCTAGTTACAGCCTTAATTCAGGGGGCACTATTCGTGTAGAAAATTCTTGCATTGAAAAGAATGGCGCACTCAATAAAGTGGTGGGGTTAGCCAAGGTATCCGATCCGGTTACAAATGCAAAACTGGCTGTGAATTTAGCAACCTGGACACTAAACGACAAAAGGGGACAGGTGCACTTTTTTTGAGTGTAGTGTCCACGTACCTATGATTCCTATGTATGGTTCCCCTGTAGCCAAGGGAGCCATACATATGTCTTCGTTTTGATAGTATGGATACCTAGAGAACAGGGGAGCCTGGCTACTTGACTTGGCTACTTGACTTTCATGCTCCCCATGATTCTGGCCCCGTACCTGTAAAATAAATGTCTGAATCACGATTAGTTGGATTAACGGATTAACCAGGATGAATAACGTAAAAAAATCGGTTCAATACCATCTAGCCATTTCTCCCATCACATAAATCCCTAAATCCTGAAAATTCCAATTCAGACTGTTCTTGTATAGTTATTTCAATAAATTGATGAATGGCGAAAATTCTGTTTGTGGAAAGAAAGTGCCAAGTCAAGTAGCCAGGCGCCCCTGTTCTCTAAGAGTCAAGTAGCCAGGCTCCCCTGTTCTCTTAATAGGTTCCATCTCGGATCCGGAGACCGAAGTTCCCATTAAACTAACCACTAAAAACATCATAATTACTCTTATTGCCATGGCCTCGGCCTTCTTTCGATCTATTTTTGGTGGCTACTTTTCATTTGTTTGTTTATTTTTCTATTTAAGGTGCCTTGTTTAGAACAAAGTTTCTATAAGCTACTCAAAATGGCTCGTTCTAAATAGAAAGACCAATATTATACCCAATCGCTACGTGCATTGGTGATTTATCGTTAAAAATCCGACCGATCCCAATGCCGATTTCCTGAAAAGCGAGGCCGCCAAAACCATTCGTTGCGCCTATCCACAGCTCAGCAGACGGAGATAATTTATCAGCAAATGAAGCTCCGAAGGTACCTTGCACATACGTTTTCCAGGATGCTTGGCCAAACTCTTTTACCGTATAGGTATTCATGTAGACTCTAAGCGAGGTATAAATCCCTCCGTCCCCAAGTATGGAACGGTTGCTCTTGTCCGCATTGATATGACCGCCAAATAGAAAGCTGGAATCGCCACTCGGCTTTTCAAAATTCAAATTGAGATCTCCTAAACCAATCAATGTGACGACATTGGTGCTGATCTTCATGGGGGCGACAGTGTCTGGTGCTGCCAAAAGTGCTTGAGCTTGTGTGGTGAGAATTGTTGCAATGACTAAAAGAAATAAAATAGAATTTTTCACGGGATGTTCCTCCTAAAGTTGTGTGTGGATCGGGGTAATAAAATGGTAGCCTCCTTTTTAATTAAACATTGTTTAATTGACACCTGGGATAATGTATCAGTCATTTAAACATTGTTCAATAGCTAATTTTTCTGTTATGATTTTGTTGTATATGAAAAAGAAATATTTTGTTGGTATGTTGTTAGCCGTTGGATTGTTTGTGGCTACTCCACCTCTCGGTGGACTATTGGTTCGAAGAACATGTTATTGAAGGACGACTGGACGTTCTCGACCGCCAAGGTTTATAAGTCGAAACAGGACAACGTCGTCGATCCGATTAGCTCGCTTCTGATTTATAAGGGGACGAAAACAGCCACTCGTTCAAAAATCGACGTTGAGATGGTCGATTCCAATTTGCATGTGTTTACGCGGTTGAAGGGCCGAGAGTCCTACTCCACACAAGATGTCGCGACCCAAAAACGTGTCTTAAGTGAAATTCTGACGCGAGCGAGCAACTAATGGGTCGCCGCTACGATCACACTCCGGATGCGTTGCGAAATCTGATTTTAGATACAGCCGAGGCAATCGTCGAAAAAAAAGGCCTTCAATGCCTTACCGCAAGGAAAATTGGCACCAAGATCGGCTACTCGGTGGGAACGCTTTACCACAGCTTTAAAAACCTGGATGACATCAAGGTGCATCTCAGACATCGGACCCTAGAAGCGCTTCTCGAAACTCTGGAAACTGCGCGTAGAGCAACGACGAAACCTGAAGAGGCTCCGTTCACGATGGGCCATGCGTATCTTCAATTTGTTCGCAAGCATTCGAACGCGTGGAGGACGATCTTGGAAAGTCGCCTTGAGGAATACCCAGATTGGTACTTAAAAACGATTCAATCGATTCTAAGTTGCGTCAAGGAAGGGCTGAGGCCGAGTTGGAAAAAGAGCGATTCTGAATTGGATAAGATGGTTGTTATGACTTGGGCGGCTCTACAAGGATTGGCGGTGTTGTCAGACTATAGAAAAATCACGTTGACGTCGGCCTATTCGGAATCGGAGCTTTTGGAATCATTTTTAAAGGCGATTATTTCAAGCTAATGGCCCTCCACCGTCCAGGCGCAAAAACCTAAGAACGTATGAAGGGGGGCAGCGTATCAGTGTCTTCAAAAGAGCAGGAAATTACGGATTTAGTATCACACGATTTTATTGAAAAGCACTCTATACATTCAAGTAGGGTGTATGGCACGGCTATTCACGAGCGAGGAGCAGTAAATATCATTGCTTCTGACGATATTCGAGTCGAGGCTTGGGTTGACGGGCTGGATGGGAAAGTTATCGAGTAATGGTGCCAGGGTTATAAGAGAAAGAAAGTGCCGGGGTAATAGATCTGCTTATAAAACCCTTTCATGCTCCCCATGATTCTGGCCCCGTACCTGTAAAATAAATGTCTGAATCAGGATTAGTAAATTTAGCAACCTGGACACTAAACGACAAAAGGGGACAGGTGCACTTTTTTTGAGTGTAGTGTCCACGTACCTATGATTCCTATGTATGGTTCCCCTGTAGCCAAAGGAGCCATACATATGTCTTCGTTTTGATAGTATGGATACCTAGAGAACAGGGGAGCCTGGCTACTTGATTATTGATTATGGCTACTTGATTAAATCAAACTGATTAGTGAGTAGTGTTAGAGTTGGAAGTCTACCTTCAATATAATGTGTGGGATGGTTTTGATAATCCTCTAAAAAGAGGGATGATGCCTTTTTTCGAAAGACAAATAACTGATCTAGATCCTTATAAAAAGACCAATCAAATAAATCTTTAGCTTCAGAAAATCCATGATTCAATTTCTATTTCGCATTTTTCAAGAAATTTTGAGAGTGCTAATCCATACTCGCAGTCTACTGCAGTAGCTTGAATATTTCGCTTATGAACTTCTGCAGTAAAACTACATGCGCCCGCTGGACAATCTAAAAATGAATAGGAACTTAACTCATCATCCGTAAGATTAAACATCTCACAGTATTCAAGAAATGTCCGGCCTATAAATGCAAAGCCTTCAACATTATTTTTTTTCATTTTAATCGTTCATCTTAGATTCTTCTCGGAAACAAAACCTTGAATAGGAATTGTATTGTTGGCTGGGGTGGAAGGATTCGAACCTCCGAATGGCGGTACCAAAAACCGCTGCCTTGCCACTTGGCGACACCCCAAAAAAGAAGAAAACAGTTGTAATTATACCGAAGAATGATTCGAGCGTGAAGAGCGAGAATCTTTTTTGCCAAAGCACTTATATTGAGTTAGTTTGCACATTAAATTTGAAGCTGCTCCAAAACATCCTGAACTGTTTTTTTGAAGTCTGGATCAACAGAAAGTTCATCGGCGATTTTTAAATGACGAATTGCCATGGACAAACGTCCTGCAAAATAATGGGCAACCGAAAAATCAAAATGGAGCATCGGATCTTCAGGAATAGCGTGTATAACCTGATCCAGATGACGAATCGCATCTTCAAAACGATGTTCGCTCAAACAAATCTCGGCCATGCGCAGGCGGGCATCTACATGGGTTTCGTCTAGCGACAAAATTTGTTGATATGATTCTTTGGCCTGCATAAATTGAAAACGGGATTGATAAAGGCGACCCAATTGATAAAGCACCGGAATATTTTGGGGGTTGTACCGTAAGAGTTCTTCACACTCTAGCCGATGGATATCTTCTGTGAAAGGCGTCTCAATATGTCCAATGCCCCCTTGATAATTGGAAAGGGCAGATACGGCATAAGAACGATCATCATACTCCGAAAAAACTGACGGATGAGAAAGTCTAACCGCTTCTTTGCCCAAGTAATACAGACGATCCCCACAGCGTGGACACCGAATATCTCCATGCTGTTTTACGGCAAGATTATCAGGAACAGGGTTCGTGCATTTGAGGCAATAACGAATCATGATTATAAGAGGGGCTGGATCACGCGATACAACGCCTGTGCAGCTGACTGTTCGGCATCTTTTTTGGTTTTTCCATGGCCTGATTGGGCATGTATAACGCCTTGAATAGTTGTACGCGCTTCGACCTTGAATTCTTTTTCATGATCAGGCCCTGTTTCTTCGAGAACCCTATAGGAAGGTAGACTATGTTGCGCCCTTTGCAGTGTTTCTTGGAGCAACGTTTTGTGATCTTTTTGAAGAGGACTGCATAGCAAGTCAGGAAGTTCTCTTTCGAGCAGAGGAATGAAAAAATCTTTAACGGCGGGAAGCCCTTGATCCAAATAATATGCCCCCAAAATGGACTCCATCACATTGGCCAAATTTGAGGCTTTGATAGCCCCACCCGTATTGCGTTCTCCATAAGAAAACTGCATATGCTCACCTAAAGAAAGCGATTGAGCTACAACGGCCAAGCTGCGATCCGAAATCACATGTGACCGAATCGTGGTAAGAGTTCCTTCGTCCAGGGTGGGATAGCGGCGAAATAAATATTCTGAAACGATGAGTTTTAAAACGGCATCCCCAAAAAATTCGAGTCGTTCATTATCTTCAATCCTAACTTTTTTATCCCGTCTGGCATAAGAACTATGTGTCAACGCCGTTTCTAAAAGCGCCAAATTTTTAAATGTGATTCCAAGTAAATTTTCTACAGCTTGCAATGCTTCTTTAGTCATCTAAATAATCTCCTTATCCATAAATAGAATGCACCCACAATCAGTCCTAGGCCCAAGCCTAATACCGACCGATACGTCGACACCCATAACGGTGTGTGCAAATGACAAAAAGAATTTAAAAGCGACACGAGGGCAATACTTCCCATGGCAGCATAAAGCCAACTGTAACGAGACTGAGGAAACATAAACGCCAACATCAACGCTGGATACCCAAATAAAAATTCTTTAGTACGCGGCCTAACACTAAAAATATGTTCCAAAAACGATCTAAAATGAACCTCCAAAATAGGAATGCTTCCCACACTAGAATGTCCACTGCGCATAACATAGACACCTATAATGCCTACACATAAAAGCCCGCATACTAAATGCGAAATCAGTAAAGGCTGTTTCAAAAAATCTATAAACTTTCGGTCCCGAAAATATGAAAATGCCCCAATAAATAAGGCCGGTATAACAAGTGCTCCAGAAATAAAAGGAAACCTAATAATTCCTAATAAAAAAACAGGGTCCAACAATAACGCCGACACCATCACCGCACCACCCGCCGTGATTAAAACCGAAACTAAAAAACCGGCCCACCAACGTTTCATAGCAAGTCCCGTTAGTATCGCCAAAATAGGAATCACCAAGACAAGAAGCCACGCACTATATTGCAAGAAATACATCCTAAAGATAGCGTGAAGATAAAGCGGCTCTGCTTTTGTAAGCGCATAGCCTTCTTGATGAATATGTAAAGACAACTGTGTTAAATAGGTTGTATTTAAAGTAATCAAATTTTCAGAGGAAAGTCGGCGATGCATATAGGGGTGCAGGAATAACATGTTCACCCGTCGTTCTCGAATCGCACGCATATACCGACTGATTGCTGCATCAGGTGTGAGTAAATGGATTTCTAATTCGGGAATACTATGCACGCGTATGATCTGAGAAGGAAGAGCTTTTGCCAACGTCTCTATACCTGCCTGTGGATATAGCTCCACCATGCCCAAACGACATCCAGACTGTTGTAAAGCCCGGCCGACATCTTTAAGTAAAAAAGGATAGCCATAGACTTCCGGGCCATCAAAAAGAAGCGTGTCATTTTTACTGAGTACCGGAAGTTTTGAATCTGTATTACTCACTCTTAAGACAATAAAAAAAGACTCCTGAATCTGAATATTAGAAGATGCAGGCGTGAGCGAAAGACTCGTAAGTCCCGCGTGTTTAAAGCGCGCCAAAATCACGGGGATGGGTAGTTTTTCAGACTCAGAAAGCCGGACGATATCACTATAAGCCATGACTGTTTCTATCGGTCCATGAAGCCGTTCTTGAGAAATACGAGGCCAAATTAAAACAAGAGAAAGTGCGACAAGGCTGCCATATAAAACCCAAAAAAATGTCTTCATTTTTTCAAGGTTTGACGTAATGATGCATTAATATATTCGTCCAAATCGCCGTCCATCACCGTTTGTAAATCAGTCCGTTCTACTTGCGTGCGTAAATCTTTTACCAGTTTATAAGGATGATACACATACGAGCGAATCTGATTGCCCCACGAAATATCTCGTGTGATACCCCGTAGTTCTTTGATATCTGATTTATGCTCTTCTTCCAACAAATGAATAAGCCGAGATTTTAAAATCGTAAGCGCCGTTTCTCTATTATCAATTTGCGATCGACTATTTTGAGATTGTGCCACCAGCCCCGTAGGCAAGTGCGTAATACGAACCGCCGAATCGGTTTTGTTAACATGCTGACCACCCGCACCAGATGCTCGAAATGTATCCACTTTGAGATCTTTAGGATCCACTTCGATATCCCCAAAATCTTTATTAATTTCGGGCATGACATCCACAGACGCAAAAGAGGTCTGGCGTTTGCTATTGGCGTTAAACGGTGACAGACGCACCAAGCGATGAATGCCGGTTTCATGTTTTAATAAGCCATACACAAATTCACCCGTAACCCGTATTGTTACCGATTTAATGCCCGCCTCTTCTCCCAGTGTTTCATCCAAGACAGCATAGTCCCATTTTTTAGAATCGAAATACCGTGTGTACATCCGAAATAAAATCTGAGTCCAATCCTGGGCATCTGTTCCACCAGCACCAGAGTTAAGTGAAAATAACGCGTTAAACGTATCGTATTTTCCAGACAACATAGACTTTATTTCGAGTGTGTCGACTTTGGATTTTAATGTAGCGAGAAGTGTTTTGGCTTCGTTAAGGGGCTCCTCGTAATCATCACCTAACTCTTCTGCAAGCTCAATATAGACTTTGATATCGTCGCATAGGGCTAAATTATCTTCGTAGTCAGCCACCGCATTTTTACATTTGTTAAGACGTGTAAAAATAGCTTGTGCCTGATCGTTTTGTTCCCAAAAACTTTCTTGGCCGATCTCAGATTCTAAATTCCGAATCGTATCCCGTTGTTTGGCAATGTCAAAGATAGTCTCCGAGGTGATGAAGTGCTTCCTGAGTTTCTTTTAATGCGTTTTTTACTTCATGCACCATGTTATTCTCCTTCTTCCTCGTCTTCTTCTTGTATCACAAGTTCTGCCTTATTAATCATCGTAAGAGACTCTTCAGAAACATCCAACAACAATTGCTGGAACATTTCAAACCCTTCAATCTTGTATTCAATCAAAGGGTCTCTTTGGCCATAGGCACGAAGACCAATTCCTTCTCGCAAAATATCCATATTATGCAAGTGATCCATCCATCTGCGATCCAATGTCATCAAAATGGCACGTCTACAAATCACAGCATCAAACAGTCCTTCTGGTAGCTCTGCTTTACGTGCTTCATACAATTTAATAAAGCCTTCAGATAAATCCGCAGCCAAGATAGCTCTGTCCGTATTTTTAACAATCTCACTCAAATTATTAATCGGGAAAATAACTTTTAATTCGCGCGCAAATTCTTCCAACTCTTCAGCATCTACAGGTATGTTTGGAGTAGGGTAAAGTTCTGCAATACGTTTTTGGACATACTCGGAAATCATTTCTTTTATTTTTTGAGAAATCTTTGCCGCGTCTAAAATCTGATGACGAATGCCGTAAATCGTTTTGCGTTGTTTATCCATGACATCGTCGTATTGCAAAATCTGTTTACGAATAGAGAAGTGGTATTTTTCAACTTTACTCTGCGCTTTCTCAATAGAACGTGAAATCAGAGGATGCTCAATCGGTGTATCTCCAGGAACCCCCAACGTATCCATTACACGCGCAATACGATCCGATCCAAACATGCGCATCAAATCATCGTCTAAAGCCACATAAAAACGGGATTTCCCCGGATCACCTTGACGACCAGAACGACCGCGCAACTGGTTATCAATACGACGTGACTCATGCCGTTCACTCCCAATAACATACAGACCACCCAATTCTGTTACACCGTCACCAAGTACAATGTCCGTTCCACGACCGGCCATATTAGTGGCAATAGTCACGGCATCTTTTTGCCCCGCTTTAGCAATAATTTCTGCCTCACGTTCGTGATATTTGGCATTCAAAACATTGTGTGTGATGCCTTTTGCTTTTAACAACTTAGACAATTTTTCTGAAGACTCAATCGAAATCGTCCCTACCAAAACTGGTTGTCCCAGCGTATGAACCGTTACAATTTCTTCAATAATCGCTTTAAATTTCTCTTCTTTTGTTTTGTAAACCAAGTCCGCATTGTCTGCCCGAATCATAGGCTGGTTAGTAGGTAACTGCACAACAGACAAACTATAAATACTGTTAAATTCGTCGGCCTCAGTTGCGGCGGTTCCTGTCATACCAGCTAATTTTGGAAACATACGAAAATAGTTTTGATAGGTCACACTCGCAAGAGTCTGGCTCTCTTCTCTAATCGATAAATTTTCAACCGCTTCTATCGCTTGGTGTAATCCATCAGAATAACGACGCCCTTCCAAAATACGGCCCGTGAATTCATCAACGATTAACACTTCACCCTCTTTCACAACGTAATCTACATCACGCTTATATAAATACTGGGCCTTTAAACACTGCACCGCCATATGGGCAATTTCCATATTTTCTAAAGAATAAATCGTATCCAAATTGAGCTTGGATTCTATTTCCTGAATACCCGCTTCAGTCAAAATAATATTTTTATGTTTTTCTTCAACAGTAAAATGCGTTTCTTTTTCTAAAGATTTCACGATTTTGCTAATAGGCAAATAACGCTCAGAAGAAACTTGAGCCGCACCAGAAATAATCAGTGGCGTACGTGCTTCGTCAATTAAAATACTATCCACTTCATCAATAATGGCAAAGTGACGACGCAACTGACAGCACTGCCCCAAATCCCAAGACAAATTGTCTCTCAAATAATCAAACCCAAATTCATTGTTAGTGCCATACGTAATATCACACGCATATGCCGCAACCCGTGTCTCCGTCTCTAAATTGGCCTGAATCAGCCCCACACTCAACCCCAAAAACGAATAAATTTTACCCATTGATTCACTGTCACGTTTTGCCAAATAATCATTCACAGTAACGATATATACGCCATTGCCTTCGAGCGCGTTCAAATAAGCGGGTAGGGTAGAGGCCAGCGTTTTACCTTCACCCGTTTTCATCTCAGCAATCTTGCCCTGGTGCAAGACAATGCCGCCCATTAATTGCACATCAAAATGCCGCATACCCAAAACACGCTTGCTCGCTTCTCTAACAACTGCAAACGCTTCTGGCAAAATAGTATCCAATGTTTCCCCAGCCGCTAAACGAACTTTAAAACTATCCGTTTTGGCACGAAGTTCTTCATCTGACAAAATAGAAACAGAAGACTCCAACGAATTAATTTGCGCAACAATCGGGACTATCTGCTGAACTTGTTTTTCATTGGGATCACCAAAAATAGTTTTGTAAATAGTTTGTAACATGCTCATGAGCGAAGTCCTTTTTAAAACAGAATAAGTAACATTCTATTCGAGACCGCTAGCGCATGACAAGAAAATTTATAACCTAGCACCTTCAGTCCATAATGAGGATATCGTTTGCGTTTTGAACGGGCTGGTATTTGTGCGTGCACTAGAAAAAGATCAACAAGAAATTATGCCACATGAGGAATCTTCTGCAAATTCCAGTGTGAATAAAATCACATTTTGTAAGCTTGGCATCATCCCATTCAGACTGGCTGTTATAGTTTTCTATGCTTTTAGTTTTTCTATATTTCGAGGTAATGGTTTGTGTATTTAAAATCATATATCAAGTAGGGCCAACACCTAAATATCCAGAAGTTGGTTTTGAAAATGAGTTTGATATAGCAATAAGTTTAAAAATCATATTAAGTAATCGTTTTTTTTGAATAAAAAATTACAAGAATCTTTGCAACTTGCAAAATTTTTACTACAATAAAGATCTAGTAATAATCCTATCAAAAATTGTAAGGGGTACATCATGACATCAAGTAAAGCACTATTTACACTGGCCATTTTAATGAGTAGCACGATTGTTGTTGCTTCTGAACCAAAAAACATTATTGCAACAGTTGGCAAAACGAAGATAACCATAGAAGAGTTAAATTCACGCATCAGTGGATTTCCCCCTCAGTACTCAGAAGCACTTAAACAAAAAGAAAATAAAGCGAAATTATTGGATCAAATGATTGACGAACAGCTCTTAGTAAACGCAGCAAAAAAATCTGGAGAAGACAAATCAGCCAGCTACAAAAAACAAATTCAAGACGCACAAAAACAAATTTTGTTAGATGCACTAATTAAAGATAAAATCGATAAAAATATTACTGTGACTGACGAAGATGCTCAGGCCTTTTACACCAGCAAGCCAGAGCAATTTCAAGCAACAGAACAACGAAATGCCAGCCATATTCTAGTAAAAACAGAAGCTGAGGCAAGCGAAATTAAAAAAGCAGTAGATAAAGGCGCAGACTTTGAAGCCCTTGCAAAAGAAAAATCACAAGATCCTTCAGCAGCAAGTAACAGTGGAAGTCTAGGGTGGTTTGCACGCGGGCAAATGGTTCCAGAATTCGAACAAGCTGTTTTTGTTCTAACAAAAGGACAAATTTCAGGTCCAATTAAAACACAATTTGGATACCACATTATTAAATTGAACGATACACAATCACGTCAAAAAACAGAATTTACACCACAGCTTGCACAACAAATAAAAGAAGGTCTACAAACAGAAAAGAAACGCTCACTTCTTGCACAGTATCTTGAAGAACTACGCAAGACTACAACAATTTCTAAAAACGTAAGCAAACTGTAATACATGCACAAATTTGAGCTTCCAAAAAGAATATTGGGAACTCCCCCTGACATTCACCCATCGGTATTCGTCGCTCCAAGCGCGGATATCATGGGCGATGTCCGAATCAAGAAAGACTCCTCAATTTGGTACAACTGCGTTTTAAGAGGCGACATTAATTATATTCAAATCGGCGAACGCACCAATATCCAAGACGGCACCATCATCCATCTAGAAAATGACATTCCCTGTATCGTCGGAAACGACGTCACGGTAGGACATCGCGCACTCCTACATGCGTGCACTATCGAAGACGGATGTCTCATTGGTATGGGCGCGATTATTCTAAACGGGGCCGTGATAAAACGTGGCAGTGTCGTTGGTGCCGGCGCAGTGGTGACCGAACATACCATCGTTCCAGAAAACACCCTCGTCGTCGGCATCCCCGCAAAAGCCATCAAGCAACTTCCAGAAACAAGCTATGACACCAACAAGGCCTGGTCCGAAAAATATGTACAACTAGCAAACGCACATCGCAAAAAATAAGTTAATTTTCTCAAGCGACACAATACCCCATTTTTGATAGACTTTGTCTTTAAGATTCCGCACAGCGGGCGAGGAGTGACTTACATGAATTCATTTAGAGATAACAGATCAGGTGCACCAAGAGGTCCTAAAAAAAGCTTTGGAGGCGGTGGTGGTGGATTTAGTCGTGGAGGATCTTCATCAGCTATGCATCCCGCAACCTGTACAAGTTGTGGCGCAGCATGTGAAGTGCCTTTCAAACCCACTGGCATGAGACCTGTTTTATGTGGTGCATGTTTTAATAAAGACGGGGCTTCAAGACCTTCTTGGGATTCTTCGGAGCAACGCGGCCCCAAAAGAAGCTTTGAAGAAAAACGGGCATTCAACAAACCCAATCGGGATTTCAGAAACTCAGATATGCCACAGGCAGACAACTCCAAAAGACAGCTAGATATCATAGAGGCTAAACTTGACCAAATTCTCAGGCTTCTTTCAGACGACTAAATTAGTTGAGACACTTCGCGTTAGTTTTCAATATAGCTTACCAAGCTTAGGACTAGCGTGGAGATCGTCTAAAAAATTATGCGTCCTCGTTGCAACCCTTACGTTAATCGCATCAGGGTTACCGTTGGTAATTGCCTATATTAGCAAAGTCATTATAGACGCTATAGTTGCAAAAACGGTTAGTGCCAGTTTGGCATGGGTATGTATCGAAGGCGCTGTAGTCATTATTCAAACAGGCGTGTTGCGATTTCTATTTCTCTGCCAATCGTTATTGGGCGCTAAATTGGGTGCAGACGTTAATATTCTTATATTAGAAAAAGCGGTGACCTTAAACCTAAGTCATTTTGAAGATTCCGAAGTCTACGACCAACTCACCCGGGCACGTCAACAAGCTTCTGTGAGGCCAGTCGCTATGGTCACTGACACGTTGCAGTTGGTGCAAAACACACTCACTTTTTTTGGATATGTTGGCCTTCTATTTTCCTGTAGTCCTTGGATGGTCTGTGGTTTAATTTTGGCCGCAATCCCTGCCACTGTATCCGAAATGCGTTTCTCAAATAGCGCCTTTCGATTACGAAATAGACGTTCGCCTGACACGAGACGTCTCAATTATCTGGAATATGTTTTAGCAACCGATGAACACGTCAAAGAAGTCAAAGTATTAGGTCTGTCAGAGTTGTTTTTGGGACGGTACAAAGCCCTCGCTAGACAGTTTTATAGCGAAGATAAAACACTATCCGTACAGCGCTCAAAATGGTCCTATTTCTTATCGCTTCTCGCAACAGGAACATTTTATACCTGTTATGGATTTTTAGCGCTATGGACTGCACTAGCCAAAATTACACTGGGTCAATTAACGTTATACATCATGGCGTTTAGGCACGGACAACAAACGTTTCAGACTGGGTTAACTGCTGTCGGAAACATGTACGAAGGCAACTTATACATGTCCAATTTGTTTACTTTTTTATCTATACCGACATCTATAAAAGAGCCCATAAGTGCGACAAATTTTTTGTCCACAGAATTTTTTGAATATGGCATTCGATTTGAAGATGTTGGATTTCAATATCCTGGCAAAACCAATTGGGCACTACGACACATCTCTCTTTTTATACCCAAAGGCCAAAGTTTGGCATTGGTCGGACACAACGGCGCAGGAAAATCGACATTGATTAAATTAATTTTACGGCTCTATTCTCCTACAGAAGGTCGCATTTTATTAGATGGCATAGATATTAGGCATTGGCCTTCAGACCATCTCTATAAACGCATGGGAGTGGTCTTTCAAGACTTTAATCAGTACCAACTAACAGTAAGAGAAAACGTCGGAGTCGGCAGCGTCCCCGACATGTCAAATGACACGCGCGTAAAAAGTTCTATAGAAAGAGGGGGGGCCGATCCCGTAATCGAAGAATTGCCTCAAGGCATCGAAACACAATTAGGCAGATGGTTTAATGCAGGCATGGAATTATCCGGTGGCCAATGGCAAAAAATAGCGTTGTCACGAGGATTTATGAGAGAAGACGCCGATATTTTAATTTTGGATGAGCCAACAGCAGCACTCGATGCGGAAGCAGAACAAGCCGTATTCCAACGCTTCTCAACCCTAACAAAAGGCAAAACCAGTCTTCTTATATCCCATCGTTTCCCCACAGTACGCATGGCCGATCGAATCGTCGTCATCGAAGGCGGACAAATTCTAGAAGAAGGAACTCATGAGACACTCATGCAAAAACAAAATGGCCGATACGCGCATTTATTTACTCTGCAAGCGCAGGGGTATTTGTAAGTGAAAGTACTAATTATTGGTGGCGGTGCTGCAGGATTTTTTTCTGCGATTCAGTGCAAAACAGAAAACCCTGACGCACAGGTAGTCTTGGCTGAAAAAGCAACATCAGTTTTAGCTAAAGTTAAAATTTCGGGTGGAGGACGATGCAATGTTACACATGCGTGTTTTGACCCGCGTGACTTATCTGGGTTTTATCCTCGTGGAGGCAAAGCCGTAATTGGGCTGTTTCATACGTTTCAATCCCGCGACACAATGGCCTGGTTCGAATGCCACGGAGTGCCTTTAAAAATAGAACCTGACGGCCGCGTATTTCCTGTAAGTAATTCTTCTCAGTCTATAGTTGATTGTTTGTGTAACACCGCAAAAACACTAGGCGTGCAGCTATGGACAGGCTGCGGAATTAATTCGCTCAGCCGTGAAGAAGCTCATTTTCTAGCAACGCTATCTGACGGAAACAGTCATCGGTTTGATAGGGTGATTTTGGCAACAGGCAGTAGTCGTGCAGGTTATACGTTAGCAGAAAAACTGGGGCATACCATCGTCCCGCCGGTACCTTCATTGTTCACTTTTACTATACAAAACTCAGATCTAAGAGCGCTAGCCGGAGTGTCCGTCCAACAAGCGCAGGTGATGATTACGGGCATGCCAAAACTAGCTCAATATGGGCCTATACTCATTACACACTGGGGAGTTAGTGGGCCTGCCATTATTAAGCTTTCCGCATGGGCTGCTCGAGAAGTATCAGCCTGTTCCTATCAATTTGAAATTAAAATAACATGGATAAATGCCGAAAATATGCTCAGCACAAACAGCAAAAAAATTATTTCGGGAGACAGTCCATTCCCAGAAATCCCCTCAAGACTATGGCGTTATTTGGTGCGAAAATCCGATATTTCAATTGAAGCCAGATGGTGCGATCTCACTTCAAAATCTATCAATAAACTGACAGAAACACTAGAAAGTGATCGGTATAAAGTCTCTGGAAAAGGCGTCTTTAAAGAAGAGTTTGTAACAGCGGGAGGCATCTCTTTAAAAGAAGTCAATTTTAAGACAATGGAAAGCACCCTATGTCCAGGCCTCCATTTTGCGGGAGAAATTTTAGACATAGACGGCATTACCGGCGGATTTAATTTTCAAAATGCTTGGACAACGGGATATATCGCAGGCTCTAGTTTGCTTTAACTAAATTTTTACTCCACGTATAAGATCCAATCGATTTTGAAATTCTAATAATATCCGTTCATAAAGCGACTCTTTTAGCACTTGATCTTCAACGCCAGAGTCAATACTAGGATTGTCATTTACCTCTATGGCGTAGATGCCATCCTTGGTTTCTTTAATATCCACACCATAAAGTCCACGGCCAATAAGCTCGCTAGTTTTTAAAGCCATGTCTATAACATGCGGAGGCACTTTTTCGATAGCCAAAGTCTCATGCCTTCCCTGAACATAAGCCCCCCCTTTAGTTTGTTTAATCGTCTGCCAATGACCTTTTGACATTTCATATTTACACGCAAATAAAGGCTCTTGATTGAGTGTGCCGATGCGCCAGTCATACGCGGTATACAAAAATTCTTGTGCAATCAAAAGCTCCGTATTTTCAAACAGTTGATCCGAAACACGTACCAATTCTTCAGGAGAATCCACTTTTTTAACCCCACGCGAAAAATTACCATCAGGAATTTTCAGAACCAAAGGAAAACTAAATGTATCCAATACTTCAATCAAATCTTTCCGGGCAAATATTAATGTTTTAGGACTACTGATATTGTTTTCTTTAAATAGTTCGGCTAAATATATTTTATTGGTGCACCTCAAAATTGACACCGGATCATCTATAACCGGCATCTCTTCTGATTCGGCCTTGAGAGAAAATTGATAGGTGTGATCATTTAGATAGGTTGTTTCACGAATAAAAAGTGCATCATATTCTGAGAGATGGTAATAATCTTTTTTGCCAATAAGTTCCACACTAACATTTAGTTTCCGGCCGATATTTATAAACTTTTCGAGCGCTGCTTTGTTAGATGGGGGTAGGGGGTCTTCAGGATTTTCTAAGATAGCCAAATAAAAACGAGGGGGCATTTTGGATCGCAACTTGGCGAATCTTTTTTGTGTATACGCTGTGAGTGACAAAACAAAAAAGGACAGTTCTTCGGGTGTGAGTTTAGCGATACTAAGGGCTTTAAGGCTCTCAATTTCTGCATGAGTAATCACAGCTAAAATAAGGGGGCAACGAAACTGATCAAATATATTTTTAGCTAACTCTTCATATATAGGATCTTTGCAACGACCCAAAATAATCAGGAGATATTTTTTTTCGGAAATAGCTTTAGGTAAGAGTTGATTCAGTCCCTCAAGTTGGGACTTATACAAACGTGGATGACTCAGTTTTAAAAGGGTCTTTGCGGAAGGGATCACTCTGTCTTCTCGCGCTTCTGCAAAAAGAGAACAATAATAACCCGTCGTTAAATATTTATATCGCCTACAAAGATTAATTACTTTGTTGTCAGACCTCTTGGCATTTCTAATATACGTTCTGACAGTAATCACCTCATAGTTAAGCGTGTCAGCTTTGATTTCTTGAGGAATGTCCGATAATTTATCAACAACAATAAGATGCTTACTCATACGTGCTCCACTTTTATGTGATACCTAATCGCATCTGTACCGTCCTTATAATAAACACGATACGTCCCAAAAACGTTCCACCCCGCATTCTCAAATATGTGCTGCATCGCTTTATTCGTATGTTTGGTTTCGGCAACAACTTCAGTACAGTGTTTTTGTTTCGCACAGGCATAAATATCTTCTAACAAAGCCGCGCCCACCCCTTTACCTCGAGCGCTATCAGAAACAGCAAGAGAATAGAGACGAGCCTTAGCGCTATTCTTTCTAAAAAAAAGTAACGCATACCCATCATTATCACACGTCAAACGCACGGTTGCGTTGGCCTTTGTCAAAATATATTTCCATTGACGCGGCGAAATTAGATCGTAAGAAAAAGCATCTTTTTCCAGTGCTGCCAAAGCATCAAGATCAGAGAGAGACGCCGTTCTTAATAGGTGCGATGCCAAAGAACTTTACCTTTTTTGCTATAGGCTGTTCGCTCGACCCTCAGGCCACGCTTATACTGATCTTTGTAGAGTAGTTGTCCTTTTTCATAAAACTTCCAGAGGCCTTCACGTTTATTGTTTGTATAAGACCCAATAGCAACCGGAACGCCTGTTGCATCATAGCTTTTGAATAGACCATTTAACTTATCATCATCATAGTGACATTGCATGAGCAACTGCCCCTCAACATCATATTCTTTAGAAAGATTGAAACGCTTTCCAGCTTTAAAAAAATCTTCGTATTTAAGCTGTCCATTGGAAAAATACATATAGAAAAAGCCTACTGAGAAATCATCTTTAAGTAGGCATGTTGTTCTAAGCCCACCTGTTTCATAGTAAGTATTTACGGGGCCATTTTTATGATCATTTTTATAGGTGATTTCAGATTTTATTTTTCCACTGGGGTAAAACTCTTTGATAACACCGTTAGTCGTTTGTGCCCAAGAAGTACTCGCCAAGAGGATGAAGCAAAAACACGTCAGTACCATTAAATTTCTTATGGCGCTTTCGAGTATAGACGTAAGTCCTTGTGTCTCTTGATTTTTTGAGTTTATAGCATCACCAATAGTCACTTCTATCTTTCTAGGTCTCATTATTTTTCTCCCCTTTGGCCACGATTCAAAACTGCCCTTTATATAAATGGGTACAATCGGAATATTTAAATCAATCGCTAATCTTGCCGCACCCTTTTTGAATGCTAAAAGCTGTCCATCACGCGATCGTGTTCCTTCTGGATACACCACTAAAATTTTACCTGTATTAACAAAGTTTTGACAACGCCTATTCGTTTCTTCTAACGATAATTCCCTTTCGCCTTCGGGACGTCGGTCAATAGGTATAAGATGAAACACAGAATGCATATGAAAACGACGATTTTTAGCATACCAATAATCATAAGCCGCCAAAAAACCATAGTCCGAAAAGGGACGTCCAAGCGCCATAGCAATAATAGCTGAGTCCATGTGACTAGAATGATTGCTACAGGCTATAAAAGCTCCCTGAGGAAGTTTTTCTGCACCCATTACAGTGAGGGGGCAGTACCAACGAAAGATATATTTACAAAATTGATAAAAAATATAATTCTCCTGAAATTTTTTAAATTATTTTAGACAACTCATTGAAACACAAGAGTATACATTTTAGGAGTATTTTTTATGTCTGCTCTATTGTCCATACGAGTTGTACGATTATTGCCAATCAAACAAATTCCAGAGAGTCATAAAAAGTTAAAAATAGACCTCATGGAAAGAAGCATCCAAACCTCATTAAGAAAATGCAGGAAGGGCATGTAATATCTACACAATGGTGGAGTACCTCGACTATTTGGAAAATTGTTGGACACCAGCTAATCCAAACCCAAATCCAGTACAATGGACGCAGATGTATGGATACATCAATGGCCGTTAATCAAGCGACAACAAAGCTCGCCATAGGTGATATCGTGAATGCCATACCCGTTTTTAAAGCAGATGAAATAAAACCGGAACAAACTTTAGCTATGATGCAGGTTTTAGGCTTCCAAGGTGAACAAGATCAGAGTATAGCCACCAATGAAATTAACAAATGGAAAATGAGGTTACTAAAGGTAGCCAATACGTTTGATTGCACTGCTGTCTTATTTGGCATTATGAAAACTCAGATTAAGTTAACCCCTTTTGTGGAAATAACTGCGAACAAGGGAAAGAGGGTATCGATACCCTAGCTTAGAGACAGCTTCTGAGATGACTACTTATGAGTCCTGGTTTACCCGTTCCAATCACTTGTCCATCAATTTTGACAATGGGCATTACCTGTCTAATAGACGATGTTAAAAAGGCTTCGTCATAGTCCGATATAGAAGAAAGCAAGACATTTTGCTCACAAACTTTGTAGTAATTTTTGGCAATAGTGATAACCGATTGGCGCGTAATACCTTCTAGAATTCTGCCGTTTGTAACAGGGGTGTAAATCGTATTGTTTTTGACAAAAAATACACTAAAGGTATCGCCTTCCAAAAAACACCTAGGTTCTTCTGGCGTTACAAACACAGGATAATCTGCTTCATACTTAGTCAAATTTTCTTGAGCCAAAAGACTGCCAATATAATACGTTAGTTTTACGTCTGGCAAATCTCTTTGATATGGAAACGTCGCAACTGAAACCCCTTTTTCATAATATATCTCAGGTGGCCTCACAAACGCAGAAACCATAATATATAGCAACGGACAACTCACCGCTTGCGCCGTTTTAGAACCGGCTTTCCCACCACTCAAAATAATTTTAATAACCCTGATTTTTTCCGGAGCCAAATCATGATTTCTCTGTGCCGTTTCTTCTATAAGCGCAGCCAGTTTATCGGCAGGCAACATATCTAAAAAGCCCAAGCGATTTCCAGAGTTTATCAGTCGCTTAACATGCTCATGCAAATAACTTACTTTGCCATCAACAACGAGACCCGTTGTAAAAATACGCAGACCCCGAATAGACCCTAACGTATCAGCATCAACAGGAATAGCAACGTCTTCTGTAGCAATAAATTGGCCATTAGCATATGAAATCATAAGTAAAGAGTATATAATTTTTTCCACACTTTATGCAAATACTCATGCACCGTTTAATTAAGAAAAATAAACATCTGGCAAAATGGGCCAAGCGCAATCACATCTCCTGTTATCGTGTATACCACAAAGAAATCCCCGAATACCCCCTCACCGTAGATTGGATAGATGGCAACATCGTGGCCTGGTGGCATGAGAGAACCCGAGACGATACCGAAGAAAAAATAGCAGCCTATATCACGGACATTACCACCCAATTAATCACCGCATTTTCAATGGCACCTGACCGTTTATATCTAAAAAAACGCGGCATTCAAAAAGGCGCAGAACAATACCAACGCCTAGATCAGCAACACACCATAATCACCGTGCAAGAAAACGATCTCAAATTTGAAATAAATCTATCCGACTATTTGGACATCGGATTATTTCTTGACCATCGCCATCATCGGCAAGCCATCAAAAATCTATCTCAGGGAAAACGTGTTCTCAATTTATTTGCCTACACAGGATCGTTTACTTGTTACGCCATAGCAGGGGGCGCCAAAGAAACTACCACTATAGATATGAGTCCCGTCTACCTACATTGGACGGAAAGAAACCTAGAATTAAACAACTTTAGAATAGGCCCTTCGCATCATTTAATTAGTGAAGATTGTCTGCAATTTTTAGAAAAAGATACCCAAAAATACGACATTATCATTTGTGATCCGCCTACATTTAGCAATTCAAAACGCATGAAACAAAGTTCTTTCTCTATAGAAAGAGACTATCCAGAATTAATCGCAAACTGCGAACGTCTCTTGGCACCATCGGGATTATTATTATTTAGCACCAACGCCAAAGGCTTTAAGCTAGATCAAGAGCTACTTCCAAAAAATCTCACAATTACAGAAAAAACCACCCCGCACGCTTCAGAAGATTTCAAAAACTGTCTACCTCATCGGTGTTGGTATCTGACAAAGATAAAGTAATGATTACCATACTTTATTTAGTACTACTTTAGTAAAAGCAATCGATACCGATCCCGATCTTTAGTATCTCCAAGTGTATCCTGAATTACAATGAGTTTCGACAAGATTTCATGACGTTTAGGCGACCCATAGTAAAGTGCTTTTTTAAAAGCCCATCGGGCAGATTCCAAATGATGCCGCAGTTCATAAAGTAATCCCAGTTGGTAATATGCATCGGTATAGGCAGGATAAAGCCTTGTGGCTTCTAAAAACTCGCGGCCCGCAAAATCTACTGACGACATCGCAAGAAAATAGTTTCCAAGCCTATAATGATACATCGCATTGCGTACCATAAATGGCGCACTAGACTCTAAAAGGTGCTGTTCATTTTCCCAATCAAATGTACGATTTACTGTGCAAATAATGTGAATGGCAAAAATAGCAATCACAAGCCACATCAAACATAAACCAAATCCATAACGCCATATCGGTTTCTCAAGCGACTGACATTTTGTCCAAAGTGCCATGATCAACCATGCCACACTCCATGAAAACCCAAACGAAGAAAAATAAAGTAAAGATTCGGACAATCCAAATCCCGTAATAAACGAATATAACCCCAAGAGAACCGTCGGAACTAAAAAAAGAAAAAGCCCAATGCACAGCCAACGGTAACGTCGCCAACCCAAAATAGCGAAACTTAATACCCCTGAATAGGCTACAACAGATAAACAGAGCTTGAGACTCCCTTCTTGCCACGTATACAATGGTAACTGTTGCCATCCATAATTAAATAATAAGGGATGTGGGATCACCATCATATAAAGAGATTTGCCCAAAATGTAAATCACCGTAGGAATACGATCCCAAAGATCAAGATGTCGTAAAGGAAATAAAACCCCATCGGAGAACAGTTCATTCGGAAACCAAAAAACAGAAAGCCCCGCAACTACAAACGCTAACACAGACATCAGCGCATAACGTAAATATCGCGTATGAAAGTAAGTAAATCCCTTCAAAACTGCCAGCAAAATAAATAAAAATGCCAAGATAACACCCCGATGACTGACATAACAAACAGCCTCCGTATGAAGCGGATGAACAGCAAATAAAAGTGATGTCAAAGTTGGGAATGCATAATATTTGCTACCAGAAAGATGAAAGAGCAGCGCCCAAATCACCGTCACCGTGTAAGCAAAGACGAGACTATTAATCCAATGGTTAAGAGTGGGGGAGAGATGTAGAAATCCAGGAGTATCATTGAGAACATACCCGTTATGCCAAGTAGCGGCATAGAGTAAAAAAGCAAAAACCCCCACCAAAAGCATCAAGCTATATCTGCGAATGATGGGGGTTTTTAGTATTTGCAAAAAATTAACGATCAGATTTAGCCTCAAGAATACCCTTAAAGGCTTCTCGGTAGGAATAAATTAAATATAATTCGACTACGAGAATCCCTATTGCCATTGGTAATCCTTCTGGTGCCATAAAAAAATGAAAAAGAAAAATATTAATCACAATAGGAAACAACATCACTATACATAGTGGCGCATAAAGTCCCAGAACAAGTAAGGCTCCCGAAAGCACCTCAATAGATTTAAGCATAGGTAAAAAATAACCGGACTGCATCAGAGCAATTTCAAAAGATGCTGCACGTTCTGGCATGGGGGAGATAGGTAAAAAATTAAAAAAACCATTTAACCCAAATACAAGAAAGACTAACCCCAAAAGTACTCGCGCTACAAAATGAAACTTTTGATTCATATAAAATCTCCTTTATAGATGAAATTAATGATGCTGATTTTAGTATGCCATAAGTTATAGATACCTCAAAAACTTGTTCTGAGAATCTACTAACACCAATTTAGGGTTAATAGGTTGCGGCGAAAGTGTATACCCCATAATAATCAATTCTTCCCCGGTTTTAATCTTGTGTGCGCAGGCGCCATTCATGCAAATGACACCAGAATCGCGTGGCCCTTCGATAACATACGTTTCTAATCGTTCACCTGTTGTATTACTCACGACCTGAACTTTTTCTCCGGGCCAAAAACCAACACGTTCCATTAACGCCACATCTATAGTGATGCTACCAACATACGATAAGTCTGCATTTGTTACAGTGGCTTGGTGAAGCTTAGAACTCAAAACCCATTTCATAGCCCACTATTATATGCGCAACACAAGAGTTGAATCAACTTGCTCATCAATAGCCCCATAGTTATACTACGGTTAATATGAGAGGGCTCTGTATTTTTCTGGTTTTAATCCTCTCGACAGCCTGTGCCGCAGAAGGCTTTGTCTACCATCATTATAAAATCCATCCAACCAACATAGACGTACCTCCCCTCTCACTAGAAAACATAACAGCAGCCACCGATTATAACCAAGAGAGACTAGACGAATTAAAAGTTAAAATGGCAGATCTTGAAAAAGCTTTAGAGCGATTTAAGACCTATTATTTTAGACGATTGTAAGAGGAGTTAAAGAATTAAAAAAGTGGCTGGATTTATTATTGTATTACTCCTGAGCACAGGTGTTCCAACGAGTGCAGATATTAAAGGTGCCGGCGCCACTTTCCCAGAACCTTTATTTAAAGAAATGTTTAAAGAATATACCCATGTCACGGGCCAAGACATTACGTACGAAGCCACCGGATCTGAAAGTGGATTAAAAGAATTAAAAAAGAAAAATGTACAGTTTGCATCCATTGATTTACCACCCGATACAGACCCCATTTTTACATATATTCCGATTACGATTGAAGCGGCAAGTATCATCTTTTCACTACCAGGAAATCCCGAGCTTAAACTGACACCCGAAATCTTAAACGGCATCTTTACCGGAAAAATAACCCATTGGAACGCCAAAGAAATTCAAGAAATAAATCCAGAAATTGCATTGATCGATCTACCCATCATCGTTTTTAAACGCGCCAATAACAGCGGCACCACCTCATTGGTTACAGACTATCTCACAAAAGCACTCCATAAAAAAAATCTTAATTTTATAGGTACCTCTCTAGAAACCAATGAAGAGATGTGCGAAAAAGTTTTTGTGACAGTTGGCGGAATCGGATACGCAAGCTTACATCAGGCCATTAAACAAAATATTACCTACGCCTCTATTAAGAATCAAAAAGGTCGTTTTGTAGCACCAACGGTCGATACAATTTTACTCTCCGCCACTACAAAATCCGCCCAAAAAAGCCCCTACGCACTCACCAATACATCCGCAGAATATGGGTATCCAATTTGTGGACTATCCTGGCTTGTAACCTACAAAAAGCAAGACACAAAAGTACTAGATCTTTTGAAATGGATGACGCAAGAAGGACAACTGCTAGCAGAAGAAAATGCCTATCCCCCTCTTCCAGAAAATTTTATCCGACTCGCTAAAACTCGGATCAATTCTATTTCAAAATTACGATAAAAAACGTTCCTGAATAAGCGTCATAACATCAGGATTCCCCAGTGTCGTCACATCGCCAATGGGCTTGCCTTCTACCACATCTTTTAAAAGACGACGCATAATTTTTCCGCTTCTTGTCTTTGGTAAGTCTGGTGTAAAAATAATGCGTTTAGGTTTTGCAATCGCACCAATCATTTTAGACACATGACTGATCATTTCTTTTTCTAAAGCAACATTTCCTAAATAGCCATCTTTAAGAGTCACAAATGCAATAATGGCCTGCCCCTTGATATCATCTGGCATACCTACAACAGCAGCCTCCGACACACCTTGGAAATCCACTAAACTACTTTCCACTTCCATAGTACCAATACGATGACCGGCCACATTTAAGACATCATCCACTCGACCCAAAATCATATAATACCCATCGGCATCAATCGTGGCACCGTCGCCTGCAAAATAAGTAGAAAAAGTTTTCCAATACACTTCTTCGTACCGTTTATTATCTCCCCAAATCCCACGCAACATAGAAGGCCAAGGCTCCATTAAAGAGAGCAGGCCACCCCCTTGGGTAACCGGTGTCCCATCAGGCATGAGTACAGAAGCCGTAATCCCCGGTAACGGAAGACCCGCATGTCCCGGACGCATCAAATGAATGCCAGGCAAGGTCGTAATCATAATGCCACCTGTTTCCGTCTGCCACCACGTGTCTACAATTGGACATCTGTTTTTTCCAATCTGTTCATAATACCAAATCCAGGCCTCGGGATTAATCGGCTCTCCCACACTTCCCAGCAAACGCAGTGATGACAAATCATGTCTAGCTGGAAGCTCGTCGCCCCATTTCATGAACGATCTAATCGCAGTAGGGGCCGTATAAAAAATACTCACTTTATGTTTTTCAATCACGTCCCAAAATCGATCTTGTTCGGGATAGTCAGGGGTCCCTTCAAACATCATGCACGTCGCACCATTCGAAAGGGGCCCATAAATTAAATACGTATGCCCCGTGATCCACCCTACATCCGCAGTGCACCAATAAACATCTGAATCTTTTAAATCAAAAACGGCATGTGTGGAATATTTGGCATGGGTTAAGTAGCCCCCAGTTGTATGCACAATACCCTTAGGTTTTCCCGTAGTGCCAGACGTATATAAAATAAAAAGAGGATCTTCACTCATCATAGGCTCTGCTTGATGCGATGAAAAATTACCTTCAAGTTTAAGTGTGTCCACAACCACAATATGTTTGACGTGTGTATCATGTTGAGACACAGCTTCTTCTACCACGTCGTTAATTGGTAGAGGTTTGCCACGGCGAGTCCCTGCAGAGGCAGTCAGTACAACTTCTGACTTAGAGTCTTGTAGACGGTCTCGCAAAGAAGAGGCGCTAAACCCTCCAAAGACAACGCTATGAATGGCACCTATACGCGCACACGCCAACACGCCTATTACAAGCTCCGGAATCATGGGCATATATAGCGTGACACGATCCCCTTTTTTGACACCTAATTCATTTTGAAGATATGTAGCTAACCGACAGACTTCTTGATGAAGTTCCTCATACGTAAACGTCCTAACGTCACCGAATTCCCCCTCCCAAATCAGCGCTTTCTTATCTTTCCGATGGGTAACCAAATGTACATCCAAACAGTTATAAGCCGCATTCAGTTGGCCTTCTTGAAACCACTTTGCATATGGACGATTCCATTCCAAAACCGTTTCAAAAGGCTTAAACCAATGCAGCTTTTTAGCCTGCTCCGCCCAAAATTCAAGACGATCTTTATCTAGATCAATTGAGGTAACATTGGCTAGTTTTTTGAATATGTCAGAAGGCTCAAACTGTCGATTTTCAATGAGTAACGTTTCTATATTTTGGCTCATGCAAGCTACTCCATAGAATTTAATTTAGATAACATGACTGCTAATTTTTCTTTTAATTTTGGCAATTCATTTTCGATTGTTTCGTAGAGAATAAATAAATTAACACCTGCATAATGATGAATTAACTTATCTCTCATTCTTGCTATTTCTTTCCAAGGAATTTCTGGAAATTGAGACTGAATTTCAGAAGGAACTTGCTTCGCTGCTTCACCCATAATTTCAAATTTCCTGATAACAGCACTGCTTGTTTTGTCATCTGACAAAAAGGATTTGATATCCATATTTTCAACAAATTTCTCAATCGCATTTACAGCTTTTATAATATCTTGAATATAGACCTTATATTGTCTCATAGTCGAATCATCGTACTTAAGATTTCAGATTTGAATTCGGGGCGCAAGGTAGATTCATCAACCAAATCTACTTTCCGATGAAGTCTTTCTTCCAACAATAAAGTGAGTCGAGCATCATCAAATAAAGACATGCCTGCGCCATAAGAAACGAGAAGATCAAGATCACTATCCGAATGTTCTGAATGTTTAGCATATGATCCAAAGAGACCTAACATCTTAACATTGTAATGATTTTCTACTTCAATCTTTAATCCTTTTAAAGTTTGCGTCAAATCCATTTTATTTCTCCATAGCCACCGCTTCTATTTCAATTTGAAATCCTCTCGGCAAGTCTTTTGTGGGTACCGCTGATCTTGCTGGCTTATGATCACCAAACACTTCACCATAAACACGATTAGCTTCTGCCCAAAGCCCAATATCCGAAATAAAAATAGTCGTCTTTAACACATGATTCAAATCACTGCCCGCCGCTTTCAAAACTGTTTCCAAATGCTTCAATGTCAAACGCGTTTGCTCTGCAATACTACCTACAGGCGCATCTGGGTTTTCAAGATTAATCGGCAATTGTCCCGAAACAAAAATAAGGCCATTGTGAACAATAGCTTGTGAATAATGACCAAGAGGGAGTGGCGCTTCTTTTGTTGAAATACTAATCATATCAAATCTCCTAAATTTAAATTTATTTTAGTATACCCTGTAAATTCAATTAAAACTTACGTTTAAATTGAATTGACATAGCTAGCAGTCCATAATTTTATATCATTTTACGTAATAAAAACTAAGGGGAAACACATATGAAAATCAGTAAGATTATAGTAACAGGAATGATGCTAATGGTTATAGCAACACCTTCAATAGCAGAATTTAAAGCAAAAGAAATTGCGATTTTAGCCGGCGAAACATTATTTAGTACCAAGTTAGAAGATCAGTATAAAACTTCGGATACACTTGACTTTCATGAACAAGTTACTTTCGGTATTGAAGGTGTACTCGGAGATTCGAATAGCTCAACTGATCTTGTAGTAGGGATAAATCTAGCAACAAAATCAAAAACCTTCTCTGAAGATGAAATAGATGTTACAGGCACTCTTGATACCTCATTTGCAAAACTAGGTGCTAGAACACACCTCGCAGACTGGTTTTTTGTAGGAGCAGGACTCAATTACACAACCATCAAAGGAAGTTTTACTGTATCAGAAATTAATGTTTCCTCATCTAAAAGTGCGTTTGGTTTTTATGGTGAAGCAGGTATTGAGGCTAAATTTGATCACATGAAAATTGGCACAAAATATGTATACAATAATTCTGAAAAAGTAGCACTGTTTGGAAGCACTACTACCAAGGTTAATCCAACTTCAAGCAGTATTCTTGGATTTGTGTCGTACGTATTCTACCCATTTAACAATTCGCCCAGTGAGGCATAAGAATTTCCAAGTCGGGCTAGTGGATCTAGCCCCTTGGGATCTACCGAAAGCTTCCCCTCAGATAGCGTAGCAATCGTATCCGACACATAAGAAGAAACAATTTCCCCCAAAATCATCGCCTGAGTACCAATTTCAACAATGTCAAAACGCTTACACAAAAATGCAACTGTCACATTTGCAATACGTGGGAGCGGCCAATCCAATTCTTCATTTAAGACAACACCAAACTTAGCGGCTTCTGATTCTCCAAAAGGAAGTGCGGCAGACGTTTCTGTTACTAAAGATAGGTCTGCAACAGACGGAATATGCACCACAAAATGAGAACGTGCTTCTATGTTTTTTAAAGTATCTTTTTTAAAGCTGTCCTGTTTTTTGCCAGCAGAAATATATAAAACCGGAGGAGACGTAGACACAGCATTAAAATATGAAAATGGCGCAATGTTATAAGATGTGTCCCCATTGTCAGACAAAACCCATGCGATAGGTCTCGGAATAATCGTTTGAGACATAAGCGCATACATCAATTTGCTTGAAGTTTCGTTACTTTGAAAGACCATATACAGCTCCTAGCATGAGTGACCCACCTACTAAAGTATAAATCGTAATGGGTTCCTGCAAAAAAAGATAGCTCGATATTACAGAAACCACTGGCACCATAAACGCAAATGCAGAAACAGGTTTTGCACCTAATTTTGAAGTAGCATAAAGAAAAACACCCGTTGCAAAAACAGTCCCTAAAATTGAAAGATACAAAAGTAATGTCCAAAAATCAAGATGCCCCAACGTGGGAGTATGCAGCGTAATATCTTTAAAATAAATACAGGCAGAAAGAAGAGCCGTACAGGTATATAAATAAAATGCAAATACAAAAGGATGCAAACGATGGGGCTCCACCGCCAAAGAAAAAAGAGACCAAGCCATAGCCGAACCCATAAAATAAACCAATCCCGCACTGAGAATCAATCGAGGATCGACAGCCCAAAGATGGACTAAAATAACCATGCCTATAAGGCCTAATATAATCCAAACTATTTCTTTAAAATGAAAAGGTTTCTTGAAAAAAAGTGCACATAAAATAAACGTAAACATAGGGCTCAACGTACACACCAAAACCCCACCAATCCCTGCGAAGCCTCCCTGACTTAGCCCACGTAAAGACAGCCATTGCTGTAAGAATTGAAGAAATACACCCATCAGTATAAAAAAGCCATCTCGTACTGAAATTCTAAGTGAGGATTTTGTCCACAAAAGTATAGGAATACAGAAAACAGAAGATATAAAATAACGCCAAAAAATCAAAACATGAATAGGTGACATCGAGGTAAGTAGCTTAGAGACCGACCAAGTAATTCCCCAAAACAACATGGCAAAACACATGCCAACTGTGAGTAAAAAACGTGAAGTGACCTTCATGTTTACAATAAAGTAGCGAGTAAATCGTACCCTTTAACAGCAGTGATTTTTACGGGATAAAAATTACCAGACACCAAAGACTCCGATTGTTTGACCAAAATGCGTCCATCTACATCCGGCGCTTCTCTATAGGTGCGCCCCTCTCCATTGCCTTCGTAAAGCATATCAAATGTTTTTCCAATAAGCGCTTCATGACGCTTGGTCACCAACTCATACTGATGTTTCATAATGCGACGAATACGTTTTTGGATAATAGCGGGATCCACTTTGTCAGCCATACGGGCAGAACGCGTTTCCCTTTCTTCAGAATAAGGAAAACAACCCAACTGTGTAATCGGATACTGGCTCATAAAGTCCATTAATTCCTGAACATGTTCTTCTGTCTCACCCGGAAATCCAACGATAAACGTCGTGCGCCACGTAAAGTCTGGAATCTCAGCAAAGAGCTTATCCAAGATCGAAGTCAAAAAAACTTTGTCATGTTTACGATTCATTTTTTCTAGTAACATCGAATTAACGTGTTGAATGGGCATGTCCATATAACGACACAATTTGGGTTCATCACGAAGCACAGAAATTAACTCAGCATCCACACGAGATGGAAAAATATACATCGCTCTTATCCAAGGCACATCCACTTTTGCCAGCTCTTTTAAAAGCATCGGAAACGACGGCTTTCCATAAATATCTTCACCCCACGCCGTTGTGTCTTCAGCAATCACAATCAGCTCTTTTGCACCAAATGAAAGTTGTAAATTGGCTTCTTTAATAACCTCTTCAGACGTCTTACTCGTATGTTCTCCACGAATTTTAGGAATCGTGCAAAACGAACACCAATTATTACAACCTTCAGAGATTTTAAGATACGCAAAATGAGAGGGCGTCAGCTTGGTATACGGAACGCTAGCAGAGGCAGGTCTGAATTTTTTTTCAAACACAAGCGCGGACAATTTCTGCTGGACTTGCATTTCATCTTTAGTTGTAATCCAGAGATCGACATCCGGAAATTTGGCCTGAAGATCAGGCTCTTTAAACCGACTAGGATAACACCCCGCAACGACTAAATATTTGATATGTCCGGCCAGTTTCCGCTCACTTAATTGACGAATATTAGCCTCTGTTTCATCTATAGCCGCCTGAATAAACGAACACGTATTTAAAATTGTAATGCGCTCCCCAGAGCCTTCAGCCGTAAGCTGAAAGCCCCCCTGTTGTAACAGATCTACCATTTTCTCGGTATCTACAAGCGTACGCGCACACCCTAGAGAAACAACGCTAAAAAGAGGTTTTGGAGGCGACATCGATTATGCCTTTGAAAACTTGGCGATCACAAGTCCTGCAAGAGTAAATCCTATGACTGTGTCTACAATACCTACCACTGTATAAGCGCAAGTAAAGCCAAACCAATTATACATTGGCACATAAGAAGCCACACCGATCACAAGGCCAATCTCAGAAACAAAACAAACTTTCTTCCAATAAGAAAGTCCAGATGTTCTAGACAATAAACAACCTACAAACCCGGCAAGAAGTAATTGCGTCAAAGCGGCAATACCCATCATTTTTGGCATGGACTGGGTCATGCCTTGAGGACAAAATGCAATAAACGCACGCGGTGCTTTGGGATTACACTGAGAAGAATCGTGTGATATCTCACCAGGAATCATATACATAGCTCTTTCTGTTCCACCTTCCATCATAGCCGTTACAACCGCAGGCTCATTGGTAAATTTAGTAAACGTTTGCATATGCCAAGGAAGTACCGACCAAGAAGCCATTCCCCAAACAAATAAAACAACCGCGCCCAACAGTGTAGATGTGTAATTACATTTCATTTAATAACCCTCCAGATATCTTGAAAAAATATTTAACGGAAATTATACCAGACATTTATTTACAAAGACCAATAACCCCAACCCCAATACGTGCGCCAGCATTTCCTGCAGGTCCAGACCCATCATCTTCTTTCACATGCAAAACAACAGAGCGACCCATAATCGGATGAAAACTACCAGAAACAGAAATCGTATCATCCAACATTTCCAAAGTCGCATTTCCTGAAACATCCGCCACTATATTTCCGAAAGAGCCAGCATGTCTTTCATGCACTGGAGGCAAGCCATGCTTATGATGATCAGGATTATAATGGCCTCCCGCACTTGTACCATCCGCACTGGTGATATCGCCATATTCATGAATATGGAACCCATGTTTACCCGGCGTCAGACCCTGTAATGTCGCACGGACGCGAACTTTGTCACCTTCTTGAGAAAATCGAATCAGGCCCGATGCCCTATGACCCGCAGTAGGCTGAATAACCGCTATCGCATCTGCATATAACTGCACAGAAAAAAGCCCCAAAACAGACATAATCAACACATATTTTTTCATGAAATACTCCTATGAATAAGCTTTATTCCTAGCGGAATAATAAACACAAATTCTCCGTAAATTCTGTATCGATCAGATATACGAAACCGTGAGGAAAAGCATAACATACCTCCGGTACACACAGCCATGAGAAGAAGTCCCCGATACGAACATAAAAGACCGACAAGAATCAAACTAAACCAAAGACATAGTCCTAAAAAACGCACACGCTTTGCTCCTATCCAAAAAGATAAAGAGGGCAGGGAATCTAATCTATCCACTACATCATCCAAATACGTATAACACCACAAACTCAACAAAACGATACCAAAAAAATAGACAATAGCCCCAAACGGAATAGACCGACTTTGCATAGAAAGTAGGGGGCCCAAAAAAATGCCCCCCGTATAAAGAAACGCAATGACAATTTCTTTTATAAAGCCATACCAACGAAAACGGGCAATTGCTACATGTAGTAATGCAAATAATCCCAAACATAAACTGGCAAATAGTAGTGGCTTAGAAAAAAATAAAATCGCTAAAATAAATACACAGGTAAAGCCAACTAACGACAATAATAAAAATAGATGCCGATGAGTATAATGAAAACGATGTCGAGCCGAATGACTATCTTCCTTAGCATCTAAAACACGATCCAAAGAATAAATTCCAAAAACCGATAAAGACAAAGCCCCCCACCAACTCCAGTGCATAGAGACCCCCACAATCTGACATGCCAATAACGCGCTACCCAGAGACCCCAAAACAGTATCCAAATTTAAATGCCTAAGAAAACTCATTAGCCTATTGTATACTTCCTGCATGAAACAAAGCACACAAAATTATTTAAAAGCTATGGTCGCACTTTGTGGCCCAGAGTCTTTTCGGAGACTCAAAATAAATGAAATTTCAAAAAAATTAGAGATCTCTCCAGCCGCTGTAAATGACATGGTCAAAAAGCTCGAAGTAGAAAAGTTTGTAACTTGCCTACCCTACAAAGGCGTAACACTTACTAAAAAAGGCTGGGAAATTGGGTGTAACATGATACGCCATCATCGTCTGTGGGAATCTTTTTTATATACAGAGCTAGGACTCTCTTGGGACAAAGTTCACGAAGAAGCAGAGCGTCTAGAACATGCATGCTCCGATGAAATCATCAATAAAATTGAAGAGAAATTAGGGTTTCCAAAAGAAGACCCACATGGCAATCCTATTCCCGATCGAAATGGAAAAATACTTTACAAAACTAAATACACCCCCCCGATTTAAATATGAAATACGCACATCCCAAAGGGTGGGTACTGACACTAGGTTCTTTTGACACGCCTCTAGGCGAAGAAGAACTAAGTAATAACGCTGACATATTTTCTAACCTATTCATCTTTAACTCATTGCTTTATTCAGGCCTCACAAACAGTCCCCTATCAACCCATTAACACCCTAGATCTAAGAGGCTATAACGGCACACTTCATTTCGATAACAAGACTAAAACTATATGGATGGCTGAAGCAGTGATCACCCCACACATCTATGGACACGATACTCCGCATGGGAAACCACAGGCGATCTCACGACAAAAGTGAATCCAGGACCTCATTAGCCCCACAAGCAGGCTCCGCACACCGACTACAAGTCAATCTACAGTACGCTCTAGAAGACAATTTGATTGCAAAAAAAGAAGACGTCTGGATCACTATAAAAGCGGAGAAGAGATTAATGGCGTGGTCTTAGCGCTAAATGGGAAGTTCTGCCCCCCCTCAACTCCTCACCATCAAAACCGGAACCACAACACTGTGCCGAACTTTATCTGCTGTACTACCATAAATAAAATCCGCAATAATGCCGTGTCCATGTGTCGACATCGCAATCAAATCTACGTGATACGCTTTAGACAATTTAATAATTTCTTGAGACGGCTCACCCGTAGCTAAAAAATACTCAACAGAAAACCCTTCATTAATAAGGCTATCTGACTGCATTTTAAGATAAAGTTTATCCGCTTTCATTTCTTCACTCTCAGCCAAATGTAAGCGCTGAAAATTGCGTGCAGCCCACCCATCTGCAACATGCACCAATACCAATGCCGCACCGGTTAGCTTAGCAAGCGGACGAATATGGTCTAGTACAGCTTGATCTGCTGATGAATTCTCAAGTGGTATTAGTATTTTTTTATACATGAAGAAACTCTCCCAATTTGCCCCATAAAAACTGAAGATTCAATCCTACTATAATAATCGCCGTACCCCAAGCCAATACCTTAATCCACAGTGGATTTGTAAATTCGCCCATCTTTGCCCGTTCGCTCGTAAAGTGAATAAGTGGAATAACCGCGAAACTCAATTGCATACTTAAAATAACTTGACTCCAAACCAACAAGTCCATTGTATGACCTTCGCCATAAACCAAAATAACACCTACGGCAGGTACAATCGCAATAAGTCGAGTAAGTAATCTTCGCAGCCATGGCCGAAGGCGAATGTTTAAAAACCCCTCCATGACAATCTGACCCGCCAATGTCCCCGTCAATGTAGAATTTTGTCCTGATGCCAATAGCGCCACTGCAAACAGTGTACTCGCAATGGCGACGCCTACGAGTGGACTTAATAGCTTATAGGCATCTTGAATTTCGGCAACTCCATGATGCCCTGAATTATGAAATACGGCAGCGGCCATAACCAAAATACCGCCATTGATAAACAGAGCAAACATCAACGCCAAGGTCGAATCTATCGTTGCAAACTTAATGGCCTCTCGTTTCCCTTCAGGAGTTTGTTCTACACGCCTCGTCTGCACAATGGACGAGTGCAAATATAAGTTATGAGGCATGACGGTAGCCCCTAAAATCCCAATGGCAATGAACAACATATTTTTGTTATGCATAATATCAGAGTGGGGGACAAAACCTTGTAAAACCAACCCTATATCGGGCTTAGCATACAACAATTCCAAAGCAAAGCACCCACCTATGGTGACGATTAGCGTAATAACAATGGCCTCAATATACCGAAACCCTTTATTTTGAAGCCACAACACGATCATGACATCCAAACTCGTAATCACACAGCCCCACACGAGTGGAATGCCGAACAATAACTGAAGCCCAATCGCAGAACCCACCACCTCCGCCAAATCACACGCAGAAATTGCTAGCTCACATAAAACCCATAATAACCAGACAACGGGCTTAGAATAATGATCTCGACACGCCTGTGCCAAATCTCTCCCCGAAACAATGCCCAACTTTACACACAAATGTTGCAGCAAAATAGCCATCACATTAGAAAGTAAAATAACCCACAACAACGAATAGCCATACTGTGCACCGCCCGCCAAATCCGTCGCCCAATTGCCAGGATCCATATATCCCACTGCTACTAAAAATCCAGGGCCAGAAAACGCCAACATCTTACGCCAAAACGACATATTGGCACCCACAGGAATACTATGGTGCACTTCAGAAAGAGAAGCTGTTTCACTTTCTTGTCGCCATCCCAAGTACTTTTGGTTTTTGCCAAAAAAGTTCATAAATATAATCCTCTCGAAAGTTTAAGCATACTTAAATAACATGGAATATTAAACAAGAAACACATACCTTGCAAGAAATATTTTTATCTAATAAAAAAAGGAACAAACCACTGAAACAAAATCCCCGAACATACAGCAAGCACTACATGAGTCACAATATACAAAACGGTAGGCCTCATACCCAAAACTTTTTTAGCTAAAATAATAGTTGGAATCCCTGTCCCAACAGAAGTCACCATAAAACAAAAAACGGGACCTGTGGGCATACCCAATTTAAGCAAAGAAAAAATAATGGGCACTTCTTCACCCGCACACGCGTGAAAAGGAAGTCCACATAATATAGCAATGCCATAAGACAATACCTGAGAATGACTCATGTATGATTGCATTAACGTTTCAGGCAAAAGCGTCATCACCAAACTGGCAACAACAAGAGCAAGAATCAAATAGGGCCCTAGAGTCGATGCGATGCGAAATACACTGGCCAAAAACGAGGGACGCGCTTCCTGAACAGCAGAAACATCACCATGATGATGATAATGCGCGTGTGCGGGATTATGACAGGTATGATCAGGCAATGGGGGAGGGGACCAAGCAAAACCTTGTACACCCATATCTTGCAAGAAATTAAAAAGGTATCCCAAAATAAGTGCCGAACATAAAGCAAAGATTAAGTGCCCAACAACAAATGAAAGTCCCAACAAACTATAAGTCAGCATTAATGAATATAACCATGAAAACGGTGTGATCATGAGAAGCGCAACAATGACGCCGATGCGCGCACCCTTTGCCTTAAGTGCTTGCGCGATAGGCATAGACGTACAAGAACATAGGGGCAATAACATGCCTATAAAACAAGCTGCCAAAACCGATTGAGATTTATTTTGAAAATAGGACAGAAGCTTAGAAGAATCCAAACGCGAATCTAAAAAAGCTCCCACCAAAATACTAATCGCAAAGAAAGGGAGAATGTCTTTAGCTAAATGAGAAAGTTCATGAAAAAATAAACCAAAAAAATGCATAAGTCTCCAAAAAAAAACAGGGAACCAGATCTAAGTCTAATTCCCTGTTTTTTGAAAAATTTAAATTAAATAATTTATAGTGCGTTCCAATCTTTTTCGCTGCAAAACTTTGTTAATTTTGTACCATCATCATCAACTGCTTTAAAAGCAAAGCGACGTTGTACTTTACCGTCTTTCAATGTTCTGTCGTAAGTTACTTTCTCAACTTTAGCTGGAGAAATTTTTACCTTTGCTTTCTTTTTAACATTATAGAATTCAATAGATGCGCTCATTATAAATCTCCTTTGATTTTTAGAAATGTCCCCACTAGAGGCTAAAATTTAGCATAATTTCTGAGTTTGGCAAAGACAAAATCTAATCGACTTTTACAGGGAGAATCACAAATGAAATACCCTTAAGATATAAATCACGTTGAATAGCCAGTACCATAGAGTTGTGAAGAAGGCGTGTAAAGAATGTATCTTCATGGAAAACGAGCTTGCCGCCAAAGAAAACCGTATGACTAAATCGATTAACAATGACACCTGACATTTTCAACATTTCAGAAACAATATCCACACCAATCACACTATGACCTTCTGCGTAATAGCCGTAGTCTTTCATAAGCTCAACGTACTTGCTAACATCTTTCTGGGATTTCTCCTGTAACTTGTCGACCGCATCAGCACCCTTAAACACGCCGGCGTCAATAAGTCCCACTTGAATAAACACAAAGTTTTTAAAAGTATTACCAAATAAATCAATAATGCTATTGAGCGTATACAATCCAATCCCAGTAAAACCATTTACAAACATCACCGCAGTTCTTGCATCAGAATCAAAAACAATATGCTCTGACGCAGGACAAGCACGGGGAATAAAGTTAGGAGCATTGGCGGCAAAAATCATCTTGTCGAATTTCTTAAGTGTTTTCGCTGTTTCTAAATAGTGACGCTTAATAACCACAGAAATCCCAATAACAACTCCTGTAATAATAAGCGTAATCCAACCCCCGTCATGAAATTTCAGAACTACCATAGAAACTAAAATGAAAAAACAAAGCGTAAGCCCAGAAAAACTTACAAATAATTTACGTTTCCAATGTTCAAGTTTTTTTCTAGAGCTAATCCAATGTCGTGTCATCCCAGCAAGAGAGAGTACAAACGTTATAAAGACATTGATACTATATAAGACAACCAAAAAGGCAACAGACCCTTTGGTTAATATCATCATGCCAATAGCACCAATACCCATAAACAAAACGCTATTTTGAGTAATTAATCGATCACTTAACATAGCAAATTTTGTAGGGAACCAGCGATCAATAGCCATATTAGCCAAGACGCGAGGCCCACCCATAAAACCAGTCTGTGCTGCAACAAACAATATAACCGCTTCTGATATAAGCGTGACGAGAACAAATATATAGCCTACATTTTTGGGCCATGAAGCGGTCATAGTCGCCAATAATGTAGCATTGAGTGTTTTTCCAGGTTCTACATGAACACCATATAAGAGATACGCAACCATTAAACCAACAACCATAAACGCAAGAGAGATTGCCATGTAGTGCATGGTACGTTTTCCAGTTTGTACTCTGGGTTCTCTTAGAATAGAAACGCCATTACTAACCGCTTCAATACCAGTATACGTTCCAGCGCCCATGCTATAGGCTTTTAGTATCACGATGAACATACCAAACATACCTAGTTCAGATCTCGATCTTGAGAGATCTATAACTGTATTTTGAACCAAATCAGGGACGATCGATAAGTGTGTGAAAAAAGTATAGACTATGACAAAGGCATGCGTGAAAATAAAAAGTAAAAAAATAGGCACTAAGGCCATGACAGATTCTTTGGCCCCACGCAGATTTAAAATAGTGAGAACAAAAATCGCAAGAATACCAACAATGAGCTTGTAGCTAATAAAGTGTTCTGGTAAAAAACTAAAAATTGCATCAGCGCCACTGGCTATAGAAATGGTAATGGTCAGAATATAATCAATAATTAGGGCGCAACCAGAGATCATGCCTAATGTAGGCGACAACAATTTACTGGCAACCAAATAGCCACCACCACCAGAAGGGAAAAGTTCAATAATTTGAGAATAACTGGCGCTAATTACAAAAATGGTAATCGCAGAAGCTAGCGCTACAAAAATAGAGAGATAGGGATGATGGCTTAAAGCAATAAAGGCTTCAGAAGGACCATATACACAGGAAGAAAGACCGTCGGCGCCTAATCCGACCCAAGCAAAAAAGGCGATCAAAGACAGATTATGAAACACCGAACGGTCTAAAGGATTTTTCGCATCACCAATAATGATGTGTTTAAGGTATGAAGTAAATTTTTTGAACATAGGGTACAATTCTATCTTGGAATTACAAGAAAAAACAGACAAACTTCAAAAACTCTTTCAAAAAGTTGATCAACAAACCCATGACCTTTCTTGCAAGGCCTCTCTACACTGCCTGCCTGGGTGCGGGGCCTGTTGCGAAAACCCCAACGTCGAAAGCACAGTCCTAGAATTTTTGCCTCTAAGCATAGAATTATGGCAAAAAAACCAATCCGAAGATCTTCTAAGATTACTCAACAAGACAGAAGAGGGCACATCCTGCATTTTATACAAAGCAGACCCAAATATTCCAGGAAATGGTCGTTGTACACAATACGAGCTTAGGCCCCTGCTATGTCGCACGTTCGGTTATGCAGCACGCCTAAATAAATACGGGGAAAAAGAATTAGCCACATGCAAAAAAATCAGTTTAGACCAACCCGAATCTATAAAGCGGGCACAAAAATTAATTGATGAGGGCCTAGACGTCCCAGTTTTTTCAGAAGCATGGCTAGCATTATTAGATATTGATCCCGGATTAGCTACAGACCGATACCCCATGAACGTAGCCTTAAAAACAGCTCTAGAAAAGATAGGATATTGGAGAGACTGCTCCCAATCTGATACACTCGAAAATCATGACTACAGCAATCAAAATTCAAGATCTAAGAAAAATCTATTCTAATGATTTTGAAGCATTAAAGGGCATTAATCTAAGCGTAGAAAAAGGCGAGTTCTTTGGCCTGCTAGGCCCAAACGGTGCAGGAAAATCAACTATTATTGGCATCATTTGTTCTCTCGTTAGCAAAACATCCGGTGACGTCAAAATAGCCGGATATGATATTGAGAAAAACCCCACAGAAGCCAAACGAAAGTTGGGCGTTGTACCTCAGGAATTTAATTTTAATATTTTTGAACATTGCGAACATATTGTAATCAATCAAGCAGGTTACTATGGGGTACCAAGAGCCATCGCAAAAGCTCGAGCCAAAATTTTATTTGAAGAATTGGGACTCACCGATAAAAGCCACGTAGCCGCCGGAAAATTATCGGGAGGACTCAAACGTCGTCTCATGATTGCACGCGCACTCATACACGAACCAGAAATCCTTATTCTCGACGAACCCACAGCCGGTGTTGATATCGCACTCAGACGTTCCATGTGGCAGTACATTTCCGGGCTCAACCAAAAAGGACTCACCGTTATTCTCACTACACATTATTTAGAAGAAGCTGAAGCCCTCTGTAATCGACTTGCCATCATCGATCAAGGCCGTATTATTGCAGACAGCCCAACCCAAGAACTTCTGCAAAAATTACACTCCGAAACCATTATTCTCTACGGAGAGTTTCCCGAAATAATTCCAGAACTTGTAGGTTTCAGCCTACGAAAAATAGATGATCAAACCCTTGAGGTTGATCTATTGAATCAACAATCGATCGACATAGTCATGGCCCATCTAAGTCATCATAATATTCCCATTCATCGCATGAAAAACAAAGCAAATCGACTCGAAGAAATGTTTGTACGTCTCGTAGAGGAAGCCCATGTCCAATAACAACATACAATGGATCGCCTATAAAACTGTCCTTTATAGAGAACTTCATCGTATTTTTCGTATCTGGAAACAAACACTCCTACCACCCGCCATCACAATATCCCTCTATTTCCTCATCTTCGGCAATTTTATAGGACAACGAATCGGGCAATTCCAGGGCGTTCCCTATATTAATTTTATAGTCCCGGGTTTAATAATGATGGCTGTCATCACCAACTCTTTCGGCAATGTGGTGGCATCATTTTACGGTGTCCGATTCCAAAAAAATATCGAAGAAATGCAGGTCTCTCCCATGAGTAGCGCCGTCATGCTCTTAGGGTATATCACTGGCGGCGTGGCACGAGGCATGATGATTGGCGTAATCGTCACCTTCATCTCGCTTTTCTTTTCCAAACTGACTATTTTCAGCTTAGGCGTCACCATATACACCATGGTTTTAACATCGACACTGTTTGCTCTAGCCGGATTAATCAATGCCATTTTTGCCAAAAGTTTTGACGACACCACCATCGTCCTCAACTTCGTCCTCACCCCCCTCACTTATTTAGGCGGCGTTTTTTATTCCATTAAAATGCTCCCTCCCATCTGGAAAAAAATCTCTCTCCTCAATCCAATCTTGCATCTGGTTAGTATTTTTAGATATGGATTTTTAGGTATTGCAGACGTCCCCGTTTACGAAACGCTCACAGGCTTAACACTCTTGATCATTGCGCTAGGCATATGGACACATTGGCTTCTTAAAAAAGGCGTAGGTATTCGGACGTAATAGTAAGACACAAAAATCAACCATACCGTTATACGCATTCTTTTTAAAAAACTCTACACTACTCGCATCTTTGTTTAGGGAAATTGGGTCACCCCCAGCTGTCGCGCAACCGTTTCAAAAGTCGGAATGCCTAACCAAAAGAATCATTAAAGACGTCTCGCGAAAGGACGCCGGAGAAAAACATGAATAAAAAAAGCAGCATACTCGCATTCCTATTACTAGGAGCGATCACAACCTATGCAGACACACAAGTCACACTTCCCACCGTCTATGTCACCGCCGCAAAATACCAACAAAGCGCAACTGATAATACCAAAGTCGTTGAATCAATTACCGGGGAAACACTCCGAACATTGGGCGTTATTTCTGTTCAAGAAGCACTCTCACTATTTTCAAACATTCACGTAGTAAATGCCTCAGGCGTACAAAGTGTCTTTATGCAAGGAGTGGGGTCAAATCAAGTTAAAATTTTATTAGATGGCGTCACGCTAAAAGATCCAACGACACCTCAAGGCACGCCCTTAATCAATCACATCGACATTGATTATATAGACCGAATTGAAATCGTATCAGGTGGCCAAAGTACATTGTACGGTTCTGGCGCAATGGCCGGAGTCATCAACATCCTCACCAAAAAAAATACAGAAAAAAACATTCTACTACAAACAGCTATTAAGGGGCCCCACGACCGAGCCGGATTTAGTTATGGCCAAGATATTGCCGGCTACTTATTCTCTTTATCTGCAAAGCTGGACAATGATAGGTCTCATTCTGCCATACAAGGATTGGCAGAAAAAGACGAAGTAAAAGCCCACTCCCTACAAGTAGCACTGAACAAAGAGTTGCCAATAGGAAACCTAGATCTTACTTATAGACAACATCGGGTTGAAGAAGGCTTAGATTATAATAACAACTTTAGCCCTCTTTATGACGACCCCAATAACACCTCTACTACACAACAAAATACAACGTTCGCCAAATGGTCACTGCCATGGAAAGACAACACCACCAACCTTATATTTACAGCATCATATACATCTAGACATGCAATTAATTTGGCAGACTCTGGGTCCTCTAGTTTTTCTGATGATATGCATACAGGGCAAACCAGAAGCATCGACTTTCAAAATATTTTCAAATTAGAAACGGATCACACCATATTAATTGGCCTAGAACACTCACATGAAAACGGATCATTTAAGAGTAACTACAATGGATTTACAGATACACTTACAAATAAAAATCTAGACACCCTAAGTACCTATTCACAATGGGAATGGCGCAATCCAATGGTTACATCTGTTATTGGAGGACGATATGAATCTTTCGGAAATAAACATGTCAACACCTACGATTTAAGTTTTTCTAAAGAAATCATTCCTAGCGTGATCACAAAATACAATGCAAGTTCTGGACATCGTGAACCGTCCTTATACGAAGCGTATGCCCAAGATGCCTACACTATTAACAACCCAAATCTAACAGCAGAAAATTCCTATAGCAGACAATATTCTATTTCTCATGCCATCAATAATTTTGAATACGGTGCAACCATTTTCGAACAAGATGTCTACAACAAAATTACCTATGTCACCATTAATCCAACCCTCTTTACAAGTAGCTATAAAAATATTGCCGGTAAAACAAAATCCAGAGGAACCAACTACCACATCAAAGCCTTTCAACTACCGTATCTCTCTTATCTTTTATTAGGATATACGCACACCCATTCAAAAAATACAGACGGAACCCCCACACTAAGAATTCCCAAAAACGAACTCTCTCTTTCTGCCGTCATACCAATAGGAAAATTAACAACCGGAATCACCTTGAAATACAGAGGGGAAATTCAGGATACAACGACTAAAAAAGCAAAAGAATATACCGTCATCGATACGCATATGACCTACAAACTCACCTCGACTCTACAGGCCAATATCACCGTTTACAATTTGCAAGACAACAAGTATTTTCCGCTGAATAACTACCAAGTATCAGGCAGAGAAATTCTCGCAGGGGTTACTTACTCGTTTTGAGAGGCTCCAGATCCTTTATTCGATAACAAGTCATCCATTAGTGCATTTAAATCCGCATCCAACGCATGACGTTTCAAATCACCTAAAAAACAAAAATCTAAAGCCCGTTCATGCGTTGATGCCAAAATGACAAGAGGGGCACATCCCGCTAAAAAAGCTTCTTGCCAACGAGACGCACACAAACACCAACGATCTCCAGGTTTTAAACCAGAAAATCCAAACATCAAATTAGGCGTCGATAAATTATTTCCCGCTGCTTTTGAAAATACCAAAAAATCTTCCGTCGCTTCTATACACACCGCATGCACACCTGCATCATCCGGGCCCACCTGACACGATCCTGTCCGATAAAACCCCGTCACAGGATCCATACAACACGAAATCAACGCAGTACCTAAACAATTCACTTCGGAGCCCATATACATCTCTAAACATTACCACAAAATTAGTGCCCCGTCTCATAAAACAACACCCCATTAAATCGACTAAACCAAGACCTCTCATGGAGCATTTTATAGCCCTCAAAATTTTGATAATAAGCTACAAATTCAACTATGCACTCACGAGGATTCAAAATTTACAACTTATCCCAAGATGTTACCTCCGACATCCACACAGCACTCTGTGCGCCATTATTTGGGTTTAAATAAGCAGTATCAGGCAAACGCAAACTCAAAATAAAAGGTTCACAGCAATAAGAAAATAATTTCCCTAAGCAACAGGGACAAATAAGGTCATCTTGCCATCTAGTCATATTCTAAGTATAATTTAAGCCTTTACACTTTACCTATACAGAAACTCTCTCCAACTAAGGACGTCGTATGAAACTCAAGAAAATCAGAAATGTCGCCATTATCGCCCACGTTGACCATGGCAAAACCACAATGGTAGATATGCTATTTAAACAAACCGGTACTTTCCGTGAAAACCAACACGTAGAAGAACGTCTAATGGATTCCATGGACCTTGAAAAAGAACGCGGAATTACCATTATGGCCAAAAACGGTTCATGTGTTTATAACGACTACTTAATTAATATTGTTGATACACCTGGCCACGCCGATTTTGGTGGCGAAGTAGAACGCGTACTCAACATGGCAGACGGTGCCGTTTTCTTAGTAGATGCCGCAGAAGGGCCTATGCCACAGTCTTACTTTGTACTCAAAAAAGCCGTTGCCAGAAATATTCCTGTCATCGTAGTTGTAAATAAAATAGACAAACCAGCAGCCAGATGTGATTGGGCAATCGACCAAGTATTCGACCTTCTGGTTACACTCAACGCACCAGATCACATTTTAGATTTCCCTGTACTTTACGCATCAGCGAAACAAGGTTTTGCCAAACATAAATTAGAAGATGCAGATATCGACATGAACCCACTTTTCGACACCATTATCGAACGGGTTCCGCATCCAAAAGGCAGTCCAGATGAACCACTTCAATTGCTTGTAAGTACACTAAGTTACTCCTCATTTTTGGGGCGCTTAGCCATCGGGAAATTAACCTCCGGGAAAATTAAAATCAATCAAAACGTTGCCATCGCAAAAGGGATGGAAGACATGGCGCCAAGACAAGGCCGGATCACTAAAATATATAAATTCAAAGCCAACAAACAAGAAGAAGCAACAGAAGCAGAAGTAGGCGAAATTATTGCAATTGCTGGTATAGAAGATATACGAGTAGGGGAAACCATTACAGATATTGCCAACCCTAAACCACTGCCCTTTATCCCTGTAGATCCACCTACTATTTCAATGAATTTCCTTCCAAACGATTCTCCGTTTGCAGGAAAAGAAGGCGAATTCGTTACCTCACGTCACTTAAAAGAACGTCTGCAACGCGAAATATTGTCCGATGTTGCGTTAAACGTTGAAGAACTTACAACCTCATCTGGCTACAAAGTATCAGGACGCGGTGAGCTTCACTTATCTATTTTAATCGAAAAAATGCGACGTGAAGGATATGAGTTTCAAGTATCCCGGCCCAACGTTATTTTCAAAGAAGTAGACGGTAAAAAAATGGAACCATTCGAAGAATTGACTATTGATGTTGGTGAAGAATCCATGGGAACCATTATTGAAAGTTTAGGCATTAGAAAAGGACAACTTCTTGAAATGTCTCAAGAAAATGGACTCGCCAGACTTAAATACAAAATCCCAACACGCGGCATTTTGGGATATCTATCAGAATTCATGACCCAGTCAAAAGGCTTGGGAGTTATGAACTCTGTCTTCTTAGAGTACGCCCCATTCTCAGGCGAAATTAAAACACGTAAAAATGGCGTTCTCATCTCCTGCGAAAATTGCACTACAGTAGCTTATGCACTCGACAATCTACAAGAACGAGGCAAACTCTTTATGGGGGCGGGTGTCACCGTCTACGAAGGACAAATTATTGGAGAATGCAGCCGAGAAGATGACATGACCGTCAACCCAGCAAAAAGCAAAAAACTCACCAATATGCGTGCTTCAGGTTCTGATGACGCAGTGATGCTCATACCCGCAACACAACTGAGCCTCGAACAATGTATGGCCTTTATTACTGATCAAGAATTGGTAGAATTAACACCCAAAGCCATCCGTCTTCGCAAAATAAATCTTAAAGAAAACGATCGCAAGCGTGGGGTAAGAAACTAATTGCAAACCGCTTGCCTGTCGTTTCTTTACCGACATATTCGTCATTTTGTTATTACGCAGACAAAAGATTTAGAAAATGCAATCGAAGTAGGGGATAAGTGGCTACATCGCTTATACCCTATCTTCAAATATATTGCCTTCCATTTTAAAATCCCGCCATCACTAGAAACCAAACTCTACGACCTCACCTTTTCATCACCGCTTACTATCGCCTCATTCAAAGATGACTGGACCGTTTTTCGCATCTGGCTCGACATGGGCATGGGCGGCGGAACGTTCAAAACCATCATGTCTCACCCTAGAAATGGAAACCAAAAACCCAGAATCATCGAAACAAATATAGACGGGAAAAAAGGTCTGATCAATGCGATGGGACTTCCAGGGAAAGGCGTATCAGGCCTCATTGATTATCTCCAAAAACAAGACCTCACCACGATTAAAAAACCCATCGGATTTAGCGTCGGGGGCAATAGTACCACTGAATATTTACAAAACCTAAATAGACTCGATGCCTTTCTAGCCAAGAAAAATATCTCCTATTATTTAGAAATTAATATCAGCTGTCCAAACACACCCTATGGACAAGACATGATCAAACACCCTAATCTATTAGAAAAACTATTAGAAGACTTTCGAAGAACTAGCCAAACCATATTAGGCGTCAAACTTTCACCCGATCAAAACAACGAAGACCTCCTAGAATTTGCAACGCTCATCAAAGAAATTCCAAGAACATATATCAACATCGGCAACACTAGCTACATAAAATCCACCGAACTCTTTATTGGTGGTGGAGGCCTCAGTGGCCCAGCTTTATTTCCACGCACACTAGAAATAACCCAGCTACTCAGTCCTATAGGTGTACCTCTCATCGCAACAGGCGGGATTTCATCAGCAAAAGAAGTTACACAACTTTTAGAAAGCGGCGCAACACTCGTCGGCATTGCAACACAGCTTGTATTAGACCCCTATCAAATTCCCATAATAAATAAAAAGTTGGTGAAACATGGCCATTTGGAAAAAAGAAACTAATTTAGAAACCATCAACGAAAACTGTAAAAAAACAGTCGCCAATCATCTTGGTATCGTCTTTACAGAAGTAGGCCCCAACTTCCTCATCGCAAGCATGCCCGTAGACCAACGCACCATACAACCCGCTGGCATTTTAAGCGGTGGTGCAACCTTGGCTCTCGCTGAAACCGTTGGAAGCGTCGCCGCCCTCATGGCCGTAGACAACGAGACAACCTGTGTAGGATTAGAAATGAACGCCAATCATCTCCACTCAATCAAAGAAGGTTTTGTATTTGCCAAAGCGAGTGTATTTCATATTGGGAAAATGACACAAGTTTGGCAAATAAAAGTTAATGGAGCAGACGGAAAATTAATTTCTATCTGCCGACTTACATTAGCAAATTTAGCGATTTAAAATCTCGTCTAAACTCAATTTTCCAGCACCATAAAAAACCAAAATCCCAAACATAACCAAATAGCTCCACTCTTGTAAGCCAAAAATATCCCAGATGCGATGCACTTCAGCCAACTCAGCAGTAATGATAGCCACAACCATCGTTGAAGCAAGTAATGCCGCAAACAAACGTGTTCCTAATCCTAAAATAAGAGCAATACCACCTACAAATTCAAGAGTAGAAATAAAGATCGCGTTGTAGTAAGGAAACGGTATGCCTAGCAATTCAAAAAACATCGTTACATCAGATAAATGATGAAGCTTTGCCCAGCCTGTCTGAATAAAAATAACAGCCAATGTCAAACGCAATAAAAATATCCAACTAGCTGTACCTTTATTTAGTAAACCAAAAACTTTTTTGATTATTACAGTCACGATATTTCCCCTTCTGATTTTTGACACAATAATCCATATTGTATACAAAAAGAAAACAAAGCTTCAATCTCTTTCGTACACAATGCCGTACTAATGTGATCAAACGCAAGATCTAACGACGTTCCATTTTGAAGTTGTTGTAACAAATCCTTGAAAACTCTAGGTATCATTTTTTCCTGTACTTTAGAATCATGTCGATAAATCAGTCGAAATTGTTTTTTATAAGAAACAAGTTGAACATGTGGCTGAAACTGCAACACAATTTTCATTAAGTCGTCTTTAGAAAAAAGAGAAGGATCAAGTAATGGTAGTTGAGGAGCAAAAAAACACCAGGCCCTAGCCCATTCATAATCAACAGTTTCTAAAACAGTTTTTTTATTTTTCTGATGATATCTATTTCTCAAAAAATAAGGAAATCGGTTGCCGAGATAAAATAAACTAAAATGCTGTGACCTATAGCTCTGCAAATATTCTTCAGCTAATTTATATAAAACGTCTTCACCTAAATAAGCCTGAAGAATAGGGAAATCTTCAATCAATGCATCCAAAATTCTAGCCCAATAATCATCCGCATAAATATCCAAACGTTCGGCCGGCGTTAACGTCTTCGAAGGTTTAATATGAATAGTCGCATTCAAATTTTTTTGCACAATAGAGGCCGTAATATCTACCTGAATTTGAACTAAAAATACAGGTGGACTTGGGTTAGATACCATGTGGTTTCATCACATCATCATAAATAGATTTTGCAAAAGCTAATTCTGAAAGAAGATCGGGAAGGGGAGGGATATGATCATCTCGCTCCAACATCAGAGAGACTTGGTCAAAAAGAGGAATGGTCTTACGATACAAGTCCCAAACATCCTGTTGAATTTCATGATCATGAGTATCCAAAATATACTTGCCTTTATCATCATGGCCCGCAATATGATACTGAACCACACGATCTTTTGGTACATTTCGCATATACTCCATTGGATCAAAATGATGGTTTTGTGAAGAAACAAATACATTATTTACATCCAATAAAATACCGCAATCAGCCGTTTCTACAATCTCCGTCAAGAAATCCCATTCCGTCATAGTAGACGTTTCAAATTCTAAATAACTAGACACATTTTCTAAGATAAAAGGCTTTTCAACAAAATCTTGTACAATACGCACACGCTCAGCAACATACTTCGCGACTTCGGATGTATAGGGGAGCGGCATTAAATTATGAAGATTTGTACCACCAGACGAACCCCAACAAAGATGATCTGAAAACCATGGCGTATCAAGCTTTTTCACTAAGTTTTTAAGCCGTTTTAAATAATCCATATTAAGAGAATCAGAACTGCCAATAGAGAGCGAAACACCATGAGGCACAACCTTGTAGCGTTCCATAATTTGATCTAAGTAATAAAGGGGTCTAGCAGATTCCAATAGGAAATTCTCGGAAATAATTTCGAGCCAATCTACTTCAGGCGAAGTAGCTATGAAATCCTCGAAATGGATTGTGCGCAGACCAAGGCCAAAACCTAAATAAGGAAGAGAGGAAAATTTTATTGTCATTATCGTTTAAAATTCCAAAAAAAATGGCGGAATCGAAATTCCACCATCTGATTTAATAAGCAACTAAAAATTATTTAGTGAGCTTTTTTTTCTGAAGATTTGCAGCTAGCTTCTTTCTTTTCTGCTGTATTTTTTGATTTGCATGAAGCTTTACCTTTGCATGCAGCTTCTTTTGCTACTGCGTTTCCTGTAGAAACTGTTGCTGCTTTTTTTACTTTTTTAGAATGTTTTTTTGCTGCTGATTTAGCTGTTTTCGCTGTTGCTGATTCATCTGCTTTAACTTCTTCAGCAAATGTTCCTACTGCTAGGTTTGCAACAAATAGTCCAGCTACTGCTGCTGTTAATAGTGCTTTCTTGTTCATTTGTATCTCCTTAAATTTAATATAGTCTAGTTTAAAACCAAACTCTTAACCAAAAAGATACCATGAAAAAATCAGTCGATCAAACAAGTGTTTCATGATTAAATTAAATATATGAGCATTGAAACTCTTCCTATACAACATAATACAGATGCCTACTTAGAACCTTTTTTCACAGACATAAAAAAGATTTGGTACGAAAACAATGGCGGCCCCGGCATCGAAGAAATTTTGCTCAAAAAAACAAAAGATCTTAAGGACGGCACACAAGCCGGTGTGTTTCTAATAGATAATAAAGTCCCAAAAGGAATGGCCTGGATGGAACCTACGGGTGAGCATTACGGCAGCATGCTACTCCATGTCCTCGACAAAAAGTACGAACACGCGTTAGCCAAAGCCTATCTAACTAGCGGCGCCAGCAACGGACGTCTACTCGAATTAATTACCTTTTATAAAGATCACCAATATTCAGACTATCTTCTGCAAGAGGGTCTTCACACACTCCCGAGAAAACGCTTGGCCTTATATCTCGACCAGTGGGAATCCAAAAATCTATCAGATAACGCCATAACCATAACCCGATTAACCAAAGAAGACGCCGCAACAACATCAAAATTAAGCAATAAAGCACATGCCATTAGCGGAGATCAGGTGCTCTCTCTTGACATGACGGTTTTTGAACACCGCTTCAAATTAGAAACGGCCCTATACGAAGGAACCCATGGCCACCTTATCGAACCTGCCACATTACAACTTTCCATCAACAATCAAATGATAGGTATTTGTAGTGCGGTAGAAGTAAATTGTTGGGGATTCGAAAAAGCAGCTTGGATATTTGACATGTGCATCCATCCAGATTTTCATGGAAGGGGACTTGGGAAATCCCTCTTCTACAAAACACTAGATGCCCTAAAAGACATGCAATACCCCATCGTTGGATTGGCTGTAACAGAAGGAAATACCTATGCAGAACATCTTTATGAAACCTGTGGATTTTTTTGGGTCGAAAATTTTTCAGAATTCGGATATCCTATTCAACCATGACTAACACAATGATTTCAGTACCCGTCGCCCCAGGCGAATTAATCGATAAGCTAACTATTTTAGAAATAAAATTAGAGCGCATTTCTGACGCAGAAAAACTAAAAAATATTCATCTTGAAAGAAACTTACTCACTCAAATTCTAACCAAAGATGTCACCACATCCCAAATTTTATCCAACCTCTCAAAAGAACTTAAAAAAATCAACGAAACTCTTTGGGTAATAGAAGATGATATTAGAGATTGTGAGCGACAAAAAGACTTTGGAAATAGATTTGTTGAACTCGCACGCGCAGTTTATTTTACCAATGACAAACGATGTGAAATAAAACGAGATATTAATCTACACCTGGGATCTCAGATCATAGAAGAAAAATCATACCAGGCGTATTAAACTTTCATGAATAAGCGCCTCACAAAACACTTTCAAAAAACCGGCGCAAAAATTCTGATTCAAAGAGCCGATAGATTGGGCGACATGGTTTTGGCCTTGCCTGTCATAGAAGCACTCAAAAAACAGTACCCCGACTTAATCATACATGTTTTAGCCTCTCCTATTAATGCAAACTTGCTAGCCATGCATCCCCATGTCGAAAAAGTGATTCAGGTCACGTGGAAAGAGGGCCAAAAAGTAACCAATAAAAAAGAACTCATTTCCCAACTACGCGCAGAAAACTACACCGCCTACATCTCATTATGGAATCATCCCTATATGGCCTACCTTGCATGGCGCGCCAAAATCCCTATACGTATCGGAGATGTAACAAGCCTATTATTTCTCACACATAAAATAAATCAATATAGTCACGACATTACCCAACACCAAATTGAACAAAATCTACGCCTCATTAAAGATCTTATTCCAGAAAATCAATTACCTATAAAACGCCTCTATCCAGACCCTGCCTGGGAAGAAACAGTACAAACTGCTTATAGAAACTTTAAAGATCCAGGCAAAAAAACCGTCTTCATTTTTTGTGGCACAGGAGGATCTAGTCACGATATCCCCGAAGCAGCCATTCTTGGATTTATCAAAAAATTAGCCGACTCTCACCAAGTAATTTTGTCATATGGTGAATTACGCGTTGATAGCATCTTAATAGGTTTAGAACTAAATCATCTCTTAAATATACCCAGACGATTGTCATTCCCAGAACTGATCTCATGGATTAACCAGTGTGACTATTATGTAGGGGCAGATACAGGCCCCACGCATCTCGCCTCTTTTCTAAACAAACCCGTCCTTAATTTTTCGCCCAAAAAAAACCAATTCCCTACTAGATGGGGACCGACGTGTGACTATTTCAAAATTATCAGAGATGATATTCAGTGCAAAAAACCATGTCTCTCTATTTGTAGGCCAGAAAGAGAATGCGCTTTCCTAGATTCAGACCACTTAACCAATGCATTTTTTGATCTGGTTTCTAAAGTCTCTCTCCAGGAGTCCTTTAATCCAACCAAAAGAAAACGCGAACATCTTCGACATACTTTTCGTATCGCCTACATCGTGCGAACAAAAACCGAATACACTGCCATCCTACCAACGATAGAAAGCCTCCAAGAAAAAAACATTCTGCTATTCCCAGTTTATTTTTCACTAAATCCATACACAAGCTTAAGACGCATACTCACTCTAGTCACGCGCCGCAACATCACCATTATCCATGGAGAAATTCCCTGTTTTATCGTATGGGCTATTCGTTTTTATATGGCAACCATCAAACAATACGTAGCCCCAGTACATCTAACACTTCCACTACATCAGTATCTTAAGGGTAACGATTTAATCGATCTCTATCATCTTGCATGGAAAAAAACACGATGAACATACTCGTCATCAGGCCAGACGCCATAGGCGATGTGATTCTGACACTTCCCCTCATAACGGCATTAAGACAGCTACATCCGCAAGCCCACATCACCTTATTAGCACAAGCCTATATGAAAGATCTCGGACTACCTATAGACGCACTCATCCCCGCCCCCAAACATAAACGCTACACCATAGAGAATTTTCTTAAAACACGCGCCACTCTAAAAAAAGAACGATTTGATCGCGTCATTCTTCCTTATTTAGACCTCTATTATGCGCTACTCGTATGGTCACTTAGAATCCCAGTTAGAATCGGTGATAAAAATCAGTCCATTCCAGCACTTTTTCTAAACAGAGCCATCACACTAAACTACCGAAATATTTGCAAGCACGTCGTAGAGCAAAATTTGGCTCTTGTGAAATTTACATCTGTGCCCAAAATAAGTTTGTCCGAAAGTGATGACGAACCATTAAACCAGTACCTTTCAGAACAAGGATGGAAAGGGGAGCCGCTCATTGTCATCCAACCGTGTACCGGAGGAAGCGATCAATCTTGGCCATGGAAACACTACGTCTCACTCATCAGAGAAATCCACTTACGTCATCCTCACCATATTGTCCTGACCGGGGCAGGAGAGAATGAAGAACGCGTCATGGACATGATTGATACAGGTTGCAGCCAACCCTGTTACCGCATCTCCGGATTTGGAACATTGGGGCTTTTAAAATCTGTTTTAAAAAAAGCAGAATTAACGATTGGCACCAACACAGGCCCTCTGCACATGGCAGCTATTCTAAAAACACCCGTACTCTCACTTTTCTTATCCCCAAAAGTGAAGCCGCTACAATGGGCCCCCTGGAAAACCAGACATATTTGTTGCAGACAAACCCGCAACAAGCCCCTCACCGTAGAAATGGTAACCCACGCCGTAAATGCCATACTAAGTCCTCAAACACATTTAGATGACACTGCCATGTGGCAACAAGATTTTGCCAAATCAAACAGTGTATTATTTTTAATTTCTTCAGAAAAAGACTGCAGATATTTCAAATCACTAAGCCCTCATTTTAAAGAGCTCGGCTTACAAATCATCGTCATTGATCCACACAAACGCGTTAAAACCTGGGATCATACACCCGTTTATATCGTGTCTAAATGGAACATCGCTACACTATTTCATCTCATCATAAAATACGATGTCACTATCTTGCATCTACCCTCTATAAAAATGAAAATAATCTGGTCACTATTACGACACCTCTCTTCATTAAAACTCTATGTGCCACCCATTATTGTCAGCCATGAAAAAGCACTCGAAACCCCAGAAGAACTAATCGCCGTTTATAAAAATGCATTTGAAAAAGGATAAAGAAATGCCAAAGATATCTGTTGTACTAGGAACATTAAATCAGTGTGATAAATTAGAAAAAGTCTTAGTCTCATTCGAAACCCAATCTCTATCCCCCGACGACTACGAAGTCATTGTGGTTGATTCTACGTCTTCTGATAGCACAGAAAATTTCCTAAAAAATTATCACCCGACCTACCACTTTCAATACCGTATACAAGAAAATAAAGGGAAAGCCGCTGCAAGAAATCGTGGTGTTGAAATGGCCACCTCGCGGCTCATCATGATCACAGACGCAGACATGATAGCCCATCCCAATCTACTTAAAACACATCTAGATGCACAAGAACATGCCAAAGAACCCTCAAGCTTTGAAGGCCTTACTTACAACATGGAAAACTATGATTGGCCCCCAAAACCCGAAACACTCTCACCCTACATCCAAAAAAATTACGACGATCACGCCAAACTAGGCTGGTATTATTTCTTAACAGGCAACATTTCTTTTCCAAAATCACTCTTCGAAAAAATGGGCCCGTTCGATGAAGCATTTAAGGGGTATGGATGGGAAGATTTAGAGTTAGGTTACCGATTTTTCAAAGCCAAAATCACACACTCCTATCTGAAAAACGCCATCAACTATCACTATCACGTTCTAGATAAAAACGAAGAAATAACCCGCAACTATCACAAAGGGAAATCGGCCAGACTTTTCCTAAAAAAACATCCTGAACTTAAATGGTTTCTAGGCCTCAACCCACTCTCCGTTTTTGTCTTCAAACAAATTTCTGACGAAGGAACCATTATCACATTTTTTACCAAATGGTTAAAAAATCCAGAAGCCTCTATACGAAAAAAATTCGCTATCTGGTTTTTAGGCGAGTACAGTTATCTTTCCGGAATACTTAGTATAAAAAACTAAGATTTAGAAGAACCTGAAAAATAATTCATAGTCACACAATAAATCACTGAAAACCCAGCCTGCGCTATCGACCTAAACGGAGAAAATTTAAGCCAAGCCCCCTCTTTTAAAGTGGCCGTAATCGCAGGAATCGTATCAGGCCAACGACTTGTGTTACAAAAAGTAGCATAGGCATCCACACGGGCTTTTTGAAGTGGAGAACTAAGAAATCCGCCAATTCCACCTCCCAAAGCAGATGCTAAAGATTGATATAAAAGCTGAGTTGAGGGCTCGTCTGATTTAGGAATCAAACCAATTTTATCTGCCTGAAGCCCAAGATTTGTACCTAAATAATTAATGACATTTCGAAAAAATGCCAACAGAAAACCAGAGTTTCTATCCATGTAAGTCGCAACAGGAAATCGAGCATATTTATTTGCAATAGCTTTATAACTCATTAGCATAGGATCATTTAACTGCTTACCCAGACGCAAATTATCAACTGTCATACCGCCCATTATTAGAAAGGCTGCCGTTAATCCGGTCGTTTTAACAACAGTATCTGCCAAGTGATTTGGAAGAAAAGGAGGGAGAACATTAAGTCCATATATAGAAACTTGTCGAGAGGCCAGACGATAAACAGCGCCAGCTTCAACACCCTTCCAAAGCAGTGACGGTACAATTGGAAGTCCCTTTGTCTTAAGAATCCCTAATTTTTCGATAGGATATCCAAACGCTACCTCACCACAAAACAAGGCAGCGGCGGATACAAAAAACTTTTGGGTACCAGGAGAGGCACGATAGGGTGCAATAAATGAGTTAATAATCCAATTAGGGTTTTTTGAACTACTTGAACTAGATTTAACTGATTTCGGTGCGACAACGTTTACAGCCGGGGTCGGGGGAGTGTTTCTATTGATTGTTCCTGACATAAGGATCTCCATTCTACATGAGTAAGTATAAAACAAACTCTAATGGAGTATGAAAATGTGGTCAACAATAAAGATTGAACGTCATCTATTTATGATCTAATATAAATAGATGACATACAAAAAAGGCGCGACAACTCTTCGGTTAACTGACATCGATAGCAATGATCGTCCAAGAGAAAAACTAAGAAACAAAGGTGCACTATCACTTTGCGACGAAGAACTACTCGCCATCTTACTTGGTAGCGGATCAGCAACGCAGGACGTTCTTAGTCTATCCAAAGCCATTCTCAAGGAAATTACCCCCGACACACCCACCCCAAAATTTGAAACGCTGTGTAAAATCACAGGCATAGGCCCCGCAAAAGCCTCCCTTATACTTTCCGCCATAGAATTTGGACGTCGCCGCACACAAGAATCCAGCATCAAAATTCTCACACCCAAAGATATCTACGGCATCGTCATACCCTATGCCAACAAAAAACAAGAACACTTCATCGTCATCTCCCTAAACGGTGCGCAAGAAGTCATCGCCATTCGCGTCATTTCAGTAGGCCTCGTCAACCAAACCCAAGTCCACCCGCGAGAAGTTTTCGCAGATCCACTCACCGACAGAGCCTCCAGCATCGTCGTAGCACACAACCATCCCTCAGGATCGCTCACTCCAAGCCAAGAAGATCTCGAAGTCACAGAAAAATTAATACAGGCGGGAAAAATACTTGGAATTCCATTGTTGGATCACATTATTTTTAGCACAAAGGGATTTTATAGTTTTACAGAAGAACAATCAAAAAACACTGTCTGAATCAGGATTTACAGGATTATAGGATGAACAGGATGAGGAGCAAGGGCGTGAGCTTGTAATAAATTTGGGAACAACGCGCTTACAATTAAAAAAGTCTTTAATCCGGCACATCCTAAAATCCTGTAAATCCTGATTCAGACAAAAAAATTTAAACATAATTTCTCTCTGAGAGATACCCGATTTTTTCTTGTCTTTTTTTTTTGAAAAAACTCAGCGCTTCCGCTATCATCTTTCCATATGAATCTCTCATCCCAAGAACTTTCGCAAATCGAAACCCTTTTAGATCGAAAACCTACCCTCGTCGAAACCTACATTTTTGACACGATGTGGTCCGAGCATTGCTCTTATAAAAGCACCAAAGACACCCTCAAAGAATTTCTACCTACAAAAGGCTCAGAAGTAGCCTTGGGTATTGGAGAGGATTCTGGCATTATTCGATTTACCAAACACAATGGCAAACAATATTGCATCGCCATCTCTCACGAATCCCACAATCATCCCTCACAAATACTTCCCGTAGAAGGCGCAGCCACCGGAGTAGGGGGCGTTGTACGTGATGTGTATTGCATGGGCGCAGATGTTATCGGGGTTTTAAATTCTTTGCACTTTGGAATCAACAAAGACAACCAATCACCACTCGTCGACGAAATTGCAGAAAATGTGGTTCTCGGTGTTTCCGACTATGCCAATCCACTGGGCGTTCCTGTGCTTGGCGGAGAAACGTTGTATCATCCGTCATACAATGACAACTGCCTCGTCAACGTCGCAGCACTAGGTCTAGTAGACGAAGCTAAAATCATTCACAGCTTTGTGCCTAAAGAAGCAGAGCATGAGCCTTACGATGTGATCTTGATCGGAAAGTCAACAGACGCAACCGGTTTTGGTGGTGCGAGTTTTTCTTCTGCAACATTGGATAAAAACGACCAGGCGACCAATATTGGTGCGGTACAAGTTCACGATCCGTTTTTAAAACGCGTGATTGTTGAAGCTTTAAAAGTTCTTTTTAAAACGATAGACGACCAAAAAATTTCTGTGGGGTTTAAAGATTTAGGCGCTGGTGGAATTTCATGTGCAGCTTCTGAAATAGCAGTGGGTGGCGGCTTCGGAGTCGACGTGAATTTAGATCACGTCAATGTTGCAGTAGACAATCTGTTGCCAGAAGTTATCGCCTGTTCTGAAACACAAGAACGGTTCTGTCTTGTCGTACCAGAAACGTTTACACAAACGGTTCTAGATATTTTTAATATTCAATTTGAGATGCCAAAGCTGTATTTAAAAGCAGGCGCATCTGTCATCGGAAAAGTCACCAAAGCCCAACAGTTTATTCTTCGGCATAAAGGTGAAATCGTCTGTAACCTTCCTGTCACATCAATCACTACGGAAGTCAAAGCAGACCGCCATGCAACAGACCGCCAAATTCCAAAAACGACTACAGAAATTTTTCCAGAAATTTCACTAGAAAAAATTCAAGAAATTGGCTCCAAAATTCTTTCTAATCCTAACAATAAATCCAAACGGCCCATCTATCGCTTTTTTGACAACGCAGTTCGTGGCGATAGCATTCTCTATCCAGGCGAAACTGATGCCGTAGTCGTCACCCCAATCGAAGGGTGTAATACCGGGCTAGCCGTGAGCATCGACAGCAATTTATATGGCCATCACGATCCGTATGTCAGTGGAGCTGCAGCTGTTGCAGAAAGTATTCGCAATGTCATCGCTGTAGGTGCCAGACCCATCGCTGTCACGGATTGTCTCAACTACGGAAACCCACAAAAACCTGACGTATTTTTTGATTTCCGAGAAGGCGTCAAAGGTATCGCTGATGCATGTAATGCACTAGGATTTATTCCCAACGAACCGATACCCATTATTTCCGGAAACGTGAGTTTGTATAACGAATCCAAAACGGGGAGCGCTATTATTCCGTCGCCTGTTATCGTTGTAGTCGGAAGAATAGAAGACTATAGAAACGTCTGTCTCATGCAACTTCAAAAAGAAAATCAAACACTCATCCTAATCGGAAAACGCTATGCAGAATTTGGCGGCACACAAATTAGCACCATCCTAAATCAGCCTTTTTCAGTTGCACCACAAGTACGATTTGACGAAGAAGCCGCACAAAATCAACTCATCCACACCCTCATCACACAAAAAAATCTCACCGCATGCCACGATATTTCAGCGGGAGGACTTTGGGTGACGATTACAGAAATGCTACTAGGCGAACGAGGCAGAACACGGGTAGGCGCAGAACTTACGTTGACAGACTCTCTTGTCACCACATTATTTTCAGAAAACGGCGGCTATGTCATTGCCATAAATGCCGACAACAAAGAAACGGTCATTCAAACTCTCAAAACCTCGGACGTTACCTACCAAGAAATCGGAAAAACTATTCCCGAAAAAACACTCACAATTAATAGCGTTAGTATTCCACTCACCACACTGAATAACTACAGAGAAAACTAGACCCCGTGTCTACGCCTCAAACAAAACGTCTTGAAAAACTCGGTCTTTTCACTCCGAAAGACATTCTTTATTATGCCCCAAAGTCCTACGAAGACCGGCGCCGCTTACCCAAAATATACCAACTCAAAACGGGCGAAACGCAAACTTTATTAGGGTCTATCACACACCTATCCGAAACTAACCCAAGACCCAAAATATCTATTCTCAAAGCCGTCATAAAAGATGACACCGGCACGTGCATCGCCATATGGTTTAACCAAGCTTATTTAAAAAAAATTATGAAAATAGGGACTAAAATTCTCATCAAAGGCAAGTGCGACATTAACGCCTACAGCGCAGAAAAAGAAATCACCGTGATCTCTACAGACTTTATTTTATCTGCAGAAGACACCTTAAAAAACATAAACTGCATCGTCCCAAATTATCTCTTAACCCAAGGCCTCTACCCAGGACAATACAGAAATCTCGTCCAAGCCACTCTAGACAAATATCTCCCCAGCATTGTCGATCCTCTCCCCATCTCACTACGCCAAACCTACGACCTTATTCCACTTCGAACCGCACTCACACATATCCACTTTCCCGAAACAGAACAAGATCTGACACTCGCTAGAAAACGTCTTGTTTTTGACGAATTCTTTTTCTTCCAACTCACACTGGCCTCACACTATACCAACAGGAAAATCCAAGAAACTTCAATCCCTCTCACCACAAAAAGCCCCCTAATAGACCACTACAAAACACAAATTCCCTATACCCTCACCAACGCCCAACAACAAGCCATTAAAGACGTCGAAAACGATGTCTCCCAACCTATTGCGATGAACAGACTTTTACAAGGTGACGTCGGATCCGGCAAAACAGACGTAGCCGTAATGGCACTCCTATTTGCGATCAACAGTCAAAAAAAAGGTGTCATCATGGCCCCAACAGAAATCCTAGCCGTCCAACATTATTTAAAATTCAAAACTTATTTTGATCTCCACAACATCCCTGTTTATCTACTCAAAGGCGGCCTAAAAAAGAAAGAGAAAGAAGCCCTTCTCAACCTCATCAAGCAAGACGACCCCTGCATCATTGTCGGTACACATGCCCTCATTCAAGCCACCGTAGAAATAACACATTTGGGCCTAGCCGTCATCGACGAGCAACACCGTTTTGGCGTCATGCAACGACTCGCCCTAAAGCAAAAAGGCCTCATGCCACACTGTCTTTTCATGACAGCAACACCCATACCCAGAACACTGTTAATCACCAGCTTCGGCGACTTAGACAAATCCATTATTAACGAAATGCCCCCCGGCAGAACCCCACCCAAAACTTATTTTTTCAAAGAGAGCTCCCTCGCATCCGTCTATGGGTATTGCAGGGACGAACTTGCTAAAGATTATCAAATTTACATCGTGTATCCACTTGTAGAAGAATCCGAAAAACTAGATCTCACATCAGCCATTGAAGGCTGGACAGACCTACAAAAAAACATCTTTCCCGAGCACACCATAGGACTTATCCATGGACGCCTCACCCCCCAAGAAAAAAGTGACATCATGGCCAAATTCAAACAAAAAGAAATTCCAATTTTAGTAGCAACAACGGTCATCGAAGTAGGCATCGACGTACCCAACGCAACGATCATGATTATCCATCACGCAGAGCGATTCGGACTTTCCCAACTCCACCAATTACGAGGACGCATTGGACGTGGGGCAGGGGAGTCCCGCTGCTTTCTCATTGGTGACCCCAAAACCACCAACGCCAAACAACGCGTCAAAGCGATGCTAGCCACTGCAAACGGATTTAAAATTGCAGAATACGATCTAGAAATCAGAGGCCCAGGCGACATGTTAGGAACACGCCAATCCGGACTCCCCGATTTCAATCTTGCGCATCTTATTAGAGACGAAGCCATTTTAATACAAGCCAGAAAAGCGGCCATAGATCTTATAGAATCTGATCCACAGCTAGAACATCCCCATCACCAAGCCATTAAACACATACAAAAAGAAAAACAACTACGGACCCTTAGTATCCAACAAAGTACATTGAACTAGTTCCTATATAAGGACAACTATCCCCATACGAATTACGTTTCCAAATGTTTTAAGACCAGCCTTTTTTGCACCCACAATATCTGTACACCAATATAGATAGACATACTATTTTCAACACCCAATTGAGGAGTAGCTTTATTGAAAATAGCAGGATCAGTTTTTTTCATCCCTACTTTTTCAAAGACCTAGATAACAGAGAAATAAGTGGCCGTTACAAGAGAATCAATCACATCCATATGAAAGGGATACAAAGTGCCATCTAAATCAAATAAAATAGCTTTTAACATGTGATCTTCAGAATGACACAAAAGCATTAATATAGTCGATAGGCTCAAAGCAAGTGCAGGCTTCGTCCATAACCCCTCAAACCAAACTCAGCGACGCATTAACACAACGGTAATTGGTAATATCTGTCATTTTCATGTAACTTTCTTAATTGTTTTTTCTTTTTCTGAGGCGATTCAACTCTAGCCTCCCAGATTTGGCGATAAGATTCAATCCACTTCTCAGCGTACTTAAACCCAGCCGGATGAATCCGACAAGGACGTCTCTGTGCCACCCGATCACGCGTGATAAGCCCCGCCTTTTCAAGCACTTTCAAATGCTTCGTAATCGCAGGCATACTCATATCAAACGGTGCAGAAAGTTCTGTAACCGTCGCTTCTTTTCGTGAAAGACGATGAAGAATTTTCAAACGAGTCGGATCGGACAACGCATAGAATGTATAACTAATATATTCATAAGTAAGCGCCATATTAGATTCCTTTATTAACTAAATAGTAATATAACCAAATAGTTAAATAGAAATCAACATGTTTTAAAAAACAGCATAGCGATTTTAATCCAACTGTCACAGCAACACGAAGCACCCCTCATAGAGGGCAACCAGAAACGGCGAACTATGGCACATCTGGAGAAATTAGGAAATTAAGCACCTGGACACTAAGTTCAAAAAGGGGACACCTGTCACCTTCTGTCGTTTAGTGTCCAGGTACTTATTTCCTTTTCGATGTACACGCAAAAAACTGGTGTTCGACAGAAGTGACGAGTTGGTGCGCCGGCCGTGGCTCGAACACGGGACCCGCTGATTAAGAGTCAGCTGCTCTACCAACTGAGCTACCGGCGCACGAAGAAGATAAACGAAGCATTTCAGAATACCGTCAAGTAACAACAGATGTCAATTTATGATATAGTAACCACTTATGGAAAAAAAAAAAGTCCTGGTTATCGACGACGAACCCAACATCATCGCCTCCATCAAACGGCTCCTCACAGACAAAAATATACACATCTACGAAGCCAATAACGGAAAAGAAGGCCTTAAACTAACCTTCCAAAACTCACCCGAAATCATTATCGTCGACTACAAAATGCCCGAAATGAATGGCCTAGAATTTATAAAGGCTGTACAGACCGTTAAACCTGATATCCCGATTATCGTCATGACCGCACACGGGGACAAAAATACAGCGCTCCAATTTCTTAAAGAAGGCGCCTTTCGCTACCTAGAAAAACCCTTTCGTCCAGAAGAATTTACACTTGTTGTTCAAGAAGCCCTTACACATTACGCCCTTATTCTTGAAAACGAGAAACTCCAACAAATCAGCAAACTCGAGCACAAATATTCCGAACTAATCGGCAACAGCCCTCCCATGATCAAGCTTTATAGCCTCATCGAAAAAATCGCCAAAACCGACATCACCGTTTTGATCCAAGGTGAAAGCGGCACCGGAAAAGAACTCATTGCAAAAGCCATACACGAAAAAAGTAATCGGGCGTCCAAACCGTTTATTCGATTTAACTGCGCCGCACTACCCGAAACACTGATGGAAAGCGAATTGTTTGGACACGAAAAAGGCGCATTCACGGGCGCAGAAAAACAAAAACTAGGACGATTCGAACTGGCAGAAGCAGGCACTATTTTCTTGGATGAAATCGGTGAATTGAGTCTTCCTATGCAAGTAAAATTACTTCGCATTTTGCAAGAAAGAGAATTCGAAAGGGTAGGGGGTGTCACGACGATCAAAGCCAATGTTCGCGTCATTGCTGCCACCAATCAAAACTTCGAAACCATGATCGAGCAAAAACAATTCCGAGAAGATCTCTATTACCGTCTCAATAGCTTCCCCATCCATGCCGCTCCTCTACGCGAACGCGGAGACGACGTTATCATGCTTGCCACCTACTTTTTAGAAGCTTACAGCACAGAATATAATGTCAAAATAAAAAGCTTCTCAGAAGCTGCTAAAAAACTCCTTAAAAACTACCACTGGAAAGGCAATGTCAGAGAACTCCAAAACATTGTCTCCCGCGCTGTTATTCTCTGTAGTGGAAACGAAATTACAGAAAATTTATTACCCCTCGAAACTGGTGCTCCATCACATTTTTCCAACCTAGAAAAACTAATTCAAGAACACATCACCGAAGACACCCTCGTCAAACGATACGCGCAAGAAGTTTACAAACGCTGTAACCACAACAAAAAAGACACCGCCAATTGGCTACAAATTAATTATCGCACGTTAATGACGCGTCTTGGTTTCTAAGAAATCCCAAACCCGTTAACGCCGCAACATCCGAATCAGGTATACAATACAATCGAATAAAGTCTGGTAAGGCTTGAGACACAGATTCAAAAAGCCCTTCTAATTTTGTACCAATACTGCCACCAATCACAAAATCCGTAGTACCCTTAACGCACGCATAATCAGCCTCTGCCCATGGATCTTTTGCCTTTAGAAATTTACCGGCATGTATCTGCAAAATCAAAGAAACAAACGCCTGCGTAAGCAAAGAAATATCGACGCCACCGTGTTCCAAAATTCCACGACCAGACAATACATCTTCTGCCATAACCCATCCAGCCGACTTTTCATCTGGAACCAGCACATCAAAAAAATGTCCGTCTGTATGAAACTCAATAATTCCAGTAGGGGACACCCACGCAACACCACCACCCAACCCCGTACCAGGCCCCAAATAGACCACTTTATTATTCTTAAAACGATTCAATCCCAACTGAAGCAATCCACCCGCAAACTGGGCCAAGGCATCATTAATTAAAAACAAAGAAAATCCATTGGGCAACATAGGCTCAAAAATATCTAAAAGAGACAAGTCTTCTAAATCACCCAATTGCACACCAGTTCCCGGAACAACATGATAACGTGGACCGCAAAGCTTTCCTGGAACAGCTATGCCAATCACAGAAGAAATCTGTTTAGGAATGACGCGCAAAATTTCTTGCACCATACCCCGAAGACCCCCAACACCTTTACGTGTCAGCATCCGATCAGACCACACCAACACACCTTCAGAATTCAGCAACCCAAACGCCGTCTTTGTACCACCAATATCTATACATAATTGAAACATAAAAACAGTTTAACATTGGAATCAAAACAATAACTCTGTAATATAACAAAATGAACTTACTAGAACTCGTCCCAAGGGATCTCTACAGTCTAAAAACTGAAGTGCACCATCTCCTCAATCGCTTTCCACAACTCTCCGGAATCAACATACCCGACGTCCTTCGCCTCCCCACAAGAAGTACAGACGCAGTATACAGCCTGCTATCAGAAAACATCTTAGCCATCCCACATATCAGAGCCATAGACTTGCCTCTTGAAACGAGTATAAATAATATAAAAAATTTAGTAAAAAAAGGCCTCACCCATATCCTCATTATTAGTGGAGATATCCCACAAAAGCCCAACCAGGAACTCTACAACGTCACCCCAACCCAACTCATCAAAACACTTGCAGCAGAACTTCCCAACCTCAAAATATACGCAGGCTTAGACCCTTACAGACAATCTTTCAAAGAAGAATTTGCATACTGCCAAGAAAAACTCGACGCCGGAGCAAACGGCTTTTTCACACAACCCTTTTTTGACCCCCACTTAGCAGAGATTTTTCTCGATCAATTCAAAACCTGCGAAATATTTATCGGGATCTCACCCGTCCTCACAGAAACATCTCTGCACTATTGGACAGAAAAAAATAACGCCATCTTTCCATCAGACTTCGTTCCTAATCTCAACCATTCAATAAGCATCGCAAAAAAACTTACAGCACTAGCCAACACCTACAAGCAAAGCACCTATCACATGCCCATAAAAGTAGACCCAGAACTGTATTTAGAAGGTGTGTTTAAAGACTAAAGCTATTCCGCATCCACACCCACGATCTTCGCATCGGCCTTAACCGTAGAAATCGCATGATAACCGCAATCCACATGATGCGTTTCACCTGTTACACCACCAGAGAGATGTGAAACCAAGTAAAGACCAGCATTACCCACTTCTTCCAATGTCACATTACGTTTCATCGGTGCACGTGCGCCTGTGATTTTAAACAACGTATCAAAACCAGCGATACCCTTAGCCGCCAATGTTTTAACAGGTCCTGCAGAAAGTGCATTCACACGTATACCATCCACCCCCATCTCAGCAGCCAAATAACGAACAGTACATTCTAAGGCTGCTTTCGCAACACCCATGACATTATAGTTAGGCACATACCGCTCTCCCCCCAAATAAGTAAGGGTAACAATAGCACCCCCCTCAGTCATCAAAGGTTTTGCATGACGCGCAATTGGAATCAAAGAATAGGCACTCACACCCAACGCAACATCCCAGCCTTCCTTTGTTAAATCATAAAAGTTACCAGTCAAATCATCACGGTTTGCATAAGCCACTGCATGAACAATAAAATCACACCGGCCATATACTTTTTTAAATTCTTCAAATACAGTCGCAATCTCACTCTCTTGTGTTACATCACAAGACATAATTAATTTAGAATTCATAGATTTAGCCAAAGGCGTCACACGATCTTTCATGATTTCACCAGCATAAGTAAATGCAATCTCAGCACCTTGCTCAAAAAGAGACTGAGAAATAGCATAAGCGATTCCCCACTTATTGCTCACACCAAAGACAATACCTCGTTTACCTTCCATCAACTTCATAGCGTCATCCTTAATTTAAAAAAAAATAAAAAAATTATCAAGGGTATTCTAAAACTGAATTCAAACGAAGTCTAGTCACGATCAGAAAATACCCGAAGAACATCCAACAAACGAACCATGGCATACGTATCCATTTCACAGTATTTTTCTAACGCAATACGAATATCTGATTTTTCTTTTGCGTCAGAGCTAAGACGTAATTTACAAAATGAGAGCGCCGCCATTTCACCGTTTTTAATCACTAAGTTTTCATAGCTTAATTCTGGAACAAACGCCGGCAAAATCGTCTTGATTGAATACCGACCCCGCATTGCAGGCGAATAGAGATACCCCTTCTCAAACGGAATAATCAAATCTCGGATTTGCCCAACCAGCTTTAATAAAGCCCGAGACAAATCAGGAAAAAGTACTGCCAAATGACGCATCGCCTGAGATTCTAAATGATGATCATACGTCACAATACACCCATTTTCAGGAACCAATTTAATCAAAGATTCTGCAAAAGCACGCCGAGGATCTTCACTCTCAGATGCTAAAAATGAATAATTAATAGGTTCTGCAGTAGGCCCCGATTGAATATGCAAAGAAAACTGAAAAGGAATCTGCTCATAAGGCCTTGTACCAGAAAACAAGGGAATAGCCGATTGGAACGCCTCAAAATCCAAGAAACATAACGGATAATGTAATGTGCCCAAAAAGTCACGAAGTCCTATAAGATTGACCGTAGGAACACCCTCCCGATGAGCACGAACCTGAGCCACTTGCTCATCCGACAACGGATACGACGCCGGCATATCCTGCATCTCACGAACCCCTTGTTCATATAACGTAAATTTCTGATTTTTACTTAAACCCGAAATAGAAAAAACAGAATCATCAGAAAGATGCTGCCAACAGAAAGGCTTAAAATCACACTCATACGGCTTACTACAATGAGGCCCTATAGCAACCTTCGGCACCACAGAGGAGGCCAAGACACGCTGCATAGTCTGAACCGTATCCCGTGTCTGATTCAGACGCATTTTCACACGATCTGTAACATCTACAACAGTAAACAAACGCAAAACGTCCAATGATTTTCCTAACACATAATCGGTATTTATATGAACAACGCAAATCCGATCTACCTGAATATTAAGCCCTTTTAAAACAAAATATTGTAGCGCCACATCCTTCAAAATACCGGGATGCAACATGCCATGACTCTTAACATCATACAACGTCCAACCCGTTTCAGTACGACACAAAATGTTAGGGAAAATGAGTACAGAATCAAACTTAAACGCAGGTTCATATAAAGTCATCACAGAAGAATTCATAAGCTTTTTTGTAAGCCATAATTGCCGGTCTACCGTATCTGCTTCTTCAGTGATACAGCGTCCGTCTAGAAACAATTCTCTCGCAAAAAGCCCCACACGATAGCCTTCATCAAAACGCGCTCGCAACGTCTCATCAACTTGTCCTGACAACTCAGGTCGATGCTGGTGAAGCCACAAAGATTTATGACAGAGATTGCCACGCACAAATAAGGGAACGCTTAACGGATATAGTTTATTACTCTCAATCATAACTAAATCAGTATACGCGAAAGAGAACAGAATATTAAATTGTATAAACTGCAATCATGGGTGGAAATAACTACAATAAAAAAAGGCTACTTCAGTAAAATACAAAAAAAATACACTCAAAGTTAAATACTATTAAACTCAAATGACATGGAGTTGGAACAGTTTTTACAAAAGTATAGTCAGTCAACAAGCGTGTCGGGGGAGGGGGAGATGAAATCCAGCTATTACGGGATTACATGCTATTTAGAGAAGTTTTCGAATAGCACGTAGAATTGACTGTAGTAAAACAAAATACCTGCCACCTCGGCAGGTATTTTGTTTTACACAGTTTCTACAGCGTGATAGCATATTTGGCATTACTGCTTTTCAAAAAACAGGAGCTAAAATGTTTCCAGGTGATGATGATAAATGGCATGAAGAATGTGGTGTCTTTGGTGTTTTTGAATGTAAAGAAGCGACCAAATTATGCTACCTAGGCCTCTATGCACTCCAACATCGGGGACAAGAAAGTGCCGGAATTGTATCGTTTGAAAATGGCAATTTCTACGTTGTTAAAGACGAAGGTCTCGTCTCTGACGTCTTTAACCCAGAAAATCTAAGTTATCTCAAAGGCGACACCGCCATCGGACATGTCCGATACTCCACAACAGGCTCAAATAATATTCATAATATACAACCCCTCTACGCAGAAACCTCCAAAGGTAAACTGGCGGTTGCCCATAATGGCAACCTCACTAATGCGTATTCCATCTATAAAAAACTCAGAGAAAATGGCGCGCTTTTTCAATCTACTGTAGACACAGAAGCCATCTTACATTTGATTTCACTCTCCCCAGAAAAAACAATTTTGGGCGCTATCCAAAACACACTGGCCCAATTAGAAGGTGCTTTTTCTCTGTTAATTTTAGGAGAAGGATTTCTCGTAGCCGCAAGAGATACCTACGGATTTAGACCTCTCGTACTCGGTAAATTAAAAGACAGTTACGTAATTGCGTCAGAAACCTGCGCCTTTGATTTAATCGGTGCAGAATACATTCGAGAAATTGAACCTGGCGAAATTGTCATGATCGACAAGGAAAATGGACTAACGTCTCACCGCATTCCAAAAACAACTAGAAAAGCACTCTGCATCTTTGAACATATCTACTTTGCACGTCCTGACAGCCACATCTTTGGTGACGATGTTCACATGGTACGCAAAGCATTCGGACGTGTCCTTGCAGAAGAATTTCCCATTGATGCAGATCTCGTCATGTCAATTCCAGATTCTGGAAATAGCGCCGCTTTAGGCTACGCACAAGCATCCGGAATTCCCTATGAAATCGGTATGACACGCAATCACTATATCGGCAGAACTTTCATACAACCTCAACAAAAAATCAGGGATCTGGATGTCCGCATTAAACTTAATCCCATAAAAAGCGTTTTAAATGGAAAACGAGTCATCGTCATTGATGACTCACTAGTTAGAGGAACTACATCCAAACAACGTATAACAGCCATCAGAAAAGCAGGGGCAAAAGAAGTGCATTTACTCATTTCATCCCCACCCATTACAAACCCATGTCACTTTGGAATCGATACCCCAAAACGAGAAAAACTCATCGCATCACAAAAAACCCTCGAAGAAATTAGAAAACATATTGGTGCAGATACTCTCGGTTATCTCAGTTTAAAAGGCATGTTAAACGCCATTAAATCACAAGCTCCTGAAGATTTTTGTTCCGGTTGTTTTACAGGCAAGTATCCACTAAGCATTAAAAATAAAGGCAAATTCAGTTTTGAATCCAAGAAAATAAAATTATACGCCCAAAAGAATTGATATCCCGGCGCTACAGGATCTAACTTAGAAACTTATTTAACTTCTGGCTTATCTAAATTTGGAATAAAAATAAACGTATATAGTAAATCTCTTAATCCAGTGGCCACTAGTCCATGAAAGCCAGGACGCCCACCCATCGCTACAGCACGGGTTGCAGTCAAAACAATTGTAGAGGCTGCCCAGTACACACCGCCCCTGGCAATAGTAGCAATACTATCATCTTTTGAATTAACTGTTTTCGCAGTCCAAACATAGGCCAGATTTGCAACAGTAATCGCAGGAACATTAACCAAAGCATTACCCATAAAAAAAGCCCCCTGTTGCTTAGGGGATCGACTAGCTATAAACGTTTCACGCCATGCAACCTTACTTGTTTTCCCAAGCTGCCCCTCTTTCATCCTCTTCCATAATGGAAACGTCGTTGCACTCTCAAGTGCTGATGCCATTAAAAGTCCCGTAGGGGTATGTCCAAAATAATTTGAAGCACCAGAAGACACTACACTACTCGCAACCACGTAGGCAACACGCCAACCCACCATAGGGGGAATGGAATATTCTCTAGAAATAAATTGATCAAAAATGGCACGGTATCGTAATTCAGGTTTATCCGCTTTAACAGCAGAGGCATAATCTGGATACAACGTCGCTGAAGCAATAAAACACGTTAGGAGATTTTCAGAAATATTTGGTAACCCAGATGGATTAGATTTCGGGCTATCTTGCTTTTTTTTAACGACTGGAGTGACTGCGGGGGAAAGAGGCGGGATTGGCATATAAAACCTTTTCTGTATGGAGCAATTAATCTAATTTAGGTAAGCGTTTTATTTCTAACTTAAGCTCCTTTAATTGAGACTCAGCCACATCACTAGGCGCTTGAGTAAGAGGACAATACGCCACACGATTTTTGGGGAATGCAATCACTTCTCTAATCGAATCTTTCTTTAAAATCATCGATACCAAACGATCAACACCTAACGCCAAACCACCATGTGGAGGCGTGCCAAATTTAAATGCATTTACAAAAAATCCAAATTTCTCTTGTATATCTGTTTCTGAAAGACCCAAATCACGAAACACTTTTTCTTGAATCTTGGGGTCATGAATACGGATACTACCGCCACCCACTTCTTCACCATTGATAACCAAGTCATACGCTTTGGCATTTACACGTAACAACGCGTCCGTATCTTTGATTAAAGAAATATCTTCCTGGGGTGCAGTAAACGGATGATGTACACTCAATAGTCGATTTTCTGATTTTTCATACAAAGGGAAATCCGTTACCCAACAAGGCGCAACAACAGAAGAATCCAAGAGTCCCAAACGCTCCGCAATATACAACCGGAAACGACCTAAAACATCAGAAACCAACGCATGATTTGTATCGGCAATAAACGTTAAAATATCACCTTCTCCCGCACCCATTGCAGCAATTAAAGCGGCTTGTTCTGCATCAGAAAAAAACTGTACAATATTAGACTCCAGTTTTCCATCTACCACTTTCATCCAAGTGAGGCCTTTGGCACCCATCTGTGGAATGATTTTTTTGGCAATCTCTTCCTGCATTACATTTTTACTTAATTTGTCTGCCGCATTTTTGATCGTAATTCCTTTGATCAACCCTTTCTTAGACAAAATCGTTTGGAAAATTTGATACTGCACAGTGCGTACCACTTCCGTAACATCCATCAATTCCATGCCAAAACGAATATCAGGCCTATCATTACCAAAGCGCGTCATAGAATCAGCATAAGAAATGCGAGGGAAGGGGGCCGATAACGTAACGCCCTCATGGGCATACAAACGAATCATCAATGCTTCTAAAAGCTGATAAATAAATTCTTCATCTATAAACGAAGCTTCTAAATCTACTTGTGTAAATTCTGGCTGACGATTGGGACGCAAATCTTCATCCCGAAAACATTTTACAATTTGAAAATAGCGATCCAAACCACTCACCATTAACAATTGTTTAAACAATTGGGGAGACTGAGGCAACGCAAAAAACTTTCCTTCATGCGTCCTGCTGGGCACCAAATAGTCACGTGCGCCTTCTGGTGTACTTTTTGTTAAAACAGGTGTTTCTACCTCAATAAATCCATGCTCATCTAAAAAATCACGAATGATTTTAATCAGACGATACCGCTTAATCAAATTCTGCTGCATACTCGGACGACGCAAATCCAAATACCGATATTTTAAACGTAATTCTTCATCTACATGAAACGGTTCAGACGCATCTTTTTCTGTAATCAAAAACGGCGGCGTATCTGCTTCTGTCAAACGCTTCACACCTGTCACTACCACTTCCAAAGAACCTGTTTTCAACTGCGTATTAATCGTATCTTCAGATCGCTTACGAACAGTTCCCAAAATTTCAACAACATCTTCCGACCGCAATTTCTCTGCAATAGCATGTACTTTAGGATCAATAACAAGCTGAACAATACCGCTACGATCACGCAAGTGAATAAAGAGTAAATGCCCATGATCTCGTATCGTATCTACCCAGCCATAAAGAACAACAGGCAATTCCAGATTTACATCTGAAACATCGGCACAATACAAACGCTCTTTCCAATTCAACATAGAAACTACAGTATAACTTTTAACCTATGCATCAGCCAAGCGTTTAAGAACATCGGTCAAGACTGTTTTATAAACCGGTTCATTCAAAATTTCATGTCGCCCAGGATAAAGCCGCACCGACACCAGATCATGACCAACACGCTCATACAATTTTTTCAAAATAGCCAAACGTTTCCCATTATGAGATAGGGAATCTTCTGCACCCGAAATCATAAAAATAGGCAGAGACTTAGGAAGGCGTGCTAACGTTTTCAAACGAAATAATAACGCTAAATTAGAAAATAATTCTCGGTAGAATCCAAACGTACACACCTGCCCACACAACGGATCAGACATATAGGCATCGACAATTTTAGGATCCGAACACAACCAGTCATAGTCCGTACGATTAGGTTTGAATGCCTTATTTAATCCATCAAAAACCATATGATGAATCAACTGCGCACCTGTCTTAAAACCAAAAGCAACCCCCATCAGTCGTGCAAGTCCATTCGCAAAAGCCATAAGAAGAGGAGACTCATAAGAAGTACCCGTCAACACCAACGCATGCAGATTCTCGCCATAGAGAGTGGCATATAGTTGCGACACATAAGACCCCATACTATGTCCAAGCAACACCACTTTTTGGCTAGGATGTTCCTGCATAGCAGAGACAATAACTTGGTGTAGATTTTCTATTAATTGATCCCAACCTCCACGCTCAAAATGACAAGAATACGACACACAATACGTCGCATGCCCCTGAGATTCTAAATACGACCGAACATGATCATACCGACCACAATGCTCCATCATGCCATGGACTATGACAAAAATCATAAAAAGTATTTAGCCTCAGAATCGCGTTTCGATAGGTTCATACAATAAATACTACCAGAAAGCAGAAAAAATGCTGACCTTAGAAAAAATATGAAATTTTACAAAATTTAAATCGATAACTTTAAAGTGCGTCAAATAACCCATTAGGATCGATAAGGCAAATATGTTAAAAATCATTTCAAACCAACCAAATAAACCACAAACAGATCTCACCGAATCTCATCTAATTCCTTTGGCCCATTACGTCATACAATCTTTAAGCATAACTGACGATGATGCCCCCAGAAATGGGATGACCTAAGAAAATCTCTACACAGCTTTTTGCAAGACCTCACTCAACAAGACATCA
>SICP01000022.1 GCA_009691415.1 Candidatus Margulisiibacteriota bacterium
ACATGTTAGCAGGACAATTACCAGCGGGATATAGACCTTTAGCACAACCACCAGCACAAGCTGCAGCAGCATTCAATGCAAAAGACTTATTAACAACAAAAACAGTTGCATTTACTGAACCAGGTAAACCAGCAGCTGCACAAGTAACCGGTGTGTACGCAATTAATGATTCCACACAGCAAGTACATTTCTTTCAATCACCTGTTTCGGCTGATCCAACAGTAAAAGCAACTCAAGTTAATTCACCCGCTCTAACAGAAGCCCTAAAAGGTGGAGAAAGTGCAGCAAACCATGCAATCGCAACTCAACACACTCCAGGCGCAGTTCCTTCTTTCGAATAAACAATATTTATCTATTGATCTTCGCAAGAAAAACAAAAACTACCCTGATCTATTCAGGGTAGTTTAATTTTAAGGCAGTGAAAATGAAAAAAAAAAGCGCAACTCAATTATTTGAACTCTTAAACAAGAGCAAAAAAGTGTCAGTAAAAACTCTTGAGCTTTTTTTTGACAAAACGTTAACAACTTCATATAAAACCCTCGAAATATATTTCAAAACAGAAAATATCCAATACGATAAAAAAGAACTCCTATTCGTTCGAAAAAATATTGAAGAACAAGTTTTCGAAGCCGTGCACTATATTTCTCACCTAATTTACCATATCCAAAAAAACACTGGAGATTGGGGAGCCGCCGGGGAACAACAAACTAAAAATGCTTTTTTAAAAACAATCCTACAATTACCAGCAGATCAAAACATTAACTACGAACACTACTCTGAATTCGAAGAAAAAATCAATCAAACCCTACTAACACTTGGCATCCATAATATTCCTACAGAAATCGCTAAATCCCAATTAAAAGACTACAAGTTTAAATTCCTAGGAAAACTATTCAAAAGTTCCGAAGCAGATGAAATCAACAAACTATTGGCTTTTTCAGGCTCTCATAAATATTATTTCTGCAGCGTTGCCGGAACAAATCTCTACTACTATCTATATGGCACAGCAAAAATTTCTCATGTAAAAGAATATACAATAGCAACTTACCAAACAGAGGATTGTTGTTCTCCAAATGTAATCAGCGCACTTGCAGCCCTTACAGGAAAACAAGTGATCATTATTAGAAATTATTCGCTAGAAACTATTTTTCAACAAAAATGGATTCCCGCTATTGAGTCAAAAAATAATGCCTACTTTCAATCAAACTCCTATTGGACAATTTCTCAAGCCATTAAAGAAAAGTGCCTACATCTGTATGGAGCCCACGACAGTTCAGAACTACTAAATCAAAAAACAAACTTTCTCAAAGATATGAAAGAAACCATTGCTCATCATGAATTAGGACATACGGTTATCAATCATCGTTATTTATCTCCCGAGGAACTAGGTTTAGGCCAAGCAACAGAAAAAGTAAAAGAAACTATTTATGCAAGTATGCTGGAATTTTTTGCCGACTTTGCACCCAAGTGCGAGGGATTTCTTGGGCCTATGCAAAACATGTGTAGAATAGCCCTCAAAGATCCTCTTCGCGCAGAACGCATGTTTTACATGTACCTCTCGGATATCTGGTTTTATGACACCCCAGATGAGTATATGTATATATACTCAGACCTCATGATACTGGTTCTAATTAAGTATATACAACCAGACCAGCACATCAATTTCACAGCACTAGAAAACGATACACACATTCGAAAAGAGCGACCTAACAAAGAGAATCTAACCATTCTTGAACGACTTTATGAACTCTACATTTTAGAAACAAAAGAAATAAAATTAATTGCAGAAACAGCAAACTATCAACTCGCAACAAACTTAAGCTACACTCAATGCGAAAAACTTATTAATGAAATATTAAAAGAAAAAAATCCCTTAATCCCAAAAAATAGTGATACTTACGGATTACTGTATTGGACAAGCGTAATAAATTTCATTCTCAATCTTTCGGATTCAAAAGAACGCTTCATTAATTATCTTGAAGATCAAGAAAAATCTATACTCAGAAAAATCCTAATTCTAGCCTGCGGACGCAAAAAAGCAGAAGCCTACAACTACGACCACCGCAAATTTATTTGTGATCGAATGATCGAACTTGGCTTCACCTCCAAATAATGAAAAAGATCACCCCTGCAATAGCCGAATCCCAAGTCCATGATCAACTCAACCGTTTCAGCCATGTCATCTACACCCTCATGGAAAAAAGTGGAGACTGGGGCGATGCCGGTGAACACCAAGTGCAATCCTCATTCGCACGAAACATCCTCGACATCCCAACGGACCAAAACCTAGACTACACCCACCACATCACTTTCAACCAAAAAATCAAAGACACCCAAAACACCCTCGGACTATCCGACGCTAGCCTCGACACCCTCCAAGAAGAATTCGACACCTTCGCCATTAAGCTTTTAGACAAAGAATACGACATCCACTCCTTTACAGAACTCAACCAAGCACTCAAAAAAATAGGCTCAAAATGGATCATACAAGGTGGCGTCTATGGCTATGCAAAAGAATTTATTCTAGGCGAAGGCCGCAGCAAAAAAATGGGCGACTACGACGTCGTCTATTTCGAAAAAGAACACCTGCGTAGCCCCAACACCATCATCGCCATGGCCGCTGTCATCGGTGAAAAAGAAATCTTTGTACGCAAAGAATCCATCACCACCATCTACTACCAAAAGTGGGGTGGGGCCAAAGACGCGCAAGTCTTCGGAACGCTTACCTCCAACCATGGCAGCCCCTATCACACCGTCTCCAATCGCATCAAAAAACACGTTTTAGACCTCTACAAAATCACCGAAGAAAATAGCCTTCGTGCAGCCGAAAAACAGTTTGTAGAAGATATGAAAGAAACCGTCCTGTTTCACGAACTTGGCCATGGCATCATTCAAAACCATCTACTCCCCATCGACATCGCCACCTGCGCCGAAGCCACCAAACTCTTTGGAGAACACATCATTACCGCACTCCTAGAACTCCTCGCAGAACTTGCCCCTAAACTTGGTAAAATTCAAGGCCCCCTTTTCAACATCGCCTCCCTCACAAAAACAAATGCAAACCGTGCCGAAAAACTCTACTGGATGTACACCTCCGACACCTGGTTTTTTGATACACCAGATACCTACATGTACCTCTACTCAGACCTCATGGCTCTCGTCCTCACGAACGCCATCACCAAAAACGACACCCTAGATCTCTCCCGTCTCAAACAAAAAAAGCTACTCACCATGGCGCTACAAGCAACCATAGACCTCACCCAAGAACTCCAAGACTATGTCCAAAAAAAGGCACGCCCAGTCATCAAAAAAATCCAAGCCAACCTCAAAAAAGAAAACAAAGGCCACGACGAAATCGACGTCAACGCCTACGGCTACAAAACCCACTACTGGGCCGAACTTTTCGACGCACTCACAAAAGACCCCACACATTTAGCCAAAATTATGGAAATTTTAGAGAAAGGACAACATACGGTCCTAGATCTTTTTTATACGTATAGCGCCGGAAAAAAGAAACCGTTTGGAACTTCTAGAGAGTATGTTTTGGATAAACTTTTAAAGACAGAATTGCTTTAAAAAAAACCCCCCAACCCCCTAAAGGGGGCGCAGATCACGACGCCTTAAATCTTACGACTTTTGCACCCCCTTCAGGGGGCCGGGGGGCTTATCCCTTATTTCAACATACTCGAACTAATCCGATCTAGCATTTCATTTTCTAAAACACGTCCCGTCCCCAAAGCCACACAAGACAACGGATCTTTGGCGATGCGTACTGTCAATTGTGTCTCTTCATGAATCGCTTTATCCAATCCATGCAAAAGTGCGCCACCACCTGTAAGCAAAATACCTTTTTTAATAATATCGCCTGAAAGTTCTGGAGGTGTTTTCTCGAGAGTAAAACGCACCATATCAATAATTGTCGAAACAGATTCTGATAACGCATCTCTAATTTCCATAGACGAAATGGTAAAGGTTTTAGGAAGTCCACTTAACAAATCTCTGCCTCTAACACCCATATTCCGTTCTTCTTCAAAAGGGTAGGCTGAGCCGATTTGCTTCTTAATGGTTTCGGACATGCGCTCACCAATAAGCAAGTTATAATTCTTGCGACAGTGCGCCATGATGGCCTCATCGAATTCATCACCTGCCACCCGACTAGACTTACAAATCACTGTGCCGCCAAGAGAAATAACGGCGACCTCTGTCGTGCCACCACCGATATCTACCACCATATTACCTTCTGGTTCTAATACAGGAACATCAGCACCAATCGCAGCAGCCATGGGTTCTTCGATCAACAAAACTTCTTTGGCACCCGCCTGATAACCCGATTCCAAAACAGCACGTTTTTCAACGTCTGTAATTCCCCATGGCACCCCAATCAAAATACGTGGTTTGAAAAAACGATTTTGATTGTCAATTTTTTTAATGAAAGACCGCACCATTTTTTCGGCCATTTCAAAATTGGCAATGACGCCATCTTTCATAGGACGAACCGCAATAATATTACCTGGGGTACGACCCACCATACTGTATGCATCGGCACCGATGGCCAAGACTTCTTGAGTAACGGTGTCGATTGCGACAACCGACGGTTCACTTAAAATAATGCCCTTGCCACGCAAATAGACAACCGTATTGGCCGTACCTAAATCGATACCCAAGTCATTTGAAAATTGGTTAGAAAAATAACGCTGAAGTCTATTCATCTATTTAGAATTAGCGTATGCAGCAATACCCTTTCTTTGAAGTTTTCCGACAAGCGAAACCGCATCAGCATGTGTTTTTTGGGCACCCACTTGAACACGAAACAGAGTTTGTCCATTTTTCTCAAAAGGAATAATAAGTGCTTCTTCTTGCAAAGTCGCCAACTGCTTTTTCTGAATTTCCGCATTTTCACAAGTGGCAAATGCGCCAGCGAACACATAAAAAGATCCTTTAGACGCCAGTGCCGGTTCTGGAACAGAAACAGGAACAACTTTAACAACAGGTTCAGATTTAACTGTTTTCACTTTAACGATAACAGGTTTTTTGATAACCGTTTTTTTGATAACAGATTTTTTAGGCTCAACTTTTTTAGGAATTACTTGCTCAACAACAGGCGCCGCCGCAACCACTTTCTTAGCTGACTTCTTGGCTTCCTCAAGCTTGGCAATTAACGCTTGATTCTCAGCCTCAATTCTAGCTATTTTAGTTTGCACATCTTCTTCGGACATGGCTGCGCCAGGTTTTACCGGAACAGATTCCGACTTAGCAGTTGTAATAGTAGGCATCTTTTTAATAACAGGTTCATCACTCACAAACAAAGGTTTAACCAAATTAAACAAAAGCGTAAGGCCTGCGAAAACTGCAAACATCACAATCATTAACATGAGACCAGAACGCGTCCAGCTAAATTTGCTCCGACGTTTCTCTCTCAAAAGATCACCCAATCCATCATTATATTCAAACTCATCTTGCTTTTTGTTAGACAAATGCTGTCTCCTATAAATGCTTTAAATTTTAAAAGAATTTTAACATAAGCCGTGTCAAACCAAAACCCATTCACAATACAACCAACGTTACGGTAAACTACGACCATTACTTAAAAAAGGACTTCCTATATGAAACCATGGCGCACACATTTTTTAACTTCACTTCTTATTACTGGTCTCTGCATATCTAGTACACATGCGACTGAAATTTTAGGTGCAGGCGCAACATTTCCATATCCTCTCTATTCAAAAATGCTGAGTGCATACAACATGAAAACAAATATAAAAGTAAACTATCAGTCTATAGGATCTGGCGGCGGAATCAGACAACTCTTAAATAAAACAGTAGATTTTGGCGCAACAGATGGCTTTATGAGTGATCAAGAACTTAAAAATTCCAGAGAGGCGATTCTTCACATTCCAATGTCATTAGGTGCAGTATCGATTGCTTATAATTTACCTGGTATTACTAAACTAAAATTGACCGGGGCTGTCATCGCCAATATTTATCTAGGCCAAATCAAAACTTGGAATGATCCCCAAATACAAAAAATAAATCCAAGAATAAAACTACCCGCCACACAAATCGTCGTTGCGCATCGATCTGACGGCAGTGGAACCTCAGCGATTTTTACTGACTATCTCTGCAAAGTCAGTTTGCCATGGCAACAAAAAGTGGGGCAGGGGACGTCATTAAACTGGCCGACTGGCATTGGCGCAAAAGGAAATGAAGGCGTCGCCGGAATCCTAAAATTAGCCCCTGGAAGTATTGGCTATATCGAAATAATTTACGCCAAACAAAATAAAATGACTTATGCAGAAATTCAAAACAAAGCCGGCCAATTTGTAAGCCCCAGTCTAGAAACTATAGCCGCTGCATCAGACATAAAAATTCCAGCCGACACACGCGTCTCCATTACGGACAGCAAAAAAGGGTACCCCATTAGTGGCTTCACATGGATCATAGTTTATAAAAACCAAAATTACGGAAACAGAAAAGAATCGCAAGCACAAGATCTCACAAACCTACTCTGGTGGATGACCCATGACGGCCAGGCTTATAGTGCAGCACTTGACTATGTGTCACTGCCCAAATCCGTTGTTGCAAAAGCGGAAATTCTTATCAAAAGCATCAGCTACAATGGTGTGAAAGTAAAAAAATAAGCTTTAATGTCGCTTAAAACAATAAAAAATACTCAGCAAAAAGAAAGGCTCTTTCAGAGCCTTCTTTCTGCTAGTGGCGTGATTATATTAGTCCTGGTGATTGGCGTGTTCATCACGCTATTAATACAGTCTATGCCCGCCATCATCGCCCACAAATTCGACTTCTTTTCGCACACCACGTGGGATCCTGTCTCCGGACAATATGGAGGACTTAGTTTTTTAGTGGGCACACTACTCACCGCATTTTTGGCCCTACTCATCTCTATTCCATTTTCACTGTCTATTGCCATTGTATTAGGAGAGTATTTAACCGAAGGCTGGATCGCGCTGATTCTAAAAACGGCCATTGATCTTTTGGCAGGTATTCCGTCAGTAATCTATGGATTCTGGGGTTTATTTGTACTGGCGCCTTGGATCAGAAATCTAGAAATTAAATTGGGCGTTCTTCCTTATGGCGTCGGCATTTTAACCGCGAGCCTCATTCTCGCACTCATGATTATTCCCTATGCTGCGTCTTTGGGAAGAGAAGTTATTCGCCTAGTTCCGGCAGAACTTAAAGAAGCCTCATTATCGCTTGGTGCCACCCGATATGAAACTGTCCGAAAAATTATTTTACCCTACGCAAAATCAGGGATATCCGCTGGGTTTTTATTATCTCTAGGCCGCGCATTAAGTGAGACCATGGCCGTCACGATGGTCATCGGAAATTCTAATTTACTCCCTACCAGTATCTTTAGTTTAGGCAACACAATGGCCAGCGTTCTAGCCAACGAATTTTCAGAAGCCAATGGCAGCATCTACATTTCTAGCCTACTCGAAATCGGACTTCTTCTTTTTGTAGTGACCACGATTATAAGCCTCATTGGACGACGCATTATTAAAAAAATGAGCGTCCACCAATGAAGAAATCATCACTAAAAATACGTCATGCAAAAAATTATTTATTCATCGGAATCATTGGCCTCTGTTCTATCTTATTAATGATCCCGTTAATCTTAATTTTTTATCAATTAATCACACTCGGCGGCAAAAGTATTAACCTCACATTTTTAACTCAAATACCAAAATCACCAGGCGAATCCGGAGGTGGTATTTATAACGCCATAGTCGGAACAACACTACTTGTCGCACTCGCCAGTCTCGTCTCCATTCCATTAGGCATTCTAACGGGCGTCTATATTTCCGAATATCAAAACAGTCGTCTTTCAGGCGCCGTGCGAACCTGTGTCGATATTCTGCAAGGAACCCCTTCCATAGTTATTGGCATTATTGTCTACACCTGGGTGGTGCGCCCCATGTCCCAATTTTCGGCCATTTCTGGCGGTGTTGCATTGGGCATTATGATGTTACCCGTCATTATCAAAACGACAGAGGAAACCCTCGGATTGATCCCTATGAGTCTAAAAGAAGCGTCACTTGCATTAGGCGTGCCGTACTATAAAACTATTTTAAAAGTCGTGATACCTACTGGGTTTTCTGGCATTTTGACAGGCATCTTACTGAGTATTTCACGGGTAGCCGGCGAAACGGCCCCCCTGTTATTTACCGCCTTTGGAAATGCGTTTTTAACATATTCCATTTTCAAACCCATATCAGCAATACCATTATTAATTTTCAATTATGCAACAAGCCCGTATGAAGAATGGCACCAGCTCGCGTGGGGCGCCTCTCTTTTGGTGGTAGGCATGATTTTATTGTTAAATTTAGTAGCAAAGGGTGTGACCAAACGATGACCGAATCCGTATTAAGACTAGACCATTTTAATTTTTTTATTGGCGAAAATCAGATCCTAAATGATATCAATCTAAAGTTTCAAAGAAAAAAAGTAACTGCCATCATGGGCCCATCCGGCTGCGGCAAAACTTCCATGATTCGCTGCATTAACCGTATGAACGAATGGGTAAAAAATGCGCGCGTAGAAGGTGAAATATTGTTCTACGGTAAAAACCTTTTCCAAATGGATCCTATTTTGTTACGACGTAAAATAGGCATGGTATTTCAACGTCCCAATCCATTTCCAACCATGAGTATTTTTGAAAATGTTATTGCCGGCTATTTACTCAACGGCATCAAACTAAGCAAAACAGACAAAGAACGCATCGTCGAAGATTCTCTACGTAAAGCAGCACTATGGGACGAAGTTAAGGATGGCATACATCGAAAAGGAACATTCTTATCCGGTGGACAACAACAACGCCTCTGCATCGCACGTGCACTCGCTATGAACCCACGACTCTTACTTCTGGATGAACCCACATCAGCACTCGATCCCAAAGCAACGTCTCACATCGAAGAACTGATAATCGAACTTAAAAAAACCGTTACGATCGTTCTAGTAACACACAACATCGCACAAGCCTCACGCGTCTCAGATTTCACTGCATTTTTATATTTAGGCGAACTCGTCGAATACGGCGAAACCACCAAGATGTTCACCGTCCCTGAGGACAAACGCACAGAAGAATACTTAACCGGAAAATTTGGATAACACAACACAAAGGAGCACAACATGACAACACATTTACAGCGCGAACTAGACAGCCTCAAAGATACTTTTATGGTACTCGTCGAATTGGTAGAAAACACGATTGGATCTGCCGCAAAATCTCTTAAAGAAATGGACAGAGCGTTAGCAGAAAAAATTATTGAAGCGGACGACGACATCGACCAAATGGAAATTAAAATTGAAGAAGACTGTCTCAAAATACTAGCACTCTATCAACCTGTCGCTGTAGATCTCAGGTTTATTGTTGCCATCTTAAAGATTAATAACGACTTAGAACGCATCGGAGATTTGGGCGTTAATATTGCCAAGCGCGTGGTGATTTTATCTACACAAAAAGTAACCATCGATACGTTTGATTTCCCCATCCTGCTCGATAAAGTATCTATCATGTTAAGCAAAAGTTTAGATGCACTCGTCAGACGCGACACCGAACTTGCCAAAGAAGTGCGAGCACTCGATCGTGAAGTAGATATTCTAAAAAGTAAAATCGAAGAAAAAGTCATCAAAGAACTAGAAACACACCCCGAACAAGTTCCTGCATACCTCTGCATTTTATCAACCTGCAGACACCTTGAACGCATTGCAGACCATGCGACCAATATCGCAGAAGACGTCATCTACATGGTGGACGGCGCCATTATTAGGCACAGAAGTTACACATGCAAAAACCCAACCTCAACCGACTAAATCCTCTCCACTAAAAAAAGTAAGCCGGGATAGTTACAGATAGTTAAGACCGCAAGCGATCCCACAAAGCCCAAACGCCCCAAACCAAGGGCGATCCCAAGCTTAATAGCGTCACCACCAAACGAAACTGAGATGAAAAATGGCCCCAATACAACATCATCACAAACAGAGCGATTCCAATCCCTAATCCCCACAAAATCATCTTCAACAAAACGCTCACCGTTTGCTTAGCAGAGTCGACTCGCAGCTGATAAAAACGGGACAGTTGATACGCCTGATCTTGGGTAATCAACCCATCATGCACCCACATCGGTAATTGCTGCTTAAGCCAGTCTAAATAATTATGTCTCATAAAATATAGTATAGTGCTAACGAGCGAGTAAAGAAACCAACGTAATATCATCCGCCTGAGGCTCATGCTGCATATAAGCCATTATATTTGCTTTAAATAGTTCTAAAAAATTATTTTCAGGAAGTGAAGCCGTCAACGAAAAAATCATCTCTAATTTATGATTTTGGAAATTCACTCACTACTCCCCCCCCTCCACTTCATACTATTAGATCAAAGCTTTTATTCTAGCTTCTAATGCTATCAAATCCGAACTCTGACAGACTTCTACATCTAGGTTATATCTTGGAACAAGCAATGCCCACAAGGATTGAGATAACCACCCTTCCATAATTTGGAGATGCAATTCTACTTTTTCATGCAAAATTTTAATCATTACAGGATCCTCATCTCCACTTTTTTCATTCTGAATCATCTCCGCTTTCAGTTGGGCCTTAAGAACATAGTAAGTCTCCATACTCTTATTATGTACATTCACACACTCCTGAAAAACAGAAGAGAAAGACTGTTCTGTAGCCTCTCCGCTTTGCCATTTAATTTGAATCAGATTAAATGCTACAGCATCCTTCATCTGCACAAGATTTGTATATTCTCCGCTTTCCTTTAAACTATTTCTTTCTTTTGTATCAGAACAAAAATTACTAGACGCTACAAAACAAAATGCAGAACAGCTTAACATTCTTGAAAGAACATAATATTTATCCTCTAATTGTTTTATATTGATCCCAAGAATAGAGGAACCCCCTTTAATTGCATGCACAGCACCACTAGAATCTTCACGAATACCAACCGAAGTTTTTTCATCAAGCTTCGCCCCATCCTGCTCACACTTTTTCTCAGTCAAAACAGATTTAAAATATTTATTTAAAGACTCTAAAAACTCAAGAACATCACCTCCATTTTTTAAAATTTCAGCTCTAATCTGCACAAACAATTCTTTCATTGCCTCAGTAAGCTTGGTATCTTCATCAGACTCCGAACCCTTTCTTACAGAAAGAGGAGAATCCGTTGCAATTTTAGTTAAAATCTCCATCTTAGTTTTTATAGCATTTTGAATTAATACCAAACTTAACTTTCCATCATCTACCCAATCATCAATAGCAAAAAGAGCCCTTATCCATTTATCGATCAATTTAACTTGTACCTCATTGAACATGGGATAACACGAGGCCACCAATCCAGACACAAAAGTATTAAGCAAGGTCTTTCTAAGGCCTCCAGGATAAAGACCTTTTTCTTCAGCCCACGCCATACCCTCTCTTTCTACACCTTCAATATCAATAGACCCATCAGTTAATTTCAGTGATGGATGCAAAATAGTTAATTCAATTGACTCTCCAACAAATGTCTTTAAAGAAATTTTAGTATTAAAAAGGTTAACACCTACGTCTATCAATTTTTTTTCTTTGTCAAAATTTGAGACTTTTTCAATATTTAATATATATATGCCACCAGGTTTTATTGGGCCAGCAATAGGAAGAGAGAGTATTTTCTTGTGGAAATATGTGTTGAAATTAATCATTACTCAATTCTACTCAAATTATCAAGTCATAAGTATTCTGACGCGCCACTAAAGAAACCAACGTAATATCATCCGCCTGAGGCTCATGCTGCATATAAGCCATTATATTTGCTTTAAATAGTTCTAAAAAATTATTTTCAGGAAGTGAAGCCGTCAACGAAAAAATCATCTCTAATAATGCCGCATGCCCAAACCTCGCTTTTTTCGGATTCTTGATATCCGTAACTCCATCCGTAAAAAGAAGCAGCCGGTCATTTTCAGAAAATACAATCGAATGATCTTCAAGCACAATCGCCGGTTCTAAACCCAACGCCGGCCCACTCACCTTCAATTCTTCCGCAGTATTCCCATACACATGCAAGCCAGGCTCATGCCCCGCATTACAATACGTAAATACGCGACTCTCCGAATCTAATATCCCAAAAATCATCGGGACTTGTTTTTTTATAGTAGGGTGATAATAAAGCAAAGTATTTAACTGTGTCAGATTTTCAGAAGGCGTCCCAATCGACACATCAAAAGACTGCCACAAACTCCGAAAATTCATCATCATCAACGCAGCAGGAATCCCTTTTCCCGTAATATCCGCAATCAAAAACCCCGTCCGGGTCGCCGATATTTCCACATAATCAAAATAATCGCCACTTACCCCACGCGCAGGCACAAACCAATCCTCAACCTCAAACCCCACAATCTTAGGAGGTGACTGAGGAAGCACACTACGTTGAATTTCAGCAGCAGTTACAAGCTCCGCATCCATCCGCTTTTTTTCTTTGAGTTCTTCGTATTGTTGTTTGAGAATTTCATTAGTGTCTAACAATTCTTTTTCTGACAAATAATTCTGGTTTAGCAAAAATTTAATAGACAGTATTCCAATAATAAACGTAACAAAGCTCACCGTAATTCTAATGACGGACACATAATTTTCAGGCAAAGGAGCCGTTACAAAAAAATTAGAGGCTAGAAGAAAATTAAAATTACTTTCTATTACAAGATAACAAATAACTGGGAACGCAGAACACGCTAAGATTTTAACTTTTTCATAAGATTCGAAAATAATCATCGGAAGACAAATGAAAGCAAACAGCAAGTAAAATATACCTGTATTCTTACCTAAAATTAATGTAAAAAATAAAGTTGCAAGATTAGCAAAGAAGAGTAAAGCGATTCGTGCCAAGGTGTATCTTTTAAACTTATTTGCTAATAAACAAGATAAAAAAAGAACATTAACAAAAATAAGAGCCCAACTTATACGACTATTGCCCATTAACTCAAATATTAAAATATAGGGGCTAGAAGAAACAATAAGAAGAAAAATCAACTGATTTGAAAGAATAATTTTCCGCCAAAATCTATGATGTTTATCCCCATAAATACCAAACTGACTAATCTTATCTAACAACATCCCCACCCCCTTATCTCCCAATTCTCTTTTTATTTTAAAGTAGCAACATGATCACGAAATGCAAATGGAGATTCTAACCATTTCGCCGGCACACCCTTATTGTATCTTCCTGAACCACACCATAAAGGATGCCCAAAAAACCAACCTTCCAAGGTTACCACAAGAGCCTTAACTTCTCGATCTGCCATTGCCCCACTTTGCTCCAGATTCCCCTTAAGCTCATAAAACACAGACAAAGCCTTATTGTATTTTTCAAGAGTTAGCATAACCGCATCCTCAAATGATCTTCCATCACGCCACTTAATGAGCACCATATTTGATGTAACTTTAGTTTTCAAGTCTTTGACAGAAAGACCAGAAAATTTCTTTTTAAGTGCCGACAATTCTTTTGGAGCTGATACAACATCATTTAACCAGGACGCAGCCTGTACCATAAAATCAATCATGTGCCTTACATCTGCATGCGTTTTTTCAACATTCTCAGAATTAATTCCCAACAAAAGACACGTCGCTGCAAATGCATTATAAATACCACTTGTCTCAGGCCTATTCGCTTCATATGCTATTTCAGAAAATTTTTTTTGTGGTTTTGGACTTCCAACCCCTGCTGTCTTAGTCTTTAGAGTAGACAATGGACTAAGCTGTAAGACTGCCCACTCTGCATGCGCTTCAGACTCTATAGAAGAAAGATATTTTCTTAGTGTTTCAAAAAAATATTTAAACGAGCTATCTTTAGTTTTCAAAGGTTTAAAATACTCATCAAAAACTTCTTTAATCGCTTTAATTCTATTTGGATGTGCATCTAGAAGGGGCGTGTTACCTTGCAATACATCTTCCATAATTTGATTTACCGCTTTTTGTACAGAAGGATCTACTTTCTCCTTATCTAAGGCATCATCATGAGCAAAAAGAGCCAAAAAATATTTCGCTAATCCTAATGTTTCATTGTAACCCAACACCGGCATGACAAGAGAAGCTAACCACCCAAATTTACTAGCTGCCACACCAATTTCTTTACCCTCATACAACCCATGTTTTTTAATAAACACCTGTAAATCTCCCTCTATTTCTTCAATACGAGGATGAATCTCCATAGGTAAAGGAGCATTAATTAAAACAGAAAAAGACTCATCTCCTATTTCAATTTGAAATTGATGCCCTACAGTGAGGGGAGTAACATAATCCTGTATTCTAGGGTCTAAAAAGAGCTTTAATACAGTTTCTACCTGAGCCAGTATTTTCTTATGGAAATATGCTTTGCAATTAATCATCACCCAATTCTACTCAAACTCGCTTAATTATCAAGTCCTGTTATTATTTTATTTAGTATTAAAAAATTATGGGAGGATCTCCATTGAAGAAACACCGATTAGCAACTGTAGCCTTATTACTCACACTCTCAACCCAACTTCACGCAGTAAACGGGGCCAATCTCATTGGTCTTACCCCCGCTTCTGTCGCCATGGGGGGTGTCGGAATTGCCTATAACTCTGGCGTAGAATCCATTGTCAAAAACCCAGCACTTATCACACGCCTAAGCCTTCCCACACTTTTAATAGGTGCCAACATCGCCGGTGTAGATCTTAAAAGTCGCATAACCTATGCAGGCACGCCCTTAACAACCGACACCGGATTTGCAAAAAACAACCTCTCTACATTTTATATTCCAGAAGTAGGTTTTGTAATGCCTTTAACGGAAAATTTCTCCGCAGGAATTGGCTTATTTGGTACAGCAGGTTTTGGCATAGACCATCGCAATCAAACCCAAGGCTCTGGCGTCCTCTCCAATATGCAAGCTTTTGTCCTAGCGCTCAAGCTAACACCCGCTATTGCCTATAGACAAGGCCCACTTGGACTGGGACTTTCTAACCACATCACTTATGGTCTTCTTAGTTTTGGCGCGTCACTTCCAGATCAAACCGGAGATCCAGCAACAACCCAACAACGGGGAAGTGGTATAGCCGATGCCCTTTCGGGTGGCATACAAGGCGGGATCAGCTACGACCTCAACGACAACATCACACTCGGAGCAACCTATCAAACACCTGTCACCCTGGGCTTTAGACGCGCCTTTGATTTTGACAGAAACGGTGTCTATGACGATATCACAGTCGAATTACCAGCAGAATTGGGAGTAGGGGTGGACACCAAACTGGATCGACTTCATGTTGCTCTAGATGTTAAACAAATCTATTGGTCCAAAGCAAAATTTTTCAAAGCCTTAAACTGGCGCGATCAAACGGTTGTTGCTCTCGGTACGCAGTATCAAGCCAACGATCAATGGGTCCTTCGCTTAGGATATAACTATGCCCGATCTATCATAAAAGACAGCAATAACTTAAATGCATTAAATGGCAGAACCAATCTGGGTGGGGCAGAATTTTTTGATTCAAACATTGCGTTTTTTAACCTTGTAGGATTGGGCGGTGTCATCGGTGAACAGACCATTACAGCCGGAACAGCCTATGCATTTACACCCCATTTTAAATTAGACATATCGGCGGCATACGGTCTGCCCAAAACCATTACACAAACCGGCAAAACCAGCCTAGCGGGCGCTAACGATACCGACGCAACCTATACAGCAAAAGTAAGTACAATTATCACAACCGCCGCACTTATTTTTCAGTTTTAAAATAAGATAAAACACGCAAAAAATGCGTTTCGCTAACAGGCTGAATTGATAATCGACTCCCTCTCTGTACGACCAACATATCGTACAGAGCGGGATCGGCCTTTAATTCCTCTAAAGAAATAAGCCGAGAAAATTTCTCATCAAATGCCACGTCCACCATAAACCAAATCGGTTTTTCCGGAGTGCTTTTAGGATCAAAATAGGTACTCTTAATATCTTGCGCAAAATAATCCGGATAGCCTTCTCGACAAACAGTGGCTAACCCCACTATTCCAGGCGGCGTTGCATTGGAATGATAGATCAGCACACAATCCCCTACACGCATGTCATCACGCATAAAATTGCGCGCCTGGTAATTTCGTACCCCTTCCCACTGAGACGTCCCAAGACGTGCCAACTCATCGATCGAAAAAGTAGACGGCTCCGTTTTCATTAACCAATATCGTTTACTCATCACATCTTCTCCAATCCACGAAATATCCATCTATTTTTGGCATTATCCCAGTCATACCCAAACCGAACAATGGCCTTAGATTTTCCATCCAACAAATACCCCACGCTATACACCTCCACATGAGACCCAACCGTATGCTTAAACAAACTCACACGCCCTTCAACAGGCACAGAAACTAGCTTAGCCCCTGATACGCCTGAATAAATATGCGCTTTATCAGGAACAGAACTCCATTCTGGAAGCGTCAGCAACAAAGACATGATCACAGACCTACCAGACATCGCCACATAATACACTTTAACAGCCTTGTAATGATCTTCTGAGGACTGCCTTACCAACACCAACATATGCGCCAAAAACATCACCTGGATCGCAATGATACCCCCAATAATCACTACCACTAAAAGCACACTGCCTCTAGACGTTTGGGACATAAATATCTTCCACTAAAACGTCATCTTTTCCGGTCAATGTCATCCGAATCAAGCGTGTCTCCAATTGCTCAAATTTCACTGAGCTCAGCACCCAATGATGGTTTAAAAACAACGTGCTTTTCTTGCCACTTCGCAACTGCTCGCGTTTCAAATGCCCGGCTTTCAAGCTATACGTGACAGACATATCCGGATACCTCATCTGTAAAGTCGTAGAACTGATTTGAGAAATCGCAACAGATTGTCGCAAGTCTTGCATTAAAAAAGTTTCCATATACGCACGTTCTTGTAACACCACCAAATCATGCATCATGCCTAATACATGCCTCTGAAATGACACGAAAAATCCAACAACAGCAGGCAAAGCAGCCAAAACAATACCGATAGAAATCAACAATTCCAGCATGACAATGCCACGTTTATTCATGAACAAATTCCAAGACATGCGTCGCATCTATAGGTACCCTTACGATCTCGCCAGAAACACCATGAGCCATCTTGGCTTCAATCGCTTGCTCTGCAATAGTGAGCTGTTTATTAAACGTCACGATCTTTTGATACGACACAGAAAAATGTTGAAATACTGCGCTAGCAACAACAGCCATCGTCACGAAAACAGCCAGGCCCGTCATCACATCCAACATAATCCATCCCGAATCCGATCTAAAAACGGGTCGCATCCTGCACCACCACTTGTCCATATCCCACAGGCATAGTTAAAGACGCCGAAGAACCTGCCTGAGAGAGCACCAACGTCCCCGCATATTTTGTATCCCCATTACTTTTAAACCCTAGTGTTTTGGCGCCAGAAAATGCCATGCCCTCAGGCAAAGAAGCCGTTGAGAAAGTAAGGGTTATATCCTCATCCCGTGAAAGGGCTTCCATACGAAATGCATATAAGCGATGAAACCATTCATAATTTGCCATCGATACCGACATGTGACGATACAAAACACCACCAGAAACCATTACAACCGTCATAAACAACAGGGTAATCGACGCAACGATCAAAAGTTCAACTAAAAAAAATCCCTTCATTTCAAAAATAAGAAAGCCAAAAGGGGGACCTTAAACTTCAACACCAAAAAACTAGACCCCACAATCACAGGCCCAAACGGAATCACTTCGCGTCTTTTCTTAAATTTCATAATCAATAAAAAAAATCCCAAGACCCCGCCCAAAAGAAAACTCATATAGATCGTTAACGCTACAACCGTAACGCCCCACATGCTTCCAATGGCAGCCGCCAGCTTAAAATCACCCGCACCCATCGCATCTTCTTTGTAATACAACTTCGCAAGCCAAGAAATACCAAAATAAACACCATACCCAACACTCATACCAAAAACAGAATCTAAAAACCGATGCTCCAAAAATCCAAACAGGAGTCCAATAACAATGAGGGGCAACGTCAACACATCTGGAATCCGATACGACCTCAGATCAATCACACTGATCACCAACAAAACCCCCACAAAAAAAACAAACTTAATCATAAAAAATTATTTTTTTAGCAAAGGTACAATAACTTTTTCAAAGCCTTCTAAATCGTGATAGCCCATCAACTTTTCTACAATTTTAAAATTTCGATCCAAAATATAGGTCGTAGGAATCGAGCGAATACCCCCTAAGTCTTTCTGAAGTTTGGGTGTCGCATATAAAACAGGAAAACCCATACTGTGCGCCTTCACAAACGCAGGAACACCCGACTGATCTTCATCCATAGAGACCCCCACGACTTGTACCCCTTGCTTCTCATATTTTTTTTGCAAAGCCACCAAGTAAGGGATCTCGCCCACACACGGAGGACACCACGTCGCCCAAAAATTAAGCACAACAATTTTGCCTTTAAAACTTTTACTACTGATTGTCTTTCCGGACACATCTTTCAAAACAAATTTGGGCCCCGTTTTTAAAGTCTCTGAAAAACTTTGTGATCCCAGCATGACAGAAACCGCACAGGCTACTAAAACGAGTTTAGAAAAAGTGTTCATGATGATCTCCTAAAAATACTTAAGTAAGAAAATTATTAAAATTAAAATTTAATACCCTAGAAATAGTATCAGGAAAACGATATGATTTCCAACTCATGTCATTACAAAAATCACCCAAAATTATTGGCACTATGTTTGACCAGATCGCTCCTAACTATGACCTGGTCAATCGCCTCACCTCCTTCGGACAAGACGTCCGTTGGCGCAAAAAACTAGCGCAATTTATACCCAATAAATCGGGACTAAACCTTCTAGACCTCGCCACTGGCACAGGTGACATCCTCATCACCCTACAAAATAAATTCGCTACCGGCATCGGCATCGACCTTTCTGAAGGCATGCTCAAAGCCGGCCAAGCCAAAATCCTCAAACAAAAATTGACGCACAAAATCACCCTCCAACAAGGTGACGCCACCGCACTACCACTCCCCAATGAAAGCACCGACATTATCACCATCGCATTCGGCATCCGCAACGTCGACAACGTCCCTAAAGCACTCTCAGAAATGTTCCGTATACTTACTCCCAACGGACGTGTCCTTATCCTCGAATTCTCACTTCCTTCCAACTGGTTTATTCGCCATGGCTACTTGCTCTATTTTCGGCATATTTTGCCCCTCATCGGAGGTCTCATTTCTGGCAACAAAAAAGCCTACAGCTACCTCAATCAATCCGTAGAATCGTTTCCTTATGGCGAGAAATTTTTAGCGCTTTTAAAAGACGCCGGTTTTTCAAATATACAAGACCACAAACTCTGCTTCGGTGTCGCCACGATATACCAAGGAGACAAGTGATACATGCCCGTTCGACACGAAACACCATTGGACGAAGCACATATCGATCTTTACGCATGGATTGAATCTCACCCTCATCCACAAAAAACCATCTGGTCACAACCCAATCACTTTCTATCCGTTAGTATCGGCATCTCCGAAGAACTCATCGGACACACCCCAGAAGAACATCACCAAATCTTAAAAAAAATCAAAGAAAAAACAGCAGGGCAGGGGAGCAGATTTCGATACTACGGCGGCACCGCATTTTCACCAGAAAGTATCGATTATGGATTTCCGTACTGTCGCTATATTTTGCCAGAACAAGAACTCCTCTACGAAAACGGACACTATTATCTAATCCACTACACACCTGGCATCCAACTCGAACCCACCTTACCCCCAACCGGCCAAAAACCACCGACCATCGCACCCAACTTTAAAACCTGGGAAAAGCTCGTGCAAACGATAAAATCCGAGACAGCGCTTAAAAAGGTCGTCTTAGCCAGAAAAATAAGCCGTGCATGTAACGGTTCCCTTCAAACCTTTCTCGAAAAAAATCAGACTGGCTTTGGCTTTCTATTTCAACGATATAGTCACACCACATTTCTAGGCATTTCTCCAGAAACACTCTTCTCAAAAATCGGGCAGGCACTAACAACAGACGCCATCGCCGGCACCCGAAAACGTGGGAATACCCAAGAAGAAGATCACCAACTCGCCCAAGAACTTCTCTCAAGTAAAAAAGATCAAGAAGAACTCAACTACGTCAAAACACACATACAACACCACCTCTCGCCGCTCTGCGAAACCCTCACCATTCCAGACTCACCCAAAATCCTCAAACTCCCACACGTCCAACATCTCCACTACGCTATCACCGGCACCCTCAAAAAAACCACAAGCGATCATGACCTCTTTAGTGCACTCCATCCCACACCCGCCATCTGCGGCACCCCAACGGATCTAGCAAAAGAATTTATACACACAAACGAACCGTTTAAACGCGGTTGGTACAGCGGCACAGTGGGCTGGATATCCGAGCACCAAAGCCAATACGTCGTCGCCATTCGTAGCGCGCACTTTCAGGATCAAACCCAACACATCTTCTCAGGGGCCGGCATACTCAACGCCTCCGACCCCAAATCAGAATGGACCGAATTAGATAATAAAATTAGACAGTGGGGATTTTAAAATAAGATAACCTTAGGGTTACTCCTACCCGCACCTCAGAAATCAGGTGTACCCCTAGGTGACGGTGTGCGGAGCAACATGACCCAAAAGTAAATTATCGGGAGGAGGCATGTCAACAGGCATAGACTTTAAAATCAAAGAATTACCTAACGACTTTATAAGGGTTTTCGATTTTAATTTAAAACATATTTCATACTAAATTTTTTTGTGTAAAAACCTGATACTGCGCCTGTCCCGCCAACAATCATGACAAGACCTCTCTAAGCAATAATACGGATTAACCTTCAGACTTGTTCAAACCACACCATATACGTTACAACTGAGGCATGCAGACACGCTATTCAAACATCGCCACGTGCTGGGCAGACCTGATCATACACACCCTGATCGCAAGTGGCATCTCCGATCTCTGTCTCGCCCCCGGCTCCCGATCCGGTGCACTCGCTATTGCAGCCGCATCACACACCGGTCTCACTCTGCACGTACACTATGACGAACGGTCTCTCGGATTTTTTGCGCTAGGCCTCTCAAAAGCCTCCCAAAAACCCGTCGCCATTCTCACCACATCCGGCACCGCCATCGCCAATCTATTTCCCGCTATTGTCGAAGCCTACGAATTCCAAAATCCGCTTATTATCTTAACAGCCGATCGGCCACCAGAACTCATCGGAATAGGGGCCAACCAAGCCATCAATCAACACAACTTCTACGGCACATTCGTCCACAAAGAAACCCAACTCCCCGTACCTAGCACCGATATTTCTGCACAAGAACTCACCAAAATTATCCACAACACGCTCCAAATCAGCATACAAAAAAAAGGCCCCGTCCACATCAACTGCCCCTTCCGAGAACCCTTTATGCCTACAGAAAACACAGAAGATTTCTCCAAATATTTACAATCATTAGACATCAAAAAAAGCATGCCCCTCTCAGAACAGAAACCCCTTCCAAATAACATCCAAAAAACAGACTACATTCTTGCCGGACATACCCCAATTTCTCCCGACGAAATCCTAAAGCTTTCAGAAAAAAATAACACAAAAATCATACCCGACATTCTCTCTCCCCTACGATTTACAAAACATCCCAACATCATTAATAACGCCGTTGACCAACTCCTAAAAGGGACGCTCAAAGTCACAACATTTACAAAAATAGGCCACCGATTCACATCCCGAGCCCTCATCAATCCACAAGACTATCAGACAGAAAAATCAACCTCACCTCTTGCAAAAACAATAGAAACCATCAGCCAAAATCTCCCCGAAAACTGGAACGTCTTTTGCGGAAACAGCACACCGATTCGGCTCTGGGATCGCTATGCTATCCCCACAAAAACCCCCTACCCCGTCTACGCAAATAGGGGAGCCAGCGGCATCGACGGCCTCATCTCTACCGCATCAGGTATTGCCACAAACACTCACAAACCTACTTTCGTTTTTATCGGAGACCTTTCATTCTTACACGACCTTAACGGACTCTACTGGCTCACAAAAACAAAAATACCAGTCGTTATTTTAGTCTTAAATAATAACGGCGGCGCGATCTTCAAAGAACTTCCTATTCATACCACACCAGAGATTTACGAACAGTGTTTCCAAACCCCCACAGGCCTAAATTTAAAAGGCATCTGCGACATGATGTCAATTTCGTATACACGTACAACAACACCCGAAAAAGACATAGAAGTCGCTTTTAAAAATCCGATAACACGGGTGATTGAATGGGTTGAACCACCGCCCCAGACTTAAGCCCAC
>SICP01000023.1 GCA_009691415.1 Candidatus Margulisiibacteriota bacterium
TTTCCGCCACTTGATCTTTTAAATCGATGTCGTAAAATGCCATTTGATTCCTCCGTGTTAGTCTCATTACCAACACTATAGAGGAATTATTAAACCCGCTCACGCGGGTTTTTTATTTTCTGCTTAAACTTCTATTTCGCAACAGTCCCCCCTTGTCTGATCACCTATCCATTGAGATTAAATTGATGGATAACACTACCTTAAAATTATTAGCCACCCTAAAAGGAAAAAAACGACCGTTAAACAGCAAAGAATTATGGAAACTATTTGCAAAATACCCCTTCAGCATTTCCCTAACATTTCCTCGCATTGTTTATCAATCATTGATATTATTCTTGTCGAAAAAACTACCCGTTTATACAAAACCAACAGCCAATCACCCCATGACCCACCACATTAAAAAACAAACTTTTATTCAAAAAAGCGTCCTTAAAATCTTTAAGTCGTTAAAACACGGTCAATTAACTCTAACGTTTCCTGACAAAACCACCCAAACTTTTGGAGACAACCCTACTCCAGCCCACGATCTCCTCATCCATAAAAATCAATTTTTTACCCGATTAGCCCTTTACGGAGAAATTGGTATGGGCGAATCTTACATGGCAGGAGAATGGGACACACCAGACTTAACCGCACTGCTTGGATTTTTTCTAGAGAACATTAAAGGCTTAGAAAGCAGCTCACTTTTCATACGAAAATTATTTAGCAAATTCAACGACTTCAAACATCACGCTCGTGAAAATTCAATTAAAAATAGCACCACCAACATCCGAGAACACTACGACCTAAGTAACGATCTATTTAAATTATTTCTAGATGAAACCATGACCTACTCTTCTGGCATTTTTTTATCCAAAACAGACTCGCTCCATGAGACTCAACTCAATAAAATTTATCATATCATCGATAAAGCAAAAATTGACGCCTCCCATCATATTTTAGAGATAGGCTGTGGATGGGGCGGATTTGCCATCAAAACCGTAAAAAGAACGGGCTGTAGAGTGACAGGAATAACACTCTCAAAAGAACAATATGACATCGCCGTAGAACGCGTCAAAAAAGAAGGTCTGAGCGATAAAATTTCTATACAACTCTGTGATTATCGAAAGTTAACCGGACAATTTGATCGTATTATTTCTATTGAAATGTTAGAAGCTGTAGGACATAAGTTTCTATCAACCTATTTCAAACAATGTGACCACCTTCTAAAACCCAACGGCATCATGGTATTGCAAAACATCACGATTCCAGATCACCGTTACGAAAGCTACAGGAAAGAAGCTGACTGGATACAAAAACATATTTTTCCAGGAGGCCATCTCCCCTGCTTATCCAAAATATCCGAAATACTCACAAAAGAAACTACACTCTTAATTGATCACGCAGAAAATATAGGGCCTCACTACGCCCCCACTCTAGCACTATGGAGAGAACAATTTTTATCAGAAAAAACCTATATTCTATCTCTTGGATTTACAGAAGAATTTATTAGAAAATGGGTCTACTATTTCTCATATTGTGAAACGGGATTCAAAAAAAGGTATCTAGTAAATTATCAACTGGTCCTAACCCGTATTGGCAATCCCGCACTTTCCCTAGATCACTCCAAATGATAGCCCCATTTGTAACACAATGGCTAATAATAGTGCTCTTTATGACCAGCGTATGGTTACTCTATCTATGGAAAAAAAATCCAGGAATAGTGGATGTTGCTTGGGCAATAGGCATCTTAATTCTTGCGATACATCATGCTCGCCCCACCACCCCGCTTCACTACCTAACCCTCGGACTTGTTATGATTTGGTCACTACGCTTATCTGGCTACCTCTTCTTCACGCGCATTTTAAAAGGCCACAAAGACAAACGGTATCTTTCACTAGAATCCCATTGGAATCACAAAAAATTAGCCTATTTCGTCAATTATCAATTCCAAGGAATTTTGCAAATTTTGCTCTCAGCAGGTTTTTATTTTATCTTCCATGACACGGCAGAATTTACAGGTGTAACACTTATAGGCGCCCTACTCTTCTTTTTGGGTTTAACCGGTGAAATCCTTGCGGATTATCAATTATACAAATTTAAAAAAAATCCAGCCCATAAAGGCCAGGTATGCAACAAAGGGCTATGGTACTGCAGCCGTCATCCAAACTATTTTTTTGAATGTCTGATTTGGACAGCATTCGCACTCTTATCATTTGGGTCTAACAACGGTTTTTTAGCCATCATTTCCCCCGTAACACTATTTATCATTATGTACTTTGTCACGGGCCCCATTACTGAAAAAGAATCTCTAGTCTCGCGAGGAGACGCCTTTAAAGACTACATGAATAATACCCCGTATTTTTTACCCAATATCTTCAAAAAATAAAACGAGATGGAGCATCTAATGAAATCAGTCATTTTTGGTATAAGCGCAATAATCATAATAGGAGTTATCTTTCTATTAAAATCACAAAAAAATATCTACGCCGAATCGTTTTCAGAAAAAAATGACCCTGGAATTCATCAATTTCAACTCACCGATATCACCGGAAAACCCATGCCCTTATCTGTATTTAAAAATAACGTTGTCCTGATCGTTAACGTCGCAAGCAAATGTGGATTCACCTCTCAGTACAAAGAACTAGAAGACCTCTATACAAAATACAAAGAAAAAGGATTCGTTGTCATCGGGGTACCGGCAAATAATTTTGTATGGCAAGAACCTGGATCAAACAAAGAAATTCAAAGCTTCTGCCAACTCACCTACGGCGTCCAATTCCCAATGTCAGAAAAAGTATCGGTCAAAGGAAAAGACATCTCTCCACTATATCGCTACCTCACACAAGAAAATTCTAACAAAAAAACACAGGGCGCAATCTCCTGGAATTTTAATAAATTCTTAATTGATAGATCAGGTCGAGTCTACTCAAGATACGCATCCAAAACATCTCCTCAATCAAAAGAAATTATTAAAGATATTGAATCGTTATTATAGTTAAAAAACTGAGCTCCCGTACGTCATTATCAGAAATATTAGTGTAGACTACGAAAACAATGATTCACACAAAAAAAAAGTGGATACTGTGGCTCAGTGGAATCTTACTCATAACCGCCCTAATCTATCTCGGTATTTGCGCCATCATCTATGATCGCTTCAGCAAACTCCCCTCCGGACACCGTGACTCCACAGGCAATACCCCCACCCACTTCACACACAACCCCCAAGGGTATGAATGGTTTAACCCTACCCCCTATTTTTTATCTTCATACCAAACGGTTCAGTTTCCAAGTAAGAGCCCTGGCATCACAATCTCAGGTTGGTTTATTCCCGGCAAAGCAGGACATCCTGTCATTATCATCGTCCACGGCTATCTAACGTCTAAAGCAGACACACGCGTATTGGTCATGGCATCTTTACTCCACAAGCATGGATTTAGCGTGCTAGCGATCGATTTGCGTGACAATGGGACCTCCACCCTTGAAGATGGCCGCACCTCATTAGGCACCAAAGAATTCATGGACGTTTTAGGCGCAAAAGAATGGCTGATTAAAAACGGGTTTCCGGCCTCAAAAATTGGGCTTGCTGGGGGATCCATGGGGGCCGCCACGTCATTAATGGCCTTTCAAAAAGACCCCAGTATTCGAGCCGTCTTTGCAGACAGCTCCTACGCAAGCCTAGAAAAAGTTGTAGCAAAAGAGCTCAAAACCAGGCATGTCCCAACCCTACTGGCCTATATGGCAGTACGACTATCCTGGCTAATTTCTGGAGACAACCTTCTTAAGAATTCTCCCTTACAAGCCATGCGCCATCTCAATGGGCGATCGGTCATGATCGTTCATTCCACTCAAGATCCTGTCATTTCATTTTGGCACGCACAAAAACTGATTGAAGAAGCCCACAACGGCCATCAGGTTCAGGTACAAACCTGGATCCATTCACTAAAAGGTCACTGTGATTCAATTTTAATTGATCCAGTCCCCTACGAATCAAAATTAGTCACTTTTTTTGAAAGTGCACTTCAATAAAACAGAAATACCCTGTAGACGCACATAGTCGATACCGAGAGTTTCCTCTTTAAATATCAATTTGCAGATAAGGCATTTTCATTAACAGTTAGTCAGATACAATAGAATGTGTAAAAAATAACTATAAATAAGCATTAAACCACTCTACATTGGAATGCATACTCTTGCGCTTATTTTCGGTCTTTTTCAGCACATGCTCTTCTTCTGAAAACCCCTCTAAACGAACAGGTACTTTTTTGTGGGACAGCGCTCTATAAAGCAGCTTGGCCTGCGTAAACGGAACTCTCGCATCATTTTCACCATGCTGAATTAACACGGGCGTTTTGACAGATGTCATCGCATAAATCGGAGAGTGCTTCATAAAAATATCCGGGCTCTCATAAGGCCGTGCCACAAAATAATCTTCCAGCCAATCCGGAATATCAATCGTGGCATACAAACTCATCAACTCTGAAAATCCAGCACCAATAGACGCAGCTTTAAACTGAGTCGTTTTCGAAACAACCACCGACGCCAAATATCCACCATAACTCCATCCCGCGACTCCCATCCGATCAGGATCTACCAGTTTTTTCTCATTAACCAAATACGACACCCCCGACATCACATCGTCATAATCCACCTCACCCCAACGCTTCATCAGGGCACGTCTAAATGCCGTCCCATACCCCGTGCTTCCACGTGGATTTGGCATAAAAATAACATACCCCTGAGCCGCCAAAACCTGCGTCGGATAATGCCACGTCCCATTCGCAAACCGACTGCTAAAACAGGACGCCGGCCCACCATGAAGCCACATAATCATGGGATACCGCTTCCCCTGTTGATACCCTACCGGCTTAATAATTTGGCCTTCAATCCGGCCGCCTTCAGAATTGGTCCAAGAAATCAATTCGGATTCTCCCAAGTCAAGAGTGACCAAGCGATCGTTAGATGTGGATACTTTTTGGGGACTTAACTCTGGAAAAGAAGAAACATAAAGTTCTGGGGGTGTTTTGGCATCTTCGAGAATAAAAGCAACTTTGGACAAGTCCTCCGAAAAACTAAATTCTGTCCAAATCCGACTCCCTCTCGTCACAGAAAACCGCTCACCTGTCCGCAAAGAAAGGCGATGCAAATTATACCCAAACCCCTCTTCCACCAAGTAATAAATCGATTCTGATTTCTCATCATATTTATACAGAACAGAAAGTTGTTGCTCCCCTGTTTCTTTAAACCGTTTCACGACGCCCGTTTTTACTTCAAGTGCAGCAAGTTCTGAAGACGCCAACCACGACTGTTTAAATCCATCGGTCGTCAAAAAATAAATCCACTTTCCATCCGAACTCCATTTCGGAGACTGCATCGAAGCAGACACATCCAATGATGATAAATGCTGCGTTTTAAGCGTCAACACATATCCTTTTTCACCAGAAGACACCACCAAGCGCTCCCCGTCTGGCGCCCAATCTATAGAAGATATATTAAACGTGCCCGTGTTAATTTTGCTAAAACGATCTGTCTTCAAATCTAGCACCCATACCTGATGCGCAATCAAAACAGCAATATGATTTTTAGCTTTAGAACATCGAACATGCGTGATAGCCTCTGCACTTTTTGCAAGAACCTGTGACGTCTTTTTAGGCAAAGAATATCGGCAAAGAGATACCCCCGAACTTAATTTTTTCAAATAAAGAATATGGACATTATCTAGCCATTGAGGATCACTTACATCTTCAATAATTTTCCGACTAGAAACTGGCTCTTGAGAAAGATCCGAAACCCACAAGTCTCCCGACTTAAGATACACAATATGCTGCCCATCCGGAGACATCATCACATATCGAAGCCGCTCAATTGCAAGTACATCTTCTATCGTCATCGTTCGACAAAAAAGCGGCGTAGCCAAGCCAAACAAAATACAAAATAGGCCACACACAAAAACGTTAATAGACCTGCTTCTCATTATTAGATTTCCTCAAAACACCCCTGCTAAAAATATCTAAACTACTATAGTATAAACAATCATCATGACAACACCTCAACCCAACAACCCCCTTCAGGGCATCACACTTGAAACCATTCTCACTGAACTCGTGGAAGAATTAGGATGGGAAAAATTAGGATCATGGATTCGTATCGCCTGTTTTAACAACGACCCCAGCATTAAATCAAGCCTAACCTTTCTCAGAAAAACACCCTGGGCAAGAGAAAAAGTAGAACACTTATATATCAAAATCAAACCATAACCATCTACCCTATTCTATCGTGATGTGGACACAACCGTAGCGCCAATCACGATCAATAACGTGCCAACAATCACCCGCGTCATATTTAATTCTTTCCACTCAGAAAAAAAAACCGCACTCAACAGCACCGCTACAATCGCATTAGAATTGGTAAGAGGCGCAACCACCGACACAGGAAGCTTCAGTGTAGACATCCCATAACTCATGCAATAAATCCCAGCCGCCCACACAATACCCATCGCAATTGCATAGCCAGCAGAAACAACATTAAGATCCCGAGCCCCTGTCCCAACAGTCACAAGAACACCACACGTAAAAACAGCCGCCCCAACCACCACCAAATACATCGGCAAACTAATACCCGCACGCATCGCCAATTTCACCAAAATAGCTACAATCCCAAAAAAAATAGACGGAATAATCCCACCAATTAACAATGCTTTAATATCCATATACCCTCCATAAACAAATAAACTCCCCTAAATATACCACTTGAAATCTCCACCTCTTGTTTTCTTTTTGGCCCTAGGAGAATAGGAAAAACAACATGGCTTAAGATAAATTACCCACAAGCCATTTACATCGATTTGCTTATAGCAAGTGATTACACGCTTTTAGTTACAAATCCCTCCATAAAAACGGTGTAACTCTTTTAGGCAGACGTTCACGTACATTCCATATGTACCCTCTAACTGCTATAGAACTCGGAGAAAAATTTGACCGCCAAAAAGTAACCCATTAGTTCAATATTCTTGAAGACTTACTCATTGGATATAGAATTCCTGTCTTTACAAAAAAATCAAAAAGAAAACTCACAACACATCATAAATTTTATTATTTTGAGGTAGGTGTATACAAAAACATCCGTCCAAAAGGCCCCTTCTGCATATGCCTCTATATGGGAAAAGAAAGAAAACTCTTAAATAATCATATCCAACTCATTCCAATTGAAACTGCCCTGAAAGATATGTCGTGGTTACACGCTTCACAATAGTCATACCAACCCCACTTGCGCTATTATAAAAGTTAGATGGCTATCTCTTAAGACGCCACAGCGAATAAAAGCTAACGGCTTTTGGAGAATAGACATGCCTTTTACACCCTTTAATTTACGCGCAGAAATCATGAAACAAATCGAGGAGGAAGGCTACACCAATCCCACCCCGATACAATCACAAGCAATACCCGCCGTTTTAGCCGGACAAGACGTCATGGGACTCGCCCAAACTGGTACCGGAAAAACCGCCGCATTTGTACTCCCTATCTTACAAAAACTCATCCCAGGCCCACGCGGAAAACTACGCGCCCTCATCATCGCTCCCACCCGCGAACTTGCCGAACAAATCAACGAAACTATTCGATCTCTAGGCAAAACTTCCGGACTTACGAGCCTTACCATCTATGGTGGCGTCGGCTTACGCGGACAAATAAGTGCCCTCAAACGCGGCGTCGACATCGTTGTCGCTTGCCCAGGCCGGCTACTTGATCACCTCCAACAACACACTATTTCTCTTACACAAATAGAAATATTAGTGCTAGACGAAGCCGATCAAATGTTCGACATGGGGTTTTTACCCAATATTCGCAAAATTATTAAACACATCCCAACCAAACGCCAAACACTCCTCTTCTCGGCCACCATGCCCCCCGATATCAGACGCCTCACAGAAGCCATCCTCAAAAACCCAGTCACCATTGAAGTAGCGCACACCAAACCCGTCGAAGCTATCACCCACGCCATCTTTCCCGTCAAAGCACACCTCAAAACAGATCTTCTTCTCGCACTTTTAAAACAAACAGAAACCCAATCTGTCCTCATTTTCACCAAGACCAAACACCGGGCCAAAAGCGTTGATAAACTCCTTAAAAAAGAAGGCTACCGCTGCGCCTCTCTCCAAGGAAATCTATCTCAAGGCCAACGCCAAGCGGCACTCAACGGCTTTAGAGACGGACGATTTGACATCATGGTCGCGACCGACATTGCAGCTCGCGGCATCGACGTATCACGCGTGTCACACGTCATCAACTTCGACCTTCCCGATACAACCGAAGCCTATATCCATCGCACAGGCAGAACAGGTCGCGCATCTCGCACAGGTGACGCTTACAGCATTGTCGCAGACACCACAGACGACGCCACTATGATCAAGCAAATCGAACGAAAAATGGGCGGTCCACTAGAACGCTTAACAATTGAAGGCTTCAACTACAACCTAGCCGCATCCACCATTCCCAAAGCCGCCTTTGCCCGCACACACCAACCCCAACAAAGAAAGAAAACCTGGGGATCCAGCAGTTCGGCACCCATTACTAAACGTAAGCGATAAAAGAAAACATAAAGAAAAAACCCCCCGGCCCCCTAAAGGGAATGAAAACTCCGAATATTTACAATTCGTTTTATGCTCCCCCTTTAGGGGGCCGATGGGCCTTTTCTCAAAACTTCTTTGATATACAGCCCCATCCAAATCGCAAACATCAAAAAAATATACACACACAAAAATAATGAAAGTGGCAGCTTCTGTTTCTCAGGCATCACGTACACAATCAAAACCAGATGCACGACGTAAAGTAACAGCGAATGTCGGCCCAAAATACGAAACGGACTAAACCAACGACGATGCGCTACAGGCTCCAAAACTAAGACACCCAACACCACCATCAACATCATACTCACCACAAATCCAAAAGTAGGCGGATAAAAAAGTTCACTATAATTATCGCGTATACGTTGTGCCACTGGATTTAAAATCCAAGACATACAGGCCACTACAAAAAGACTAAAAACACCTGCGATAACACCTAATTTTTTATCCCCTTTCAATCCATCATACAGATCTTTTAAAGGCACCAAAATCGCACCGAAAAATAAACAAGAAAGCCAAGGAAAAAGTGGAAACCCCCCATCCACAATCCAATGATTTAACAAGATCTGAAAAGAAGGCAAAGGCGTTAAACAAGCAAACTCAATAAACGTTGGCACCGCAATAAATCCCAACTGCGGCTGTAAATAGGGCGTCAAAAACAGCATCCCAAAAACCACTACCCACTGTAAAAATCTAGGTAGCTTTAAGAAAAAATAAACAAACAAAATCCCAACACCAATCAAATGCAAAACATCTACAGACAAAAATGGAATCTCTCTCCAAATTAAAACATCTACCCCCAACGCCACACACACAACAATCGCACTCCGTTTTAAAAAATAACCAAAACCAGCTTGTTTCTTTTCTTTTGAAAGGCCTAACATAAATCCACAAAGAACAATAAAAATAGGTGGCGCAAAAGAGCCCAAAATACGAAGCAACATCGGATGAGGAAGCAACAAATGCTCTCCCGTAAAATTGGATAAAATCATCAACACAATCGCTATTCCGCGTAACGTATCAATCGCTAAATTTCGATTTAAATATGACCCCTTCATGAAGATACACGTAAGGTGAAATAAATTTTTAAAAATGCAAAAAATAAACTCATTAAAAGAGGCCCCAATAAAAATCCAATAGGTCCAAAAAGTCCAATTCCCCCTAATACCGATAAAAGAATCATCAACGGATGTAACTGCATGACCTGACCAATTAATTTAGGCCCCAAAAAATTATCAACTACTCCAACAACAAACACAGACCAAATTCCCAATCCCACACCAGAAACCGTATTGCCAAAAATAAATAAATAAAGTGTAGTAGGAATCAAAATAAGTGATGTCCCCACACCAGGAATAAGCGCTGAAACAGCAGTCACTGAAGCCCAAAGAATACTGTTTGGAACACCAAAAATGGTCATCCCAAACAATGCCAAGCCCCCCTGAATCACAGCCACCAATAACCCCCCTTTCAGAACCGAATCAATCGCCCTCGCAAGCGTCTGAAAAACAAGATCATGATCTGCATCCGACAATGGACTCACCTGAATCACAGCAGCCTTTAACTTCCCGCCATCCTTGAGTAAAAAGAAAAAAGAAATCAAAAAAACAAAAAAACTAAGCACAAGTTTTCCAAAACTACCAAAAATATCCCCCAGATGTTGAAGTATCCAATTAAACGCCTGCTTAACAGAAGCATCTACATCAAAAGTTATCTCGTTTAAAACGGGAAAACAGGCCTGGGAATAGACTTTCCAATCCACAATTTTCTTTATAACTTCATGCCCTCCGTTAACCAGAAGAACACCATATACCTGTTGCGCTTCTTTAAAAATTTGCACCCCCAAAAATATCAACGGCGTCAAAACAAGCACAACCCCACACAACAGCGTCACTAGCGCAGCTAGAGATTCCATTCCCCAAAAAATCGTAACCAATTTTTTATAAAAAGGGTAAAACGCTGACGCAAAAACCATAGCCAAAATAAGCGCAAACAAAAAAGGACGGAAAACAAAAAAAACAACAATAGAGAGCCCAGAAAGAACAACAAGTAAAAAATAGAGTTCTGGCATTCGATTTTTCTTCAACATATGGCTATGCTATCACTTTATAGAGAGAGTAATCTACTGAAGATTTGATTAGATGTTTAGAAAATAAAAGTTGAAAAGAGGTCACGTCAACAAAAAAGTGTAATTTGAACATCGTAGACAAAAAGTTAAGCCGCGATTTTAGCGGCTAAATTATTATTAAAATGGATAATACGATCTGGCTTAACAACGGCATTACCTGTGTGCCAATCGGCCTGAGATAGGAATTAATGGAGGGGAAGGTGCCAACGACATGAGAGCGTCTACGTATTTCGCGGTTGAGGCGTTCAAGATGGTTGGTAGAAGAAGTTCTGGAAAAGGGCAATTCAGGGAAATGGAAGAATTGCAGAGCATCTTCAATGCCATTGGAAAGTACCTCCTTGGTCATTTGTTTGGCATGATCGAAACAGAATTGGGTAAAAACAAGGCTCAACTGTTTACCGATCATTGCCTTGTGTTTGAGTGGCACTCTGGCCAAAATATTACGCATAAAATGGACTTTGCATCGTTGCCAAGAGGTGCCAATGAAAGAACATTTTAAAGCTGATTGAATCCCGAGATGGGCGTCAGAAACGAGAAGACCAATTTGCTCAAGGCCACGTGATGTTAGTTTATTCAGGTTTCTTTTTCTAGTGCAATAAAATCTCCGCTTTCACCTTCAACCGAGAAATAGCAGTGGAACTATCCAAAGATACCACATCCAAAATAGTCGTAGAGTGTGATGTTTCTGTCTGATCTGCACTCAAAATTCGAATAGAAACAGGCTTATAAAGCGATTGATCTGCTAAAATCGCCTTTGATTTTTCTGGCGAATACGATGGCGAATGGGGATCACCCAAATTAGTCACCTCAAAACACTTCGCACTTCCCAAATCATAAACCACCTGAAGCTGATCTCCAGGCTCTAAATGAGCCATTGCCTCAGCCCATTTTACTTTTAGTGCGGGTGTTTCTGAAAAAAGTTTTTTGGCAGACGACGTTAATGCCAGAGACGCCCCTTTATGAACAATTTCTGAAGTAAGTGACCTCCCTGCCGTCACATCTATCGAACATGTTTTAACAAACCCCGCTTTCCCAAGAGACTCTTTCTGATAATCAAAATGGGACGTCGTCTTCACCCCAACAACATGAGAATGTTTCCCCACGATCTCTAGCGTCTTCTCTACCGTCTTCTCAAGATGTGTGCCCAACGCATTTTGCTGACTCACCCAATCATTACTTCGAGACGCCGTAACAGAAAAACCCACTGTCGCAAAATCAGTGTCCACAATACCTTCTAAAAACCCAGCCCCAGGAATTTTATCCAATAAATTGACACTCACAGCCAAGCCTTGAGACACTGTCGTTTTTTTACCGTCAACCATACGTACCTGACTAATATCCGCCAATGCCGTCCCCATATTGACACCCTTATGCATCAGTCCCGAAAAGAAAAGTCCCAACGCATCTTTGGAATTAAATTGAAGTTGAACTCCATGAGAAGAGGCTCTACCAACACTCGTATTAGATGTCAAAATCCCTGCCAACATGCCCACCGAAACACCTAATTTCTTTGCTTGGGATTCGGTAATCAACACGTTGTACACTTTTGCCGAAGCATCTGTCGGATGGGGCTGAGTTTCAATCATCAGTGTATTTGAAAGTTTAGAAGAAAAATCAACATCCACCGAAAATCCACCCGTCGCCACTTCTTGAAACAACGCCAACGCCTTTGCCCCATGGATAGCAATGCCCTTCGACAAATCAATCACTACATTACCGTGCATCTCAATATCCTGTACCCAAGACTGAACTTCTTTCACGCTCTGAGACGCAATCGATGATTTACCCTCAAGAAAATGAGACGTTTCTACCGATTCTTTTTTTGAAAGCAACTCCAATTGAGAAGACGATAATGTAACGTCCGCATCCCAAGATTTAACCGAAGATAGCCCTTTAAACTGCTCCGCTGCTTGTCGCACCATTTTGCTCAACTGTACCTGAACCGCCATATCTTTAAGTCCATACTTCGACAGCCCAGACAAAATAGAGGCATCCAACTTCCCCGATTTACACTCCGAAACAGAAGTATCCGTATCTCCCAATGCATTAACCGCGTCCAAAATCGAAAGCCTAATAATAGACGTCAATGGTTTTGATGTCTGAGGCAGTCCCTTCTTAAATTCAACTTTTTTAGATAGTAGTGGCAATAACTGATCACGCTGTGCAGCACTCGTTCCCCCTGTTCCCAAAACAGACATCACCACTTTAGTTTTAAAACTATCTGCAACCAAATCCATCCGTGTTGTCAACGTAGACCCCAACGACGCTTTAAGTTCATGGTTCTGAGAAATCTTTTCAGAAAATTTTTGTACCACTTGACTCAAATGCGTAATCTGGGAAGCCCCCGATAACCCCTTCTGAGAAAACGATAAAATCTGATCTTGGGAATATGGAATGCCCGCCTGTTTAAGATCCGCATCTATCGTACTGGTTTTACCATCTAAATGACTTTGTAAAAGCATTGCGTGACCAAATAGAATATTACACGTCTGAGTATCCAAATCGTAGTGCTTACTCACAGAACTCATGAGTGTTAAAACCGTCTTAGCATCAAACCGAATGCTCGAAAGTTGGTTCAAAGACGTACCCTCTTTCATTACAAAAAACGACGCCAATGTATGCGATAATCCACGAAGTGCTTGTTTTGAAACGGTCGTTCCTGCTGGCTGTGTCCCTAGTGATTCACCATGAATACCCATTCGGCTCACGACATCATTCAACTGCGAAGACAATGACGGCGATAAACTTAATTTTGTGGGAAATGACTGCACCAAAATCGCCATATCCAAATCACCTTTCAGAAGTGATGCAACGGTAGTTTTCATAAAAACCGCGTCATGCCCAGAGCCTGCAAACACAGCATCCAAACGTGATACAAACTCCTCACTCGCCGCATCAGATTTGATCAAAACACCACGATCATAAAGCCCCGTTAAAAGTGCCTTGGTTTTAGACTCTATGGGCGCATCAACCTGCACCGAGCTAGCCTTTCCAACCGTCACTTTCGAAAGTGAAGAACGAACAGAAGAAATGACCTGTTTAATCCCATGCAAAATACCCTTAGTCGTCGTACTTAATACCGTCTCACCCTGAGGAGCAGAAACCCCTTTGGATGCCGCCGCCCGATTCATAGCCAATGCCCCTAACGCTTGTTGATGGCCCGCTGGAATCGGTTGCATTTAAGCAGGGCTCCTTTTTGGAATAAACGCGACAGATAATTTTTGTGATTTAGCTAACTCAATAATGCCATCCAACTTCAATAAAAATGGTGCCACAAAACTACGATCCACAGTCCGGTCATTCATTCGCATCTCAAAACTATCACAGGAAAAATCATACGATATTTTCTGAAACGATCGGGTTTCAAGAAGGCGAATTTTACGCTTTCCAACCACCGCTACAATCTGTCCATTAGACAACTTAATACCATCAGAAGAATCTGGAAAAAGCCCCATCAATGTATCCAGTTTTTCTTTCACTTCATCAGGATCACCATGAGATTCTAAACCATCAAAAGCATTTCGACGTCCTTCTCGTGCCACAATCAAAGCGCCCACATCCAACAAAAAAGGCGTCATCATGACAACGCAAGAACCCCAAATAAGACAATAATAATCCCCATCATTTTCACCAAAATATACAACGTAGGCGCCACTGTATCTTTCAAAATATCTCCAATACCATCCACAAACACACACGCCGAATACGCATTAGAATCTGCTGCATGTTCTGGAGAAATCTCCATCACTTTCTTAGCATTACGCCAAATACCACCTACGTAATTCGAAAACAAACTCACAAAAAGACCTGCAACAATCGCCCCCATCAGCGTCGCCATACTGCCCTCAACACCAAACAACCATACCGTCGAAAATGACATCACCACCATAGTCCCTAAAACACCTCTCATCCACCGGTGAGAATACCCGTGAATACGCTCAATCACCTCATGATAATCCGGCAATGATTCTCCCGTCCAAATACCCGATTTATTCGCCATTTGATCTCTAATCTGTTCTGTCAAAATAACCCCACCCGATCGTACCGCTGCAATTAACAACCCCGTAAAAATAACAATAATTAAACAACCCCAAATCAACCCTCCAATGACATGGGGATTCATTAAAGTAAGATTCAAATCGTCAAACAAATCTTCCACAATGCGATGTTCCACACTACCCCTCATCATCAAGTGATACATCAACCGCCGCCCTAAAAAAACCAATAAAAATAAACATGAAGTCATCCCCGAAACAATGGCAAATGTTTTCAAAAGTATTGACGGCTCCGTCCCATTAGCATCCTGTTCACGAGACCGAATCAACGACTCCTCAGAATCCATCACCATCTCACTAATACCGCGCACATTATCAGAAACCGCACCCAACGTCCCAAGCGACATCACCAATCCCGCCGGTGACAACAACGCCACCAACACCAACGCAACCCCATGAAACCCAGCCGTTAATCCCTGCCCCTCCGTCAACAAAAAAGGAACAACCACCGCCGTGACCACACCTAAAATTGGCACAATAATCGCACCCACAGCCACCAAAGCCCCACTCAAAAACCCAGAAACAGCACTAGAACCAAACGACCCAATCACAAACTGTACTCGTCCACCCTTCACCGAAGTTGCCCAGTGATTATTAAGTGTTAACGCCATCCCTATAAAAGATCCCGTCACAACAAGCCACGAAAAAGAAGGCATTAAAATCCCGAAATACTCTCCCAAAAACGCCCCCAAAATTAAAGCCAAATAACTCATCACCATCAGGGTCCTAATACCCCACGATTTAAAATTACACCATAATTTAGCCAACAAAATAACAGCAGAAATCATCGACCCTACGACAAACAATAAAAGTGGCTCTAATAACATCGATAAGACTTGTGGTTGCGTCAAATCTGCCAATGAGTTTAGAGTCATCATCCGCAAAACATTCGCCGCAGCGATACAAAATAAAATACACTCGTAAATCACCATACCCATACCCATCACATTACTGACCTGATCCCCAACCAAATCAGGAATCGATCCCGGATTACGCAAATCATCTTCCAACAAATCATATTCCGTACGCCCCACACTATCCGAAAACACATCCACAATCTTGGCATAAATACTGCCACTCAATCGCACAGACACCGTATAAATCGTAGTTCCCAAACAAAATGCCAAAAGCACAACCGTGATTTCAATAATCTGGAAATGATGGAAATGGGTCGCATACCCCGTATAATGTGCCCAATGAATCTCTTTTAATAACGGTGAAATAGTTCGCAAAAGAGTCGCCTCTACAGACCCCGAAAAAAAACTAACCATCTTCAAACTCAATGCAGAAACCATAATCAAAATACCCAAAGAAACCAAGCTCACAGAAGCCGCCAATTTCCCCATCTGCCGCATAAAAAAAGACTCGCTTTCTTTAAGCGCTTCATACACGGCCACTAATCCCTGCGTAGAAATTTCGGACATAAAATAAGACGTCATAATAGCTGCAATCGTGCCCATCACCATCACGATAGGCACAAATACATTATGCGATTCTCCCATCGCCATTTGAGATCCGACGATCACAACCATGAAAATAACCAACGCCACCAACGCCCGCTTTGAATTGCGCGCCGAAATTTCTTTCGCGCCACTATTAACATAAGACATCAACATGCCAGCTGGTTTTTGAATATCCAAAACACACTTTAAAGACCGATACAACCACAGGCCAATAATCAAACACCCCGCCCCACACCCAAAAATAATCCAATCCAACATAGTCATCCTCCAATAGAAACAAGCCCTAGTTAATCTTATCAGAACCTTTTACAATACAAAAATGATCGTCTCCACACACGCGTTTATCGGCCTCTTAGGAGCAACCTTTGCTGCAGGACTTATCGATAGCATTGCAGGCGGAGGGGGACTACTCATGGTTCCTGCACTTTTACTCGCAGGTATCCCACCACACCTCACCTTAGGCACCAATAAGCTCGCTAGCGTATTTGGTACCGGAGTCGCCGCATGGAATTATTTTAGGAAAGGAAAAGTAGTACTTCCCTTAATCGCTATCGGTATCGGCTTTACCCTAATAGGCGGTTGGGCAGGATCCCGACTTGCACTCTCTCTCAATAACGACGTCATGGCAAAAGCCATCGTCTTTATGCTCCCCATCGGCATGATGGCCCTTTTCTTAAGAAAAAAAAACACCGCCGAACTCACCAAATTACGACAAAAAGATAAATGGTTAAAAGTCCCCGCGATTTGTTTATCACTGGGCCTATATGATGGATTTTTTGGCCCAGGCGTCGGAAGCTTTCTTGCCCTATCTTTCTACATGTTTCTCAATTTAAATCTCGTCCGATCCACCGCCAACGCAAAAGTCTTCAATCTCGCTTCCAATCTCGGCGCCCTCATCGGATTTATTATTGGTGGTAAAGTAAGTTACACCCTAGGTCTACCCCTTGCCGTCATGAGCATGGGAGGTAACTATATAGGCAGCCGTATGGTCATTCAAAAAGGAGACAGTCTCATCAAAAAATGCCTCATCGGCGTCCTCGGGCTACTAATGCTTACCCTCATTCTTAAGTATCTTACTTAAGAGTAAATATGAATCGGCTTTTTCAATCGTCCATAGCTCATGTTTTTCTGCCATTTGATTTATCCATATGACATCCTTAAATCCAATTGCTTATATCTCCCTTTTCAACTGTTCTATTTAAATACGCGAAATAATTGTTTTTTCCCTCAACCAGTATATCTAGAATTTTGGAATTTACTCCCTTGAGTTTTATTTGGTCATCAGCCTTTCGTATGCAATTTAAAACTTCTGCTATTTTTTTGCTATAGCTAGAACTAGAGATTTCTTTCTGTCCTTTATTAGTGAGGATCTCATTTAGTTTGTTTATAGTTTCAAGTGCGTCGCTAGGGTTACTCCCTATTTTATCGAGAGTTAGTAAGGGAAGAATGTCTTTGAGCTTGGTAATTCCCTTAAGAATTTTCATGTGTGTACTAATTTCTAGGGAGATAATTTTGTGATGTGCTGTGAAGTGCATGGTTTCTAATGGCATAGAAGAAGTCTCCTTTATTTTTTAAAAAAACTACATATTGAACCTCATGCTATATAAGAAAATTACAAAACAAAAGCTGGATAACGGCGAGGACATCTTTATGATGAGCGTCTTTGACCGGAAAACGAGTAGGCCCATTGATCACATTATTGACGACATAGCTGTCGATATACAGGACATGTATTTGAATCTTACATTGCTCATGAATTACAACCCTACCGAGGTTATCAAGGCCTAATACCCCAACTATGGCACTGGAGAACTACCAACAATATTGAGGTTAATTTTATTTTCGATAACCGTATCTCCATAGAAGTCAAAGAAAAAGAATTTATTTCTGAGCGCGATCTAAAAGGGTTGCGTGAACTTAAAGAAGAAAAAACTTTAGGACGATTTCTAGTCGTTTACCTCTGTCCAGCAAAACGGATAATAGATGGTATTGAGATTATTCCTTGGCAATCCCTATCCTCTCATTTAAGCTAGAGCTCTAAATTTAAACCAACAGAGGAGCACTCCATGACCAAAAAAAAATCCCTCATCGCAACGATGAGCACCAACAAAGGCCCTATTCGCCTAGAATTATTCGCCGAAGAAACACCTCTCACCGTCGCCAATTTCGTCAACTTAATCCAAGCCGGCTACTACGACGGCCTTTCGTTTCACCGCGTGATCGAAGACTTTATGATTCAAGGCGGATGCCCAAGCGGAACAGGAACAGGCGGCCCAGGATACCAATTCGAAGACGAATGCACACCTACCCTTCGTCACGACAAACCCGGCATTCTTTCTATGGCCAACTCTGGACCAGGCACCAATGGCAGCCAATTTTTTATCACCCATGTTCCAACACCATGGCTTGATGGAAATCATACCGTTTTCGGACAAGTGGTCTCGGAAGAAGATCAAGATGTCGTCAACCAAATCGAACAAGGCGACCAAATCCTTTCCGTCACAATAGAAGGCGACACCACCAAACTATTAGCTAACGTGGCCGAAACACTCGCTGCATGGAACGATATTCTAGAAGAAGAATTCCCTAACCTAAAAAAAGAAGAAATCGCTCAATAACCCATGTTTAAAAAACTGGTCTGCACGCGGTTTCTATACACCGTTGCCATGCAAATGCAGGCCATTATTTTGGGATGGCAGATGTACGTCCTCACCCACAACCCTCTCTACTTAGGATTGATCGGACTTGCAGAAGCCATCCCCGCATTGGGACTCGCCCTATTTTCCGGATACATTGTAGATCGCAATAACCCCATTATTATTTTAAGAGCCATGATAGGGCTAGGCTTTATATCCGGATTGATTATTTTTATTTCACATGCGCCATTTATTCATATCAACACCCACTACCAAATCCTAGCCTTATTTTTATCCGCATTTTTAACAGGCGTCGCACGTTCTTTTTTACACCCTTGCATCTTCGTCATCATGCCCCGACTCATCCCAAGAAATCAACTCGCCAAAGCCTCCGCATGGATGACCTCATCGTTTCAAATAGCCAGTATTTCAGGACCAGCACTCGGAGGCATTTTATTCGGATGGACCGGCATTTTATTTACCGCCATCATTCTCTGTAGCCTTATTTTATCTGCATTAATTATGACATTTCTCATGCAGGCCCCTGCACCAGAACGCGCCCAAAATACTCCCAGAAAATCTATTCGAAAAGAACTTTTGTCTGGTGCCGAATTCGTCTTCAAACATCCTATCTTATTACCCGCACTTTCCCTCGACATGCTCTCCGTACTTTTTGGCGGCGTCACCGCACTACTTCCTATTTACGCAGCAGAAATACTACATATCGGCCCCAAAGGTCTCGGCATATTAAGCGCAGCCCCAGCCATCGGCGCGACAGTGATTACACTATGGCTAACCAAAATCAACATGAAACACCGAGCTGGCTCTTGGCTATTATCTGCCGTCACCGGATTTGGCATCTGCATCCTTGTATTTGCTGTCAGCAAAAACGTCATTCTATCGTTCATCGCACTGGCTCTAAGCGGCGCTTTTGATGGCGTCAGTGCGGTCATCCGATCCACCGCCATCCAACTCTGTTCACACGACGACATGCGCGGACGCATCTCCGCCATCAATATGATTTTCATTAGTTCTTCCAACGAACTAGGGGCCTTCGAATCTGGACTCGCAGCCAAACTCATTGGCCCAGTCCCCGCCGCCTTTTTCGGAGGCATCGCCTGCCTATTTACCGTTCTTGCCGTCACGCTTCTATGCCCAAAATTGAGAAAATTAGATATAGAAAAACTAGAAACTGCTACTCAGTAAGTATTATTTAAAATGCACAAAAAGACGTCCAAAGTTTTTAGAGTCTTTATCAATTCGATGATACAGCTTTTTAATATCAGGCCGCTCTAAAAATCGCAAAACAGATTTCTTAAGCTGTCCCGACCCTTTACCCGGGATAATTTCCACAAGCTTTATCTTCTTCTCAACCGCTTCTTGTATAATACGATCCAGCTCAGATTCTATCTTTTTGCCCTTATTGAAAATATCATGAAGATCTAATTTTAATTTTGCCATACCCTTATGGTAACGTCTGTTCGGAGCGAAGCCAAGAAAAGCTTAGTCGCCAAAAAACGTCCCGTTATTCACCATAAACGCATGTATATCATGAAACGAAATAGCGTCTTGAATGTTTAAAATAGGTTTAATATGAGAGAAAGGATAAAGTATTTTCATAGCACTCAGAAAACTGCTATATAGCACCCCAGGATCTTTTAAAAAAATCGCAATTTGTTTGCAATGTAAAATACCCGTTAAAACTTTATACGAAGACCGTCCTGGATTATCTACACAGTATTGCATCAATTGGAATGCAAATGACATAGAATCTAAAGTAAGAGAACACCAAAGTGATCCTTTCAGACATCATTTAAAGTTTAAAAACCAAATTTATTGTGAATACATGTACCATGCCTAAAATACCCCATAAGAACCCCCGAATAGTCCTCCTCCCTGAAATTAGCGGGGTTGCCCCGAAAAGGCCTGCATCCTTCAAAAGAAAAGCAAACACTTAAGATTGCAAACAAGACTCCTGAGCCCCCACCCCTCTCTATAGCCGCTTTAGAAAAAAGGGCTGAGGTAGCAATGCGTAGCGTTGGGTCTAAGACTACAACTTTTACTACTCCAAATCCTGAAGATGCTTCAACAAATTTAGTTTGGTTTCTTTCAACACCTCACGAACAATTTGTTCTTAAAATTAATAGTGATCCGTTTATAGAATGTATCTGGACCGATGGCAACGCGGCACAAGGGTTTGCTGAATTGGGATTTACTCCACCTAGCACTATTCCGGTTATGGGAAAAACACATGAAAGTCATCCCCTCATCAGTAACTTTAAAACAGCACTCTCTACTTCAAAGAGTAAATCTGAGTTAGAAATAAAAAATAAAGAAGATCGTCTTAAGTATTTCCTTGTAACCCCTTTGGAAATTTTTATGTTGGGTTGTAATCAAGAATCATTATTAAACCAGTTTAAAGATTCCAAACATATTAAAAGAGCCATACAGGCTGTCAGTAAAAGTATATTTGATACGGGTGAAGCAGCTCAAATAAAAGAAGAAATTGAAGAGGTTATGACAAAATCTTTAAATCAATCTAAAGGTCAGTTTAATGCTGCAGAAAATTCTCTAAAACTTCTAAAAAATGGTAAATGCGTTGTTATGACCATGGTAAGAGGACAAAACTTAAATGAAATTGCAGCGGACCCAGTCCTTTTGGACTCTTTAATTTCTCAAGATAGATTTCTTGAAAATTATGCAAAACTAGTGGCTTCCGACATCTTTTTAGGTAATACAGATAGAGCTGCGATAAACAGAATAGAATTTGTGAATGACAGCACCAACATTTTTAAAATAAGAACAAGAATCGAGGGAAATAATAATAACGTTATGTTTATTGTTGATAACGATCAGGTCCAAGAAATGGTTCCAATTGATCAGGGTATTTTAAGCCTAGCCTTATATGCTGATTTTCAGGGTAACCAGAATTTAGAAAAAGCACTTCAAGAATATTCTGCCACTTGGGATTTATATTTAAATTTCTATCACACAGGTTTATTTCACGATACTGCTGTACAAATTTACAACGGGCTTCCCAATAAAATCAAATTGCATTATATAAGTGATCTTAGTAATGTGATTTCTAATTTGGAAAGAGGGCTTAAAGCTGGGTTTGAGATCATCAAGAGCAAAGGTTCACAAGTTGTAGCTAATCTAGAAATTCAACTAGAAAGTGATCTGAAATCAGGGAAACTAAATAGAGGGTCATTGGAGGTTAAA
>SICP01000024.1 GCA_009691415.1 Candidatus Margulisiibacteriota bacterium
CAGGCATCGTATCCCTACATCTACACCAAATCCATTTCTTCCCACTCTTTTCTCAAACTCTTTAAACCGATACATCATCTTCGGAAACTCTACGATTTTTTCAATCGTCCATAGCTCATGTTTTTCCGCCACATGATCTTTTAAATCTATATCGTAAAATGCCATTTGATTCCTCCGTGTTAGTCGCATAACCAACACTATAGAGGAATTATTAAACCCGCTCACGCGGGTTTTTTATTTTCTGCTTAAATTTCTATTTCGCAACAGCCCCATAATATACTGATCATACAATTCCTTCGCATTATTTATGGTTTGAGAAGAGCTTGTAGAGTTATCGATTTTTTTTATGAAAAATTTCAGATATAATTAAAAGTTTGTAAAAATCTTTGTGGATTATAGTCTGTAATGATCCATGTGTTGCCTGTTTCAGTTTTGGTTGATCCCCATCCTGCTTTTTTACTCTTCAAAGAGAGGGTTACTTTTTCCCAGCTTCCGATTTCGGGTTCTATGGCACAACATGCAGCTAATGGATCGTGTAATATCTTTCCGTCTCTGTGTTTTATAAGGTAATTTTCCATTATTGCATGTATTTTTTTGATCGAATTGGGATGTTCTTGCCCGTCTTCTAGTTGGTGATGAAATTCTGATGTATAAGTCACACTATGACAAACATTTTTAGAGACAAAATATTTTGGGGTTTCGTCATGTCCAATGACTTTTTTTGCAGCAGGAATATTGCCGGTGAGGTTCCAGCTATGGCAGGTATCTTGTCCTTTAAATTTCTCTAATTGTTTTTCGCGAGGGATGACACCTTCGCCAGAAAATCCACCTTGGATAACAAATTTTTCTGCTTTGAAATCGGGATGTTCTTCAAGGGCTTTGGCTAGGTTATTTAGGGGGCCACCAGTAATGATAGTGGTTGTTTCATCGGATATTCTAAAGAGAACGCTCGCGCCCTCCTTGGGGCGTTCTGAAGTGAGTGATGGACGAAATTCTGGAAATTGTTTGATATACCAAGGGGATAGGCAGTTTTTGGGGTGATCGTAATTGAAAGAACCTATTGGGATGTCGCTCATATTAAATTCAGCTAGGACATATTTCACAAAATCGATTTGATCAGGTGTTCCGGGTGTAATGGTTACTGCGCGGAGTTCTATGGTAGGATTTCCAATAAGTCACAGTAGGGCGATAAGGTCGTCGGGGTCCTGTGTTTCCATATCAAAAATAACTTTTCTGCGTTGGGGTAAGGAAATGACCTTACTGTACATTTGCAAGTTTCAGAAATAATATTTTTGCTATTTCCATACTAGCGGCCTCAATAAATATTCGGGCAATGGGTTCTGTATTCGATGGTCGTACTTGTACCCAAGCGTCTTTTAAAATGGCTTTGACGCCATCTTCTAAGTTAAATTGGGCTTCGGGGAATGTGGCTTTTACTTTTTCTAGGAAGGGAAAAACGTCGTCTCTGGTGTTGAGCGTGACTTTTTCGCGGAGCATGACGTAGGTGGGGTAGGTGGCGATGATTTGCGAGACGGTTTGTTTTTTTTCGGCGAGGTGTTTGAGGGCAATGACGATGCCGACGAGACTGTCGCGTCCCCAACCAACTGCGGGATAGATTACGCCGCCGTTGCCTTCTCCGCCTACTTGCGCGTGTTGCTTTTTGAGTTCTTGGGTGACGTGTGTTTCGCCGATTTTGGTGTAGGTGATGCTCGCGTTGTGTTTTTTTGCGATGTATTCAACGACGCTGGATGTGGAGAGATTGACGACGACTTTTTTATCGGTGTCTTTGCAATCGCCTAAGATTTGATCGACGCAAAATGCGAGTGAATAATCTTCGCCGATAAAGTGTCCATTTTCGTCCAAAATAACCAGGCGATCTGCGTCTGCATCTTGAATGAAACCGATGTCATAAGACGTGTCGTTTTTCATGATTTCCATGATTTCTGTGAGGTTTTCTTTGAGGGGTTCTGGGTTGTGGCCAAAGATGCCGTTGGGTTCGGCATTAATCATGTCGTATCGAATATTTAAGCGATCCAGAAGAAGTCCGTTTGCGAGACATCCCGCGCCGTTATTGGGGTCTATGAGGACATTGAGATTGGCGGTTTGTATAGCGGTTGTATCTATGACGGATAAGATGTGGTCGATGTGGTCTTGGATGGCGTACTCATAGTGAGTAAGTTTCCCAATGGATTCCCAGTTTTTGAGTGTGAAATCTTTGTGTTTTCTGATGTCTTGATAGATCTGGAATTCGGATTCACTTAAGAAAGATCCGGTTTGGTTCATGAGTTTAATGCCGTTCCAGATGATGGGGTTGTGGGAAGCTGTGATCACGATGCCGCCTTTGGCATTGAATTTTCGGATCATTTGTTGGACGGTGGGGGTGAGAACACGGCCAATGTCGATGACGTCTGTACCCATGGCTAATAGACCCGCAATCACGGCATTTTTTAACATGTCATGTGAGGTACGTGTGTCGCCGCCTACGATGAGAGGGCCTTTGCCTAAATAAGTTCCAAATGCGATGCCGATTTCGGTCGCAATACGGGGATCTAGATTATCCCCTACGATGCCGCGTGTTCCAGAAATAGAATCTATAAGTGGTGTATTCACGGTTGGGAGTATATCATGAGACTTGGGCTTAAATCGAGACTTTTTAGGAGACTTGTATGGTGGGTGTTTTGTATACGCTTTATGTTTGGGTGGTTTGTTTTTTTACATTTTTTTCCCATTACTTATTATGTTTTTTTATCGTGAGGTTTTTACCCAACGCGACAGAGCATAATTATCGTTTGGCTGCACAATTTTTGCGCTGTGGCATGGCCTTGTGTCGTATTCGGTATCGTGTGGTTGGTCTAGAAAATATTCCCAAAGACCATGTTTTTATCTTGATTGCTAATCACCAAAGTTTGCTGGATATCGTGATCATGATGATGGTGATGCCAAGGCGATTTTCGTTTGTTGCCAAAAAAGAGTTGCTGCAGGTACCCATAGTAGGTTGGGATATTCGGTCTCAGGGACATGTTCCTGTTGATAGAAGCAATCCACGTGCATCTGCTGAAGTGTTGGCTGGTCTTGGTTTGGAACTTGCTGCGAATCATCCGTTATTATTTTTTCCTGAAGGAACGCGATCTCCGGATGGTAAGCTTCAGGTATTTAAGCGAGGGCCTTTTCAATTGGCGGTGAATACAGGGGTCTCTTTGGTGCCATGTTTGTTGTCGGGGACGGGGCATATTTTGCCGAAACGCGGATTTCGTGTTCATCCTGGTTCTGTTACCGTACATTTTGGTAAAGAAATTGAGGTTGAAAAAATAGAAGATGCGTCTGCGGCACGTGAATTAGCTAAAGATCTTGCACAACGCTGCCAAGATATTATTTCTAAGCTAGGTTAATACCCTACAACAATCCCATCAGGAATTCGTGGATCCGCTACACCGTAGAGCACGCCGTTGGCATCAATTAAAATGCTTTGTGCTGCGCCCATGGTGTTGGTGTAGACCACTTTGTGTCCGCGTTGTTCTAGGAGGTGTTTGGTATCGGCATTGATACCTTTTTCTATACGTAATTCTTCGGGGTACCATTGATGATGAATACGGGGGGCGTATGTAGCTTCTGCGATATTTAAGTTGAAATCGATGACGTTTGTGATGATTTGGAAAACGGTTGAGATGATGTTGCTTCCACCTGGGCTTCCTGTAATTAGAAAGGGTTTATTGTCTTTCATGATGATAGTGGGGCTCATAGAACTGAGCATGCGTTTTCCAGGCGCAATGGCGTTGGCAGAATCGCCAGTCAAGCCATATGCGTTGGGTTCTCCTGATTTTGAAGCAAAATCATCCATTTGATTATTGAGTAAAAATCCGGCTCCTGGCACGACTAGTTTTGAGCCAAAACTAAAGTTGAGTGTGTAGGTGTTGGCGACGGCATTTCCCTCTTTGTCTATGATAGAAAAGTGATTTGTTTGGAGACTTTCGTATTGATTTTTGCTGTCATAGGGAGAAATCTTTTTGCTAGGGGTTGCTTTCGTTAGATCAATACTTTTTCGTAGTTGTTCTGCGTAAGATTTTGATGTGAGTGCCACGAGGGGAACTTTTACGAAATCACTATCACCTAGGTGTTTGGAGCGATCTGCGAACGCGTGTTTCATGCTTTCCGCCAGGACGTGAATGGTGTTGGCTGAATTCTGGCCCCAGGTGCTGATGGGATATCCTTCGATTAAATTAAGAAGTTGGATGACATGGATTCCACCCGAACTTGGAGGTGGCATTGAATAAATGGTATATCCTCGGTACGTTCCTTCGACTGGTTCGCGAGGTATGACGCTGTACAGTTTGAGATCTTTTTTGGTGATAATGCCACCATATTGACGCATGCTTTCTACAATTTTTTCTGCAACAGCGCCTTCATAAAAAGCGGAGGGTCCTTCGAGATAGAGTTGGGTTAGGCTCCATGCCAGATCTTTTTGGATAATGCGCTCGCCTATTTTGTAGGGGGTGCCGTCCGGTTTGTAGAATGTTTTGTAGCTTTCTGTAAACTTGGACATTTGATTTTTTGCTGAAACCAAATCTGTGTAGAGTTGCTCGTCAACTAAGAATCCATTTCTGGCCAATTTGATTGCGGGTTCAAGGGCTCTTTTTAGAGGAATGGTGCCATATTTTTCGAGTGCGTAGGCCATGCCTGCAACGGTTCCAGGAACACCGCAAGAGAGGAAACTATAGCGTGTTTTTTCTGTGTCTAGATTGCCATTGGTATCTAAAAAGAGATCTCTGTGCGCTAGTAATGGGGCTTTTTCTCTGTAGTCGATGGCAATCACTTTGTTTTCTTTTGCGAGGCGTACAAGCATGAAGCCACCGCCCCCTAAATTTCCGGCTTGGGGTGCTGTAACGGAGAGAATAAATGCTACGGTGACTGCCGCGTCGATGGCGTTTCCACCTTCTTTTAGGACTGCGAGTCCGGCATCGGCTGCGTATTTATTGGCGATTGAAAGCATGCCATGGGCCGCTTTTATGGGGTGGACGATATCGGCTTGGCTGTAGATGGGCACTTCTGCTCCGTACACAAGAGGAGAAAACAAGAGGCTTATCCAAACGGTTAGTAATGTTCTAGCGCTGTAGTTTAGAACCATTTTTTTCTCAGATAGGCCGCTCTTCCAGAGCCTTCTTTATACATGTTGTAGTGGTCTGCATTTTTTTTATAATATTTTTGATGATCTTCTTCTGCTGGGTAAAATGTCGTTGCGTGTAGTAATTTGACGCGGATAGGGTTGTCGAATTTTTTGGATTTTTCTATAGTTGTTTTTGAAGTCTCTGCTTTTTGTTTTTGTTTGGGGGAATCGTAAAAAATGGCTGTTTGATATTGTGTGCCAACATCTGCAAATTGTTGGTCTGTTGCGGTAGGATCGATGTTTTTCCAGAAGATCGTTAATAACTCTTCATAAGAAGTTTTCTTGGGATCAAAAATAATTTGGACGGCTTCCAAGTGTCCCGTTGTTCCTGAGCTTACGTCGCGATAGCTAGGGTTTTTGACGTGTCCGCCGGAATAACCAACGGTTGTGGAAATAACGCCGGGAAGTTTGTCGTAGGGTGGTTGCATGCACCAAAAACAGCCACCCGCAAATGTGGCGACTTCGTAGGTGGGTTTTTGTGTATCACTTTTTAGCATGGTATAGCTCCCCCCTAAGATTAGAATTGTCAGGATGATAACTGCATTTTTCATTTTGAATTTATATTAACATGATTTCTTCATGAAATCTTTACTTTTCAGCACGTGAAATATGGGTTTTTCCTGTAGGTCCGGGGCGTTTCGTGACGGTAAAACCTACGTTTGTGAGCGCTTGTCTGACGGTGCCTTTGGCACTAAATGTGATTAGAACGCCTCCTGGGTTTAGTGTGTTGTAGAGTTTTTGAAACTGTTCTTGTGTCCAGAGATCGGGGGCTGCAGTTGGGCCGAATGCGTCAAAATAGATCAGATCTATGGGTTCGATGGGATAATAGTCTTGAAGAGAAATGCGATGTTTTTTTAGAAAAAAATGAGGCTGTATTTCGGTTGCTATTTCCCAAGGACAGGTGTGAATTTGAGTGAAACAGTTGTTTGCATTGAGTATGTTTGGATAGTTGAGTTTAGATAAAATTTCATCTGGGAGGGGATAGGGTTCTAGCGTGGTGTACCGAATAGTTTTGGAGCCTGCATGTAGTGCTGTTAATAAAACATTGAGCCCCGTTCCAAATCCTATTTCTAAGATATTCAGGGTCTGTTTTTGGAGGTAGTTAAGGCCGTTTTCTATGTAAATGTGTTGGGATTCTTGGATGGCGCCGTGTGTGGAGTGATAGTGTTCGTTAAGTTCTGGAACATGTAGTGAATGTGATCCGTCGTCTGTGACAAAAATCACGGTTTTTGGGTAAGTTCTATGGCTAGTTTAACGATGTGTTCGGCAGTAAGACCTTCTTTTTTTCGGAGAGAATCCATTTTTCCGTGTTCGATAAAATGATCTTCGATAGCTAGGCTGTGCCATTGTGAGCGTTTTTTGTCGGCGGGTATTTCGGTCAGGAGATGGCTGAAAATACCGCCTATTTTACAGCCTTCTTCGATGACAATAATGTGGTCAGATTCGGTTATCAATGTGGTTAGTGTTGTGATGTCGAGGGGTTTAACGAATCGCAAGTTGAGTGCTGCACAATTGATGTTTTGATCTTGTAGTTTTTGGGCTGCTTCGCTGGCTGTCCAAGCCATGGATCCGACTCCGATGCATAGTGTTTTTTTGCTTGAGAGTGTGGTGGAAAAGGGGAGTAGTATTTCGGTTGGTGTGGTGAGGGGTGTTTTAATTTGGCCGTCTTGATTGGGGACAGGACCTTTGGGATATCGAATAGAAACAGGTTGGTTTTGTTCGATGGCGAATGTCATCATCTCACGTAGTTCTTGGCCATCTTTGGGGGCTAAAATCATCATATTTGGGATGCTAAGAAGATATGCGTAATCAAAGACGCCATGGTGGGTGGGGCCGTCTTCTCCGGCGATTCCGGCGCGGTCTAGTGCGAAAACTACGGGAAGTTTTTGTATGCACACATCGTGAATGACTTGATCGTAACCCCGCTGTAGAAATGTTGAATAGATGGCGAGAATGGGCTTAATACCTGCTCGGACTAGGCCTGCGCAAAAGGTGACTGCATGTTCTTCTGCGATGCCGACATCAAAAAATCGGGATGGGAATGTTTCTGCATATTTGGTTAATCCACTACCCCCCGCCATTGCGGGTGTTATCACAACCAAATCCTCTCGTTTTTTAGCCAATTCTATGCAGGTTTGTCCGAAGACTTCTGTGAATGTTTCTTTGGGTATGGGTATGGGTGCGAGGCTGTTTTTTTTAGGGGCAACGCCGTGGTATTTGATGGGGTCTTCTTCTGCAGGGATATGTCCTTTTCCTTTGGTTGTGATGATGTGAATCATGATGGGGCCGTCATAAGATTTTGCATATTTAATAGCACCCATGAGTAAGGGAATATTGTGTCCATCAATAGGGCCAAGATAACGAAATCCAAATTCTTCAAAGATGACGCCAACTTTAAAGTCTAAGACGATGTTGCGCATTCTTTCGATAGTTTTTTCAATTTTTCTACAGAGAGGGACGCCAATTTTTGGGATTTTATGAAAGATGCGTTCAAATTTTGACTTTGCCAAATTATAGCTATGAGAGGTTCGAAGCTGTGTAATGTAGGCTGACATATTGCCGACAGGTTTTGAAATGGACATGTTGTTGTCATTCAAAATACAGACAAAGTTGCCTTTGAGTTTTCCGATATTGTTGAGGGCTTCAAACGACATCCCACCGGATAATGACGCGTCGCCTATGATGGCAAAAACGCTATACTTTTCTTTGCGTAAGTTACGTGCGTGCGCGATGCCGAGTGCTGCTGAGAGCGCGGTTGACGCGTGGCCTGCACCAAAAATATCATGGTCGCTTTCAAAAATATTGGCAAATCCAGAGAGGCCATGTTCTTGTCGTATGGTTCGCATTTGATCGAGTCGTCCGGTGAGTATTTTGTGGACATAGGTTTGGTGCGATGTATCAAATAGCATTTTATCTTTGGGGCTTTCCAGAATCGCGTGAAGGCATAGTGTGAGTTCCACAACGCCTAGATTGGAGGCGAGATGTCCGCCACAGGTATTGCCAATTTCGACAAGCTCTTCTCTGATTTCTGCCGCGAGAGATTCTAAGTCTTTTTGGGAGAGTTTTTTTAGGTCTAGAGGGAGATTTAATTGTCTGAGTAATGCGGTCATAAGTAATAAAGAAGGGCTGCGATAATAAGGCCTAGACACACACCTGCACCTGCTTCTTGTGGGGTGTGTCCGATAAATTCACTGAGTTTTTTTTCGTCGGTCGGTGTTAATCTATTAATAATAGCGGCTTGTTTTGCGACGGCTTGTCTAATGCCTGTGGCATCGTAAAGGACGATGCAGGAATATACCAAGCAAATGGCAAACGGTGTGGACGAGAGGCCTTGGGAAAGTGCTACTGAAAGAGTGAGTCCCGAGACCAATGCCGAGTGGGTAGAAGGCATGCCTCCGGCGGTAAGTATGTTTTTGGCATTTATTTTCAGAGTGCCTTTGATTAGAAAAAACAAATGTTTGATCACTTGGGCGGCAAACATGCTGCTAAATGCTGCTAGAAGTGGGTAGTATGGATGAATTATTGGGTGCATTAATAAGTCCTCATTTCTATTCGGATAACCATGTCGCTAAGTAGATGTGTTGGATAGTTTATTTGTGTCAGTATTTCTTTTGCTTTTTGGGCTTCATGGGTCGCCAATTTTCTAGCGCCTTCTATTCCTGACAAACTAACATAGGTTAATTTCTGTTGTTCTTGGTCTTTCCCACCGGTTTTTCCAAGATCTTTGCTCGCACCGACTACGTCTAGGATATCATCGGTTATTTGAAAGAGTAAGCCAAGATGTGTGCCAAATTGATAAAGATGGGTTTGAACCTCTTCTTCTTTTTCTTCTAGAAGAGCCGGTAGATATAGACAGGCTTGAATCAGGGCGCCTGTTTTTTTGAGATGGGTTGATTCTAGATACTGTAGGTCTTGCTGTGTTTTTGTGCCGAGAAAATCGAGCGTTTGTCCTCCAGACATTCCGTCGAGCCCTAATGCATGTCCTAGTTTTGCGATGGCTTTCAGGCATGCAATGGGTGAAAAATGTTTGGGAAGTTCACGGGCTAGGAGTTCGAATCCAAAAGAATTTAGGGTGTCTCCGGCAAGAATGGCGATGGCTTCCCCATATTTTTTGTGACAGGTTAATTGTCCGCGTCTGTAATCATCGTTGTCCATTGCAGGGAGATCGTCATGAATCAAAGAATAGGTGTGAATCAGTTCGATAGCACAGGCTAAGGGCATGATTTTTTTGGGGTTATCACAGAATAGCCGGTGGCTTAGTAAGGTGAGAATCGGACGAATACGTTTGGCTTTTGCTGTGACGCTGTACTGCATTGCGTTGTGTAGGTTTTCTCGAGCATCGTTTGGTTTGGCGGGTAGGGAAGTGAGGAGGGCTTCTTCGATGGTAGGTAGGATATTTGTGATGTAGGTTTCTAGATTAGACGTATTATCCATTGGGGGGTGGTTCGATTTGGTTTAATAGTGCGCCCGCTTCTGTTTGGAGAATTTCTAATTTTTGTTCGGTTTTTTTAAAGGTTTTCAATACTATATTGGCGCTCTTAATGGCTTTGGCATACAAATCGACGGCATCGTTGAGATCTAAGTCTGGATTTTCTAGTTCATCAATCATACTTTCTAGCGTATGAATTTCAGTTTGCAGTGTCATTTTACGATTGCCTCACATTTTCCGTCGCTGAGTTCAATTTCTAAGATATCTTGGCTTTGTAATTGGGAAATAGATTTGATGATTTTATTGCTTTTTTTAAGCCGAATTATACTATAGCCTTGCTGTAGTTTGTGCAAGGGGTTTGCCTGTTTAAGTCGGGTTAAAAGCTGGCTTTGTTTCTGGGCAAATAATACTGTTTTATGAGTGAGTAATTTTTGTCCGAATTTTATGCTGTTTAGGACCGTTTCTTGATAGTCGTCTAACTCATTTTTGAGTCGGGGTCCCGTTTGTGTTAAAAACACAATGATTTTGTGTGTGATGTGGTAGAACGATTGGCCTAAATAGTGTGCGGCGGCGGTGGGGGTGGGGCATCGTAGATCGCTGGCAAGATCAGAGAGGCTGGTGTCAATTTCATGGCCGATGGCTGTTAAAATGGGTTTTGGAAATTGTGCGATGGCACGGACTAATTCTTCGCTATTAAAAACAGTGAGGTCTTCTTTAGCGCCGCCACCTCTCAGTACAATAACGGTATCAATAGTGGGATGGTTAGCGGCAAGTGTGAGGGCATGTAAGAGTGTCAAAACGCTACTTGCGCCTTGCATTACTGCGGGAATAACGGTGATGGGGACTTGGGGTGCAAGTCGAGAGAAAATGGTGACAAAATCCCACATGGCGGCGGAGTTATTGGCTGTGATGAGGCCGATGTGGTTGGGGTATTTTGGAATGGGTTTTTTGCGGTCTTCATCAAAGCAGCCTTCTTTTTGAAGCTGTTCTTTGAGGCGTTCAAATTCTTGAGAGAGTTGGCCCGTGCCTTGGGTAGACATGAAATGAATTTGAAAGATGAGGCTGCCTTTTTTAGGGAATAGGATGACTTTTCCGAGTGCAAAAATGATTTGGCCGGCCGCAGGTTTGAATTTAATGTTTTGTAGGGTGTTGTCATAAACGACGCAATTGATTTGGGCTTGTTTGTCGGAGAGGGTTAGGTAGGATTGCCCTCCATATGGATAGGTTTTAAAGCTGGTGATTTCTCCTGATATCCAGATGTTATTGAGTTCGGGAGAAAATAGCAGCCGTTCTTTGATCAAAAGATTGAGTGCGTATATAGATAAAGCCGATTGTGTCATGGGATTAGTATACGGTATAATTGCACTTCGATTTTATCTTATTTCAAAGGAGATGTTTATGTCAAAGAGTGCGAGTTTTTTGGGTGGTATTATTTTTGGTGCGATTGCAGGTGCTGTTGCTGGGGTTTTGTTGGCGCCGACTTCTGGTAAAGAATCTCGGGATAAGCTGAAAGACAAAATTAATGACTTCAAAGAAGATGGTAAAGAGTATTTAGGGTGTGCAAAAGAGAAGACAGAAACGATGATCGCTAAAACGTTGGATGCCATTGATAATGGATTCGAAAAATTAGGGAAAATTGTAGACGAACGTAATATTTCTACAGAATCTCGGGGTGGAAAATCATAGTCATGTGCGTATTGTCTACTTTGATTATGGCTATTCCCATTTTAAAATTTGTGGCGCTTTTGTTGCTGTGTTATGTCTTGTTTGAGTTGGTGCTGATTATGAAAACGTCACGAAAAATTCTAAACAGAATGGATACATTGACGGACGTTTCAAAATGGTGGACGGCTCTTCGTGGACTAAAATGGATTTCTCGCTGTAAATCAAAGTTTAAACGTTAGGAAATGGGGTGCGAAGTCAGGATGTTCGGCAAACGTTTATAGATTTTTTTGTTCAGAAAAAAGGGCACTTATTTGTGCCCGCTAGCCCAGTGGTTCCTCTTAACGATCCCACAATTTTATTTACTAACGCTGGGATGAATCAATTTAAAGATACTTTTTTGGGAAAAGGGCAGCATGCTTGGAAACGTGTGGCCAATTCTCAGCCTTGTATTCGCGTTTCTGGTAAACATAACGATTTAGAAGATGTCGGTTATGATGGAACCCACTTGACTTTGTTTGAAATGTTAGGAAATTGGTCGTTTGGGGATTATTACAAAAAAGAAGCGATTGTGTGGGCTTGGGAATTATTGACGGAAGTTTTTGCCCTTCCTAAAGACAAGCTCTATGCCACTGTTTATGAAACAGATGATGAGAGTTTGACCTTATGGCAAACCGTGACGGATATTCGCCATGATCACATTTTGAAGTGTGGCAAAAAAGATAATTTTTGGGAAATGGGAGAAGTGGGTCCGTGTGGTCCGTGTTCCGAAATCCATGTTGATACAGGGCTGGATGATGGAACGCCTATTTCTAAAGATCCGATCTTGGGTGTAAACGGTGAAAATCAACGCTTTATCGAATTTTGGAATTTAGTATTTATTCAATACAATCGACTAGCCGATGGTACGCTTGAAGATTTGCCTCAAAAACATGTAGATACAGGTATGGGGCTCGAGCGGTTGGCGTCTTATTTACAAGGTAAAACTTCGGCTTATGAAACAGATTTGCTAAGGCCATTAATTTCAGAAATCGAAATGTTGTCGGGGGTTACTTATGATCCCGGTTCTAAGGGTGTTTCTCATCGTGTGATGGCGGATCATATTCGGACGGTTGTGTTTTCTATTTCAGATAACGTGATGCCTGCGAGTGATGGTAGAGGGTATGTCATTCGACGACTTTTGCGTCGTGCGCTTCGGTATGCGACCCAAATTGGATTTAAAGAGCCGATTTTGTATCGCTTGGTACCTACTCTTGTAAAAATAATGGGCGATTTTTATCCTCATTTGGCAGAAAGAGAATCGTTTGTGACGCAAGTTGTTCGTGCCGAAGAAGAGTCGTTTTTACGTACGTTGGATTCTGGTATACGACGTTTTGATGACGTGTCTAAAGGGTCACAGATTATTTCGGGGCCGGATGCCTTTAAATTGTATGATACGTTTGGATTCCCGATTGATTTGACACAGTTATTGGCTCGAGAACGGGGCTTGTCTGTGGATTCGGCGGGGTTTGAAGTGGCGTTAGAAGAACAGAAAAATCGGTCTCGTCGCGCGGCTAAAAAAGAAGTGTATGTCGCAGATTCGGATCAGATTCACAGTGTATTGAATTCAGATCTTTCAACAGATTTACATCATTCGCCGTATCAAGGTCTTGCGAGAGGCGGGGAAGCACGTGTTGTTGTAGAGGCTCACGATAAGTTGGCGATGGCGCGTCATCATACGGTGACGCATCTTTTGCAGGCGGCTTTGAGGCAGGTATTGGGAACACATGTACATCAGGCTGGGAGTTTGGTGGATACCGATCGATTACGTTTTGATTTCACCCATTTTCAAGCGGTGAGTTCAGAGCAGCTTGTGGAGATTGAACGGCTTGTATTAGAGCAAATTATGGCAGATGAACCCGTTCAGATTTTAAGTATGTCTTTGGAAGAGGCAAAGTTTTCTGGTGCGATGGCTCTTTTTGGTGAAAAATATGATCAAAATGATGTGCGCGTTGTTAAAATAAATGTTTTTTCTACGGAGCTTTGTGGTGGAACACATGTGATTCAAACCAGAATGATTGAGTCATTTAAAATTGTTTCCGAATCTGCGGTTGCTGCAGGTACACGTCGTATAGAAGCGGTGGCGGGAGAGACTCTTGTCACTGCTTTTCTAGAATCGGAAAAACAAAAAGTAGAGGCCCGTTTAAAGGCTGAAAAGCAACGCGAAGAGGCGAAACGATTACAAAAAGAGTCCGATAAAAATGCATCAGAACAAATACGTCAACAATTACAGGAGTATTTATCTAAGTTGGAATCTATTTCCGATTCTTTTTTTCTATTGCGAGAAGCAACTTCTCTGGATATGAACGGACTGCGTTTTTTGGCAGATCAATTGACCGAGGTTCGGCCAGATTCGGTGGCTGTTTTGGCGGGTATTGATTGTTTTGTTGTGAAAGTAGGTAAACAGGTTAAGCCTGAGTTAGATGCGCGTCAGATTTTGAATAACTTATTATCTGTTGCGGGGGGGCGAGGCGGTGGGACGCTCTATATGGCGCAGGCGGGCGGGGTTGATTCGTCTAAACGGGAGGAATCTTTGCGATCTCTTTCTTTTTGACGTTATTTCTTGATGATTTCTTTTTAGTTTGTTTTTTTTCTTGAAAAAGACACAAAAACAAATGGGCGATGCCCCCGACAACTTAACAGATTATATTAGTGATAACCTTGGCTCTACTCTTCATGATCCCTAGTCTTCTACAGTAGGGAGTAGTTGAGATGAGTTTTGTGTCTTTCTCATCTTTCCACTTTCGGACTTTAACAAACTGAGGAGTTCATGTCAATTTCCTCAAAATAAGGTGAATATATTATGATAACTGATCGTATTTTAGCGTTAGATCATGGCGAAAAACGTATAGGTCTTGCGATATCGGATCCCTTGGGTATGACAGCGCAAGCTATACCGTTTTTGCCAAATAATTCGGTTTTTTTTGACGCCTTAAAAGCGGTTATAGCCAAGTACAATGTGCAGCGTTTAATTGTCGGATTGCCTCTGGCTTTAAAGGGCCATGATACGGCTAAAACGACTGAAGTTCGAGCGTTTGTTGAGATCCTAAAAGAAGTTGTGGGGCTTGAAGTTATTTTTCGGGATGAACGGTTTTCAACGACTGCTGTGACACGGCATTTGATCGAAGCGGGTGTCTCCCGTGAAAAACGAAAACATGTTATAGATAGTCAATCAGCGGCATTTGTTTTGCAAGGGTACTTGGATCAAAAAGGGAGTTTATAGATGGATTATCGGTCGTCGGGTGTAGATATTGATGCGGGAAATAAAGCAGTGGATTTGATTAAGGCTTCGGTAAAACGAACTTTTTCTCCACAAGTTCTGGGTGGTTTAGGTGGTTTTGCAGCCTGTTATGAAATTCCAGAAGGATATAAAAAGCCTGTTCTAGTGTCGTGTACCGATGGGGTAGGGACCAAGCTAAAGCTGGCGATTGACTATGGCATTTTTGATACAGTAGGTATTGATTTGGTGGCGATGTGCGTTAACGATTTGATTTGTTGTGGGGCAACCCCGTTATACTTTTTAGATTATATTGCGTGTCATAAATTAAATCCTGATCAGATGAAACTCTTAATTGATGGCATGGTAGAAGGGTGTTTGCAATCTGGGGCATCTTTGATCGGTGGTGAGATGGCAGAAATGAATGATCTTTATCGGCCAGGCGAGTTTGATTTGGCGGGATTTTCGGTAGGGGTTGTTGAAAAATCTGATATGGTAGACGGGTCTAAAATCAAGGTCGGACAGCGTGTTTACGGTATGGCTTCTTCTGGGATTCATAGCAATGGATTTTCGTTGGTTCGTAAAGTGATGACGCCCGTAGTGTGCCAGAAATACGGCATTGATCCACGTGATTTATTAAAACCTACACGAATTTACGTGTCTGCCTTACGTGAACTTATGCAACACGGATGCGTGACTGGAGTAGCTCATATTACGGGGGGTGGACTGCATGAAAATGTTTCGCGTATTTTACCGAAAACATGTTCGTTGAATTTAGATAGATCGTCTTTGCCTGTCCCAGAAATTTTTAGAATTATTCAAGAAGCGGGTTCTGTTTCCCCTGAAGAAATGGATCGGGTGTTTAATATGGGGATTGGGCTTGTGGTGATTGCTTCAGAGGCATTGCCAGAAACAGAAGAGTTTAAATTGATTGGAAGTATCACCTCACCCCGCACCTGAGGTGCGACCCTCTTCATGCTGACGCAGAGAGAGGGTGGAATGTTGCCCGAAAGCGCTCCCTCTCCATTTGTTAGAATGGGGAGGGTTGGGGTGGGGTGTGGTGAATTATTTCATAATCGACAATTTGCCTTTTGCTCTGGTTTTTTGATTGTCGGATGTTGCGAGTGTTATGGTGTAGAAATAGGTGCCGTTTTGTAGTGTGGTACCTGTTTCGTTTTTTAGATCGAAGCTAAAAACATTTCCGTTTTCACTAGCCTGTTCCGTTAATGTTCGTAAAAGCCGTCCATCGAGTGCGTGGACTTTGATGACGACGTCCCCTGGAAGTGTGCTTGTAAATCCAAATTTTGTTTGTGATCCGGTAGCGGGATTCGGGAAGTTCATGACATCGGTTAATACGAGTTTTGTGGGGCTAGGAATCGATGTGACAGAGGGGTCTTCGTTTGGGCTGGCACCTCCTAAAATTGTCGCTAGTTTGGCTCCATTTATAGAACCGTATCCAGTATAAATATCTTTTCCTGTTGGGCTTATATCGTCCAGAGATTGGTTTAATAAATTTTGGACTTGGGTGCTTGATAGTTCTGGTTTTATAGAATAAATAAGGCTAATAATGCCAGAGAGTATCGCGGTGCTTTGGGATGTCCCTGTTCTATAGGCGTATCCACAGTGAGGAGCGAGGCTATAGATATTTTCACCATAGGTAGAATAGCTGATAAAGGTTCCTTGGCTGGAAAAATAAGAAGGGTGTTGGTTAAGGTCTATGGATCCTACTGCTACTACTTTTGGAAATGCGGCAGGGTATCCGAGCTGCCTGATACCGCTATTTCCTGCAGCAGCAATGACGACAACATCATGTGCTATCGCGTAGGCAATGGCATTTTGAAGAACCGTGTTGTAGTTGGTATATCCCCAGCTGCAGTTTATAATTTTGGCGCCTTGATTAACGGCATAGTAGATGGCAATGGCAGCGTCTAATTGGGTTCCTCTTCCACTGGCATCTAAGAATTTACAATTGAGTATTTTGGTTCTGGGATTAAGACCCGTGATGCCCAAATTGTTGTTGGTTTTTGCTGCGATAATACCTGCAAGGTGTGTGCCATGGCCATTTTGATCTTCAGCAATTTTACTGCCGTTTCCAATGCCTTCGTTGGAAAAGTTATATCCTGAGATGTCATCAATATATCCGTTATGATCATCATCGAGGCCATTGTTTGAGATTTCTGATGGGTTTGTATAGAGTTGGCCTTGTAGGTCGGGATGCGTGATATCGATTCCAGTATCGAGAACAGCCACCAGTGTGTCTTGGATGGGAGTGAGGGTAAGAAGTGATTTTAGAGAGGTTCTGCTAAGGTCTGTTTGTTTATCGAGATTGGGGTCATTAGGCATGGTATCGGTCTGGACGTAGTAGAGTGGTTCTGCATATTCTATGTCGGATTGTTGGGCATAAGTTTTCGCGATTTCTTTTGCGTCTTGTTCTGATGAAAATGTCAATAAATACGTTTGGCCTTCTTGTGATTTTGCAGCGAGTATATGAGTGTTTAGATGTAAAGGGATAAGATTTTTGTTTGTCATGGCTGTCGAAAATAAGGCTGTTTTTTTTGTTTTAATGAGAAGTTTTCCTGGTACGTAGCCAAGATCTTCAGCCGATAGGCTTGCCAGGCTAAAGAAGAGTATTGAGATGATAAGTGATTTTTTAGTGATGATCATGTGGTTCCCCTAGAGTTGAAATTGTAATCCCATTTTATGGCAAGTACCTAATTCTTCGTGTTCCGAATAAGCGTAATTAAGTTGGATGTTATCTATTGTGAGTTGGGCTCCTAGTGTAAATTCAGCTTTTTCTTCAAGATGGTTAGCCCCTGCTAAGAGGCTGAATTCTTTGGCAAGGTGTTTTTCTATTCCTATGCTATAGGACGTATTTTTATTTTTTTCGAAGCTCGCATCTGTGAGTAGTTTGTCTAGAATAGGGAGATTTAGTGTTATTCCTATGTGTGTGATTTGTGGCAGAAGTTCGGTTGTTTGAGTGTCCCAGTGTAGTTTGGTTCCGCCGATGTCTTGTACAGAGGCGCCAATTGTTCCAAAGTTAGTGTCTACAATAATACCTGCATCTAGGCCAAACCCTGTTGAATGATGTGTATCTAGTTGGTGGGTATAGTAACTTCCGCTAAACCCCAGATGAAACGAAGGATTTAAAAATGTACCAGAAATGCCTACTATGGCTGCGCCTTGTAGGTCTTCGAACGTATCTGTTTGGACGCCGTGTCCGCTGGTTTCAACGGTTTTAAGGATATTTCCTACTTTATAGATAGGAATCATGATTCCTAGTGTAAAGTTGTCAAAAAGTGGCAGGCCTATTCCGAAACTGGAGGCTTGCAAATAGTTGTCGAAAAAGCTACCGTATGTGTTTGAGATTGTTGTTTGTGTAAGATTGTCTAATCCTGCGGGGTTTTTATATAGGGCTTCTAGTCCGATGTGATCTGCCGTAATGGCATATCCTTTGGAAAGCGCCGAAACTGCTGATAATGATTTGAATGATGCTTGTATGGTTCCCGTAAGGGAAATGACGAGCACAAGCAAAATAAGTTTGTAGTTTTGACGCATTAATCCCTCCCTCCAGGATGATAGTGGCGTCTATACGATTTTTTTAAACATCAGAAAAAATTGTTGCAATTTTGGGGTGGGTGAATCGATAACTCTAATGAGAGTTTTAGAGTTTGTTTTTTTTGTACCTCAATGTTGGATTGATTTTAGAGATGTTTAAGGGGATTTGAATGTGTAAGATTTTTCTTTTAAAAAAGAATTTGTTAGCGGGTTTAGTTTTAGGTTCTTTTTTATTGTTAGGCCAATCCATTTATGCCGCATTTACTGTAGACACCTTTAAAATGGTGGGTTTGCAGTCTGCTAATTCGGCGACGCCAGTTGTTGCGAATCGGACTTTTTTTATTTTTGCTAGTTTGGAGATGCTGAGTCAGGGTGACCTTGAGAATAAGGGTATTTTATCTCAGGATGGACTTTTGAAGCCGTATTTTTTTCCAAATCCTTTTTATATGGAGTCGGGTAGTACGTTAGGTTATGAGCTTAATCAGGATATGGATATTCAGTTGCGTATCTATAATATGGCAGGCTATGAAATTTTTCAGTCTAATTACTTAGCTGGAACGATGGGCGGTCTTGGAAATGCGAACCATCAGTTTTATAACAAAATTCATTTTGATCAGTCTTCTTTTAGAGGACATGATTTGTCGAGCGGTATTTATTTGTTTGTCTTGATCAACAATAATAAGGTGATTCAAAAAGGTAAGTTTGCAGTAAAACCAGGTAGACTACGATGAAACGTTTCTTCTTGAGTTTGTTGATGGTGGTTGTTTTGGGGAGCTCTTCTTGGGCAGCAAATTATTGGCTTTTAACCGACTTGGGGTCTTCTGCGCAAATGATTGGCATTGGTGGTATTGAAGGATTCGGAGATTCTGCGAATTCAGTTTTTGAAAATCCTGCCTCTTTGTCTCGGGTGAACTCTGCGTCTTTGTCTGCATTTACAACCACTATTTTGGGTGAGATTACCTATACTAACTTTGCGCTTGCTAATAAATTTTCTTTCGGTACGATTGGTATAGGTTATATGGATGCGTCAGTGGGTGGAATTTCTCATACAGGGCAGAATACGGATAGTATTGGAACACATTTTTCGGTGTATCAATTTGATTATAAAAATACGATTATGAAACTTTCTTATGAGAAGTCAGTGACTAAGACTTGGTTTGTGGGTGCGTCACTCTCTCAGTATCGCATGGCATTTGATGATGTTAATGGGGGAGTAACCAATTTTGATGTTGGCACATTATATGATTATGGGCCTGCAACTTTTTCGTTTTCAATTCGGAATTTTGTTGTTGGTAAAAAAATAGAGTTTGGACGTAACGATTTAGGGCATGTATTGGAAGAGCTTTTGCCGTTTCAGACAACGTTTGGTTTACAATATAGAATGGGACAAATAGATAGTTACTTACAATTTAAAGATAATGGCACTACGAATATGATTTCGTTGGGAACATGTTATCGTTTGGAGACGTATCCTATTTCTATTAGCGCGGGATATAAGCAGTTTCAAGTTTTGGACAAAACAAAAGATACATTGGTTTTTGGTCTGGGCTTGATACTAGAGGATATGTCATTTCATTATGCGTTCGAGAAAAGTTCGCATCTTGATTTTGATAATAAAAATTATTTTTCTATGACAGTGAAATTTTAACTGGGGCTAAGGAATTAAATGAAGAAATTAAATTTGCAGGTATCAAAGGAGATGATAGGAATGGGTAAGATGATAAAGAATGTTTGTGTGCTAGGTCTGTTGATAGGCATCGTTTTGTTTGCGGGAGTTATTCAGGCGGCCGACACAATTGGGTTGATGCGGATAGAGGCAAAGCTTTCTAATTCTTCTACAGGTCTTATTAGTGGGACGAAACGAGTACTTGTTAAATTGATTAATCCGCTAAATCCGTCGCAGCCGCTTTGGTCTGAGATGCATGATAGCGTTGTTTTCTCATCGGGGGTTGTTGGACTAAATTTGGGGGCGATTACTCCTTTTACGCGCAAGCTTTTTGATCAACATTCTCTGAATTTTGTTTTTAAAGTTTTTAATACAGATGGCACTTCAGAGGATGTGGGTTTTCCAGAAATTATTGCGGCTTATCCTTATGCAATAAAATCAAAATATGTTGAGGAAGTGGTCTCTGATAATTTTAAGGCGGGATTTGATATTGGAGATATTCCTGGATTGGTTCGTGCTTCTCAGATTGCAACAGGATCTATTACGGATAGTATGATTGGGGGCACCATTTCTGCGAGTAAGATTTCGGGTGCGATTCCGGCGTCGTTTATTATAGATGGATCTATTACGGGTGCGAAGATTGCAACAGGCTCTATAGATGATCATCACCTTACAGGTAAGATTACGTTTGCAAAACTAGAAATTTCTACTGAAAATTTGCAGGCTATGGGATTCCTAAATATTAAGGCTTCATCTAATGTTTACATTAAACCGGGTCAATCTGTTTCTCTATTAGTAAATGATGCAGGGTATGTGACCTCTTCTAATATAGGTACGTTTTTGCCTGGTTCGGTTCTTAAGAATGGGGATAATATTTCTGCATTAAACAATAACGTAGGATATTTGACGTCTATTCCAAATAGCGTTGTCACCAAAAATTCTAATGTGAATTTTAATTCTTTAACAGTCAATGGGGTGTCTGTATTGACGAATGCAGATGTTAGTAATGCAGTCACCAAAAATTCAGATGCTAGCTTGAAGACTCTGAAATTGAATAATGTGGATTTAGCTACAACGCTTGCTGATAAAGTTTCTTCTTCGGAGTTAGATGCCAATACAACGGCATTTAATAGTTCGCTTCTTTCTAAGGCAGGTACGGTTACTTTGAATAATTATGTAAAGAAGACAGATTCTATTGCATTTTCTAAATTGGTGATCACGGCTGAAAATATTAAGTCATTGGGAATTTCTGGCGTGGATACGAATACAACGTATAACGCGGGAGTTGGCTTGAAGTTGACAGGAACAAACTTTGCGATTGATCAAAGTGTTGTTGCGTCAAAAAATTATGTAGATACAGTGGTGGCAGCTGTAGTTGCGACGGGTGTTTCAGATGGCGCTGTTACTTTATCTAAATTGGCAACAGAAACCATTACTTCATTGAATGCGAAAGCGAGTAAGACGGCTTTGACTACAGAAACCTCACGTGCGACAAGTGCAGAAGGAATATTGACAACGAATTTGACCAATGAAATTGCGCGAGCGACAGCGGCAGAAAATTTAAAAGAAGTACTAGCTAATAAAAGTGTAGATTTTTCAGTTAGTAATGACACATTGTATCCAAGCGTAAAAGCGACAAAAACATATGTGGATGCACAAGATGCAACATTAACTACGGCTATTGGGACATTAACAACAACAGTGGGAACAAAAGCAGATACAGCGGCGTTAGCAGCTTTTGCGACGACAAGTTTTGTAAACACGACGTTGAACAGCTATGTGAAAAATACGCGTACGGTCAACGGGCAACCATTATCCGCGAATGTGGTTTTGACGAAATCTGATGTAGGACTTGCTAATGTGGATAATACATCAGACTTGAGCAAGCCATTATCGACGGCAACAATTACGACGTTGAATACGTATGTAAAAACAACAGTATTAAATACCGCGTTGGGATTGAAAGCAGATACCAGTTTTGTGATAACGACATTAAATGCGTATGCAAAGACAGCTTATGTAGATACAGTGGTGGCAGCTGTAGTTGCGACGGGTGTTTCAGATGGCGCTGTTACTTTATCTAAATTGGCAACAGAAACCATTACATCGTTGAATGCGAAAGCGACAAAAACATATGTGGATGCACAAGA
>SICP01000025.1 GCA_009691415.1 Candidatus Margulisiibacteriota bacterium
TTTTAATGTGCTTTTATCAGAATACTGTGATTTGTGTTGTTTTCAAAATTTTTTACTTATTAATGCATTCGATTCCGAGCGCTTTTTCATACAGGCCCCTTCTGGAGTGATTAGGGTGGTTTTCTAAAAATTCGTGCATTACTCTTTGAATTGATTCTTGGTTATAAATATTTTCTCTGATCATCCACTCTAATCTGTTATCTAGATCTGGATTTTTAGTTTCTATCATGCATTCGATTAACGCGCCTATCGTGGCGTCTAAATGTTGTAGGGTTTGGTGTTTAATCGATTCTTCAGTATTTAGGATTTGTTCTAATAACCATATTATTTTTATTTTATACTCTTCGTTGTAATGTTCGCGAAGCTCCAGTACGTCCTTTTCTTCTTTGCTCGGAAATAGTACTTCCAAGTTAACATAGGGCCACAATATCTTGATTGTTTCGATAGTAATCCTCTTTTTCGTCATAGCCTTAAAAAATAGATTGGTCTCTACGTTCCCTTTAGCCCTGCTTTCTGAAAGCAGTTTTAGGTCCTGTCGTTGAGAATCGTCTAATCTACTTACTGCTTCGCAAAATACCTCGTTTTGACCTGTATTTAGGAGGAGATGAAATCCTGTCTTGTCTGGTTTTTTGGTCTGGCAACAGGGATGAAATAAGAGGTGCGGTGCGCGTTGTATTAATTTGATCTGGATTGGGTTAGCCTCTCTTGCATTCATCACCATAAACATATGGATAGGTGCCACACCACGGTCATCATTGGTTAGCCACGCTTCATCTGAAATCGATTCTTGCCTTAGTAGCTGGAGGGCATGATTACCCGCAGTCACTTTTTTTTCTCCATGTGTCTCTTTTCCTTCCAACGTATAGACGACCGCTTCCAGAAGCTTATGTATGACTGTACTTTTGTTTTTTGACGTATTCCATGGCACTATATTTCTACCCAGAAGGCATCCTATCTGCTCTAAGGCTTCCGGTTCGTCGATCCTATCTATGAGATTGAATATGATTTCTTTGAAGATTTTTTGAGTTTTTTTTGTAAGAGGACACTTACTAAGTGTCGCAACGATGTGATGCCAACGGGACAGATCCATCGGACTTTTAAGAGTCTCAGCTAGTAATTCTATTGAGATGTTATTGCTAAATAAATTTTCAGTGAGAGTTTGCAGGTCCTGAATATAAGTGAGGCAGTATAACTCCATTTCTTTCTGACAGTCATCTTTCGTGGCCCCTTTGGTTTTTGATGAAAGCGTTTCTAATTGCTCGATGAGCAGTGTGAATAGGGTATTTTTCTCTTCTGTTTCTAGTTGTAACTTTTTTAAGATAATGAGTAGGTTCGTTTGTTGATCCATGTCGAGTGAGGACATGATCCTTAATCCCGTGGCGATAATTATTTTCTGTATCGCTTTTATTTTTGCTTTCGTATTATTTTGTACTAGAAATTCAAAAAGTTTTACATATACGTGTGGGGGCATTTCTGGTAGCTGGTTAGTTGAAAGTTTTTCTCTCCATTTGCTCTGTACCCCATTTTTATCCATGTCCTCTAGATCTTTAAAGGCCTTTTCACTTTCGAAAGGTATATTAAGCTCCAACATTTTTATTTGTTGTCTTAAGGCTTCGTGAGTTGCTTTTTTAAATGGTTTCTCTAATAACCAAGTAAAGTGGGGGACGTTCCAATTTTGTCCTTTTGAGGTAGTTTCTTTTATCAATCGATATCGTGTATTGTCGGGAATGTCCTGGGTGGGATGGTGCATTAGAAACACACATACTTGATCCAGAGGGAACTCGTTGGCAGTATTTGTGTTTGAGGTTATGGCATCGTAGAGATGATTCTTTACTGCAGGAATGTCTCTAAATGGCCACATTTCTTTTGCGTCTTTTTCTGTAGGGATTCCCCATAAAATGCGTATTAATGGTACAGATAGTTGGCTTTTTTGCTCTATTGATATCCATTGTTTTTGGACACAATCTTCTTGCCAGAGTGTTAACTCATCTGGGTGTATTTTTGATGTTAATCTGGGCTCTATCCATTTTCGACCTTTTTCATCAGCAGGTAGGCAGGCTCTAATCCATTCGTTATGCTGTGCCCATTCGTTGCGCTTGCCAATATGCGAGAGCATTATTGTCCAATCTTCTGGTTTAATAGAGTCTGTTCTGATGATAGTTAATAATTCTCTGATATCTCTGGTTTCAGGGAAATGGAGGAGCCATCTTTGGAGACATTTTTTTTCCAATCTGGGCTCTATTTCTTTAGGGAACTCTTCAAAAAGAACGTGGGCCTTTTCCCATTCGGTCAAAGGGTCTAGTTTTTCTAATACCACTATCCATTTTTCGCTTAATGAAAGGTGTGTGTTGCTAAGAAGTAATTTAAGCAGTTCTTCTCTTTTTGTTTTTATTTCTTTTGATGACATAGACAATACTGATTTTTTCCATATTTGCGCAAAATAGGTGGATTTAAGACAATATCTTTTACCTAATTCATTTATTTCAGTAGATGTTAAATGAGTTAAAAATGGGCATTTTTCTTGGTATTTTAGAACCCACTGATCGATCTTCTTATTCGTGACATGGATATTTGTTTTGGTATACTCTTTAAGTTGTTCTTGCAGTTGTTTAGCAGCATTTTGGGGAATGGACTCTGGATTAGGATGATAGGTCATGAGCTCATTTAACAGCGTGAGGTCTTGACGTTTCGCTCCGATGTTAAGCCAGGTGGAAAGTATTGCGGTTTCGGGTGGGCGGTCGCTGTGTGTTTTAACGGTCTCCCATAGCTTATTTATCCTGTCCAAAGGTTCATCAAGAAGTTCTTTGCAAGAATCCAATAGTTTCGAGAGTTCTATCATTGCTGCCTGTAATGTTTTGGGTTCGTTCTCATTCTTGAGGAATGCTCGCATGTCTTTGAGTGCCCATTCGATAGATACCTGATCTTGGTTCTTGACCGCTGCGTCTATCCACTCTCTATATCGATGCACTCTGTAAAGATTCAGATTTGTGATGTGCCAGGGGGTAGGGCGTATGTTGTGTTCGATTTTTGTAATAGGATGTGCTGTTTGTGATTTTTCATATATAAAGGCCTCTAGTTTTTTGAGCGCTTTTGCTGATGACTCTACAGCGAGTAGTTGATTTTTTATGCCGATCTGAATTAGATCTCGTTGATAGAATAGACATTTCATGAGTTCTTCGTTTGTATGCAAATGAGCGTCTCTGAATCTATCCCAGGATACTCTTGGGAGCTTTAGGGCTTCTGCTTCCGCTTCGTTTACCAGATGTACGAGAGTAGCATGTGTTAAGGGAGTTAAGCCTTCTCTCACGTAGTAACGGGCATATCTATAGAGTAGTCGTTGTAGCTTGGGGGCTTTTTGATGATCCACTCCTTGTACGGCATCACAGGTTTCGGATACGGATTTGGCCTGGGCTAGAGTGAGATCACATTGATTTCCCATCTTCACGTCCAGTTTTTCGTCTGGGTCCTGTTTTATCTCAATCAAATGCGCTCTATTGATTCGATCACACAGCAATTGTTTATCGGGACACTGATTAATAAAGGTGATGCCGATGGTCGGTTGGGTACAGAGTTCAATATGTGTGGCGTCAAGACCGTTTCCAGATAATCTTGTTTCATGCTGTTTAAACTCATGATACGCAAGCCCTTTTAAGGTGTGGCCTAGAAATGCGCCATAGGCACTTCGGCCGTCTCCTGCCCCGTTGTTTGTTATAAGAATATCAATGTCGTGGATGTCTCCGGACCACTCTTTTCTGGCCTTAAGTGCGGTATTAATGGCATAAACTGTACTTCCTGTTACGGAAATGCCATAGAGGAGCAGTGTGTTTAGAACATCCTGAAGTTTGCACGAAATCTCCGGCCTGCCTCTTTGGCTAACAATTTTGATATCTAGATTTAGAAGGGAGGTCGCAATTTTTTGAAGCTGGGCTTCAACTACAGGAGTTCTGCTTGCGACTATTTTATTCATATATATTTATCGAAAAATATCGAGAGAAAATTTCAAAAAATGTGAACGGATGTGTTTGTTATGGTAATTTATCTTGACTTTTGATTTCTGTCCCGATAATCTAACTTTATCTAAAATACGGATTTTTTCGGGGAGGAATTTTTATGGTAAGAGGTGGCAAGCGTAGTGGTGCCGGCAGGCCTCGCGGGACTGGTAAATTTGGGGAATCGACGGTGCGTATTCGTGTGCCGGAGGGGAAATTGTCTGTCGTGCAGGCGCTTTTGGAGAGTGGAGATCAGTATGCATTGCCGTTGTTTGATGGGCGGATTTCGGCTGGATTTCCGTCACCTACGGATGACTATTCGGAAGGGAAATTGGATTTAAATCATCATTTGATTCATCGCCCGGCCACGACTTTTTTTGTGCGAGTGAGTGGAGATTCTATGATTGGGGCGGGGATTCATCAGGATGATTTGTTGGTGGTAGATAGGAGCTTATCGCCCAAACATCAGGATGTGGTGATTGCGGTAGTAGATTCGGAGTTGACGGTGAAACGGTTGTCTCGGAAATCAGGTTCTGTTGCGTTGATGCCGGAAAATCCGGTGTATGCTCCTCTAGAAATTACAGCCGATATGGCGTTTGAAATTTGGGGGGTGGTGACGTCTGTGATCCATCAGTTTCGCTAATGTTTGCGTTGGTAGATTGTAACCAATTTTTTGTATCGTGTGAGCGGGCGTTTCAGCCAAAGTTATGGGGACGGCCCGTCATTGTTTTATCTAATAATGATGGGTGTGTGATTGCCCGATCTCCAGAAGCAAAGCAGTTGGGAATTGCGATGGGGGTGCCATTTTTTAAGGTGAAGACGTTGTGTGAAACAGAAGGGGTGACGGTTTTTTCGTCTAATTTTCAGTTGTATGCGGACTTGTCTGCGCGGATCATGATGTTGCTTCGGGAGTGGGTATCGGATGTGGAAGTGTATTCGATTGATGAGGCATTTTTGGATTTAACGGGGGTGTCTGATCCAGAGGCGTTTGCATTTTTAATTCGGGAGCGGATTTTGCAGTGGGTGGGGATTCCGGTGTCTATTGGTATTGCGAGTACCAAGACGTTGGCCAAAGTAGCGACGCAATTTGCCAAAGATCATGACCATTATGGCGGTGTGTTTTCGTTTACAGATCCCGCTGTTGAAGAGGCTGTTTTGGATCGGATCTCTTTACGTGATGTATGGGGTATTGGGCCTCGGACGGCCGAAAAATTGCAGGCGTCTTTTGGTATTTCGACAGCATTGATGTTGCGTCGATCAGATCCACATCGGGTTCGTAAGGTGATGAATGTGATGGTGCAACGGATTGTGTATGAGCTTCAGGGGATTTCTTGTTTACGGCTAGAAGACATGCCTGCACCTAAAAAAAGCATGGTGTATTCGCGGTCTTTCGGGGAGAAGATTCGGGATTTGAGATCGTTGGAGGAAGCGATTTCAGTTTATGCCAGCCGGCTGGCTTTGAGGTTGCGAGATTCGAAACAGATTATGCAGGGGCTTGTGGTGTTTGTTCGGAGCAGTCCCTTTGTGACGTCGCATGCATTTTATCGGGCATCGGCGTTTCAGTCGTGTGATCCACCCACATCGGATACGAAGGTGATTATTCGACAGGCACTTTTGGCGTTGCGAGGGTGTTTTAAGCAAGGGGTTTTGTATCATAAGGCTGGCGTGATGGCGGTGGGATTGCAGTCAGAATCTAATCAACCGTTGGTGTTGTTTTCTGCTGGTTCCGATAAGAAATCTCAGGCGTTGAGTCGGGTTGTTGATTCCATTAATTTGGTACACGGTCAGGATCGGGTGCGATACGCAGTGACGGGAGTGGAGCGGGGGTGGTTGGTGAAGTCGGAATCTCGATCTTCTCGGTATACGACGGATTGGGGGGAGTTGTTGGTGGTGGGGTAGATAGTAGGCTTATTTATAAAATACAAAAACTAGATGTCATATTTTAATACTCATTCCCCAGCCCCTTCTCTCTCCGAAAGAAGGGGAGCTTGTCTGCGCTATTATCAAGTTTTCAATGGGAAATAGTGCTTTTTTAAAATAATCTTGTCTATTTAAATTGATACCCGCTACACTAGACGGCTTATGCTTATTCAAGTTAAAGATGTAGAAGTTCATTATGGCCCGCGCATTATCTTAGATAAGGCGACGTGTACGTTTGGGTATAATGAAAAAATTGCGGTGATTGGTCGCAATGGCGCGGGCAAGTCTACGCTGTGTAAATTAATTATTGGTGAAGAGTCTCCTGATCGCGGTAGCGTGAAATTAGGTGCTGATTTGCGCCTGAGTTATTTGGAACAAAAAGATCCGTTTGAGCCGGATGAAACGGTGTTGGAATTCTTGATGCGCTATAGTGGCAAACAAGAGTGGGAATGCGGGAAGATTTCGGTACGGTTTGGGTTGAATCAGGATTTTTTGTGGTTGCCGATTTCTGCATTGTCGGGTGGCTATCAGATGCGGGTGAAGTTGACGGCCATGTTGTTGAGGGATCCTAACTTTTTGATATTGGATGAACCGACGAACTATTTGGATTTGAATACGTTGTTGTTTTTGGAACGTTTTTTGGTGACGTTTAATGGCAGCTTTTTAATTGTGTCGCATGATCGGGAATTTTTGAAAAAAACTTGTTCTTATACGGTGGAAGTTGAAAACGGAAAAGTGGTATTGCATAAAGAAGGGCTAGAAGATTATCTGGCTTATAAAGAAGAGCAGTTGCAACATGCCATGTCGTTTAATAAAAATGTTGAGCGGCAAAAAAAACATTTGCAGTCGTTTGTAGATCGTTTTGGATCGAAGGCTTCAAAGGCGGCTTCAGCACAATCGAAGCGCAAACAAATTGATAAGTTAGCGACGATTGATATTGATCGTCCGATGAGTAATGTGCGTATTAAGATGCCGGCTATTGCAGTTAAAAAAGGGCAGGCTTTGCAAACCAAATCTCTCGTGATTGGCTATGGTGATAAACGCATTGCCGGTGGGATTAATGTGCATGCCAACAAGGGCCAACATGTGGCTATTTTGGGGGACAATGGCCAAGGAAAATCTACTTTTTTGAAGACCATCGCAGGAGAATTGCCTCCGATTTCTGGCACGTATGAGTGGGGTCATGGTGTGAAAGTAGGGTATTACGCCCAGCATGTTTTTAAAGAATTACATGATAATGACACGGTTTTGTCATCGCTCGAGCAAATGGCGGATAATAGTGCCCCTCGCCAAACGATATTGGATATGGCGGGGAGTTTTTTGTTTGGTGGGGATGATGTTCGCAAAAAAGTATCTGTATTAAGTGGTGGTGAACGGGCCCGTTTGTGTTTGGCGGGGTTGTTGTTAAGCCAGTGCGATGTTTTGCTTTTGGATGAACCAACCAACCATTTGGATTTTGATACAGTAGAGGCGTTGGCTGGGGCATTGGCGACGTATTCTGGAACAGTGTTTTTTATTAGTCACGACAGGACGTTTGTGAATACCCTTGCTACTGCAATTTATGAAGTCAAAGATGGCGGGATTCGGTTATATCCTGGGACTTACGAAGAGTATGTCTATCACCTTCAGACTGAGGTCGAAGCAGAGCTAGGGAAAAATTAAATGTGTAAATCACACTTATTTGTTGGGCTTATATAAGATGGCAGGCCAAGTTTCTCGTGCTGGTGCTCCTCTTCTTCGTCCTGCTTTTTCTCGAAATAATGTTTTTACTAATACTTTGGAAAAGCAGGGTTGGGTTGCTGCGCCGCTTAAAAAATTTTTTGTAGCCGCCGCAATTGATGCTGGAGAACTTCAGAAGGAGTTGGATGCCTTTCCATTTGTAAAACCACGGTTAGGTCTACAGGGCTTATTTGTAAGAGAATGTCGGTATAGGTTGTCAGGTGTTCCTGTAATAGATTCCCGTTCAGTGGCGATTTCTCTAGAAGCTATAAAGGACTATGCGAACTTGCTTAAGTGGATATCTAACGCACCGTTCTTGATGCCTAGCTCCGCTTCTCCTGATGAAGCGTATGGTATGGTACTTATTAAGTATACTGAAGGACCTGTTCGCCTTCCTTTGCATAGTGATGAGAATTTTTCTCATATAGTTATGGGTGCGATTAATAGTGGGCCTAACAAAGGCCTGAATCGTGTTTTTACACGACATCCTTTTCATATAGATTGTAGCTATAATTCTTTTTATAATCAGAAGTCTCCTCTTGTTGTCTCCACTGATGGGAATCTTCTTGGATTGAAGCAAGCGAGTACGGTTCATGATCTGTTTTTTCCTGGTAATATTGGTATTAAAACTGAGCGTTATGTGGTGATTGTGGGGAGGGGTGAATTGATTGAGCCTTAGTGTGGCTAAACAACGTTCCCTTTTAGTATCTCCCAATCCAGACTCTAAAGTTTTGATGCATTCGTGTTGTGCGCCGTGTGCGGGTGAGTTGATGGAGGCGATGTTGGATGCCAAAATTCCTTATGAAATCTTTTTTTATAATCCCAATATTCATCCCAAACGTGAGTATGAAATCCGTAAATTAGAAAATATTAAATTTGCCGAAAAATATCATATTCCGTTTATTGATGCGGATTATGATAGCGATAATTGGTTTACTCGGACTAAGGGTATGGGGAATGAACCGGAGCGTGGGATTAGGTGTACGGCGTGTTTTGATATGCGCTTCGAACGTACAGCGTTGTATGCGTATGAGAACGGTTTTCAGACGATTACGAGTAGCTTAGGCATTTCGCGTTGGAAGAATATGGATCAGATCAATGACTCGGGTGTTCGGAGTGCATCCCATTATCCTGGCGTAACCTATTGGACATATAACTGGCGCAAATTTGGTGGGGCGGAGCGTATGTATCAAATCGCAAAGCGTGAAAATATGTACAAACAAGAGTATTGTGGGTGTGTATTTTCTCTGCGAGATACAAATGAATGGCGCGAAAAAACGGGCCGAGAAAAAATCAAGATTGGGGAACAGTATTACGAAGAAAAATTGCGGGAGGAATCTCAATGAATGCTAAGCGATTATTTATAGCGGCAACGCGTCAAAATGACGGTAAAACGATGACGTCTCTAGGGCTTTATAATGCCTTTCAAAAACGCTTCAAATCTATTACGTATATGAAACCCGTAGGCCAACAATTTTTAATGGTGAATGGTGAAAAGATTGATAAGGATGCTGTGTTATTTGGCAAAGTGTATGGCATTCAGGATTCTTTGGCGAAGATGAGTCCGATTGCGGTACCTAAGGGATTTACGGAAGACTATATTGATCATCCGCATCCACGAGACATTCACGATAAAATTTTGCAGCATTTTAATGCGCTTGCGAAGGGTAAAGACTTTGTCTTAATTGAAGGGACAGGGCACGCGGGCGTGGGATCTGTTTTTGATGCCTCGAATGCGGACGTTGCTAAGTTGCTGGCCACAAAAGTGGTGTTGGTTTCTCTAGGTGGAATCGGGCGCTGTATCGATGAGATTTTATTGAATAAAGCGTGTTTTGATTTGATGGGTGTAGAGATTGCGGGAGTGATTATTAATAAAGTCATTCCTGATAAATATGACAAAACCGTAGCCTATCTTGAAAAAGGATTGGCGTATAAGGGGATTCGTTTTTTGGGTGCGATTCCGTATGTGAATATGTTGAGTAGTCCGTTGATGCGTCAGTTGCAAGAAGGATTAGGCGCTGATATTTTGTCGGGCGAAGATCAATTGGATAATCGTGTAGGCAAAGTATTGATTGGGGCAATGGACTCTACTGATGCCCTGGATTATTTCGAAAAAGATACGGTCTTGGTTGTGCCTGGAAATCGTGAGGCGATTATTATGACGGCTCTATTTGGAAACTTGCTTAAAAAGAAAGTGGATTTTAATATTTCGGGCATTGTTTTTACGGGCGGTATTGGACCTGACGATAAAATATTTCAACTTATTAAGCACACAAAAATCCCGATGCTTTTGGTGCCTGACGATTCTTACAGTGTCGCGACGCGTATTAATTCGATGCTGGTGAAATTACGAGCTGAAGAAACGGAAAAAATTGCGAAAATTCAATACTTGGTAGAAAAACATGTCGACGTCGATGAAATTTGTAGGGTGATGTAGATGTTAAAAGAAACGATTTATGCCCCTATTCAATCAGATTTAGAAGCGATCGAAAAAATTATTTCGGAGCAATTACGAGATGAGCCCAATGCGGATATTTTGGCTGTTAATGAGTTTATTTTAAAAGCTCCCGGAAAACGGCTTCGCCCTGCGCTAATGGTGTTAATGTTTTATGCGAGTGTGCTTGATATCTCTTTAATCTCTAAAGAGCTTGTTCGCAAATTGCATCAGGCTGCTGCTGCAGTGGAACTCATTCATATGGCATCGTTAATTCATGATGATATTATTGATCATGCTCCGATTCGTCATCACCAACCCTCTATTCAGGCCAAGTTTGGTATGGAAATAGGTGTCGTTCAAGGCGTGTATTTGTATGCACTGTCTTTGGGCCTTTTATCGGAGGCTGGAAACATAGAGGTGCTTTCACGTATTTCATATGCAGTGAAGACGTTATGTCAGGGTGAGCTTTCTCAGGTGTCGGATCGTAATATTATTCGTGAGATATCTGTGTATATGTCGGTATTGGAACAGAAAACGGGTGTTCTTTTTGCGGTTGCGTGTGAGTGCGGGATAATTTTGTCTGGGGCTTCTGATTTGTTTAGAAAGAAGGGGGCTTTGTTTGGTGAAAAACTCGGTGTCGTATTTCAGATTGCAGATGATTATATGGATTTTATGGGCGATGAGAAAACACTGGGGAAAGACCCCGGTCAAGATTTCGAATTGGGTGAAATGACGTTGCCTGTTTTATTGTTATTAGACTCGGCTAAATCAGAAGAAGAGCGTATTGAGATTGAAATGCTTATGTCGGATTCTAGATCAGATGAGGCACTTTTGAAATTGCGTGACCGTGTGTATGCGTCCCAGGCGTTATATCAGACCAAAGAAATTGCGGTTGCGTATTTGGAAAAGGCGGAAGGGTGTTTGGAGGGTTTTTCGGATACAATTTATAAGACGAGCTTGGAAGTGTTGTTGGGGTTTGTGGAGCAGAGGGCTTTTGCTAGTCACGTCTGAACGTTTATCCACCCCTCCCTAGAGGGGATATTTCATAAGCGTATACATTCTCTTGAAATCCCCTCTTGGGGGGCTGGGTTGGATAGAAAGGCTAGCGGGAGTGTTGAAGGTTACTCAGCCTTTACGTGACTTTTATACTCTTCTGGAGTGAGTAAGTCGTCTACTTCTTTGGGATCTGAAAGTTTGACTTTGATGAGCCAGCCAGAATCATAAGGTGAATCGTTGATGATACTGGGGGCCCCTACGACTTCGACATTAATTTCTGATACGATTCCGGTAACTGGTGAGAAGAGACTGGAGACTGTTTTGACGGATTCTACGGAACCAAATTCATCCATTTGGATAATTTCAGCACCTACGCTGGGAAGGTCGCAAAAAACGATTTCACCTAATTCGTCTGTAGCATGAGCTGTGATACCAATGGTTGCAACGTCGTCGTCTACCTTTACCCACTCATGTTCTTCTGTATAGCAAAGGTCCGATGGAAACATGTTTGTAACTCCTTTAATTGTAAAGTTAAATTTTTTTAGATTATGGGAGGTTTCATGGGTTTTGTCTACACCTTTTTTTGCATGGTTTTAAGTTCTATAACCCTTTATAATCAGGCTTGTGAATTCTTCTTCTATTTTGGTGATTGATGCGTTGTCCCTGCTCTTTAGAGCGTACTATTCTATCCCGACTACATTGCGGCTTCCTGATGGGACTCCTGTTAATGCCGTATTTGGTTTTATTAATTTGCTTTTTCAAATTAGAGATACGATTAAACCAAAATATTTAGTCGTTTGTTTTGATGTGAAAGCACCGACTTTTCGACATGAATTGTTTACCGAGTATAAAGGGCATCGTTCTCCACCTCCTGAAGATTTTGTGCCTCAAATTGCACTTCTTAAAACGGCTCTGGATGATTTGGGTATTAGGCATATCGAAAAATCTGGATACGAAGCAGACGATGTGATGGGTACGCTGTCTCGTCTTGCAGATGCGCAACAAATTCCTAGTTTTTTAATGACGGGGGATCAGGACGCGTTGCAGTTGGTGTCGGCGCATACGACGGTTATTTTGAATCGGCGTGGGGTGTCGGATGTGGGGATGTTTACGCCAGCATTGGTGCAGGAAACGTATCAATTTAGTCCGGCTCAAATGGTGGATTATAAGGCTCTAAAAGGAGATGCCTCGGATAATATTCCTGGGGTAAAGGGAATAGGCGATAAGACGGCCTTGTCTCTTTTGATGTCGTACGGCACTTTGGATGGGATTTATGCCCACTTGGACGACATTATGCCTGTTCGCGTGAGATCTCTTTTGGAAACGAATCGGGACATGGCTTTTTTGTCGCAAAAACTGGCCACCATTTGTCAGCATGTCCCTTTAGAAATTGCTTTAGAGACGTTTGTTTTTGATCCTGATTGGGATCGAATTATCACGTGTTTTAAGACGTTTCAATTCCAAGGACTTATTAAAAAATATCAGAGTCGTGTGGTTGCGCCTGTCGTGCCGGTTGCGGTGCCTTTGCACATGGGCGATATGTATCGTCTTTTGGAAACGGTAGAAGAGATACAGGGGTATGTTTCTGATTTGAAAAATGGCTTTGCATTTGATTTGGAAACGACGTCTTTGGATATATTGGATGCACAGATTGTGGGGATTTCGTTTAGTGTGGAATCAGGATCTGGCGTTTATATTCCCTTAAATGCTTATGTTAATGCCAAAGCGTTTGATGAAGGGCCGATGTCGTTGTTTGGTGGAGATGCCCCTGCGGTGTCTGATGTGTTTGTACTCAACCCGATTTTAAAAATATTAAAGCCACTTTTTGAAGATGACTCGATTTCGAAAGTGACGCATCACGGAAAATATGATGCAGGTGTTTTGATGAATTATGGCATCAACGTACATGGTATTACATTTGATACGATGCTGGCGGCTTATTTGTTATTCCCTGGTGAAAAGATGGGGCTGAAAGATCTATCGCGTCGATTATTGTCTATTGAAATGTCTGATTATGATGACGTGGTTGGTAAGGGCAAAGTGGCGATTTCTTTCTTGGATGTGCCTATTGCTGAGGCCATGCATTATGCGATTGCTGATGCCGATATGACGTTGCGTTTAAAGTTCTTTTTTGAACCGATATTACATGAGAAAGGGCTTTGGGATTTATTCTCAACGATAGAAATGCCGACTCAGATGGTACTTATGAAAATGGAGCGATTGGGTATTCGATTGGATACGAAATATTTGTCTATGTTGAGTCATGATTTTTCAAAACGATCAGAAATTTTGAAAGCACACGTGTATGAGATAACAGGGCATCCGTTTAATTTGAATTCCACAAAACAATTGGCAGATGTCTTGTTTGTCGAGATGAAATTGCCAGCGATCAAAAAAACAAAAACCGGATTTTCAACTGATTCGTCAGTTCTAGAAAAACTTCGTGACTATCCGATTGCAGAAGCGATGTTGCAGTATCGTACGCTGGAAAAATTGCAGTCTACCTACGTAAATGCCTTGCCCAAAATGGTGCATTCTCGGACGGGACGTGTACACTCCTCATTCAACCAAGTGGTAGCAATGACGGGCCGTTTATCATCACAAAGTCCCAATCTGCAGAACATTCCGATTCGTTCAGAAGAAGGTAGTAAAATTCGTCGGGCATTTATACCGACCAGCTCTGAGTTTCTTTTATTGTCTGCGGATTATTCGCAAATTGAGTTGCGTGTTTTGGCGCATCTTTCCAATGATCCCAATATGATTCGTGCGTTTAGAGCGGGAGAAGATATTCATTCTGCGACAGCATCTCTGGTATTTGATGTGCCTCTTTCTGAAGTGACCAAAGAGCATCGGTATCGCGCGAAGACGGTGAATTTTGGCATTGTGTATGGCCAGTCTGCCTTTGGACTTTCAGAAACGTTAGGTGTTTCTCGTGGAGAGGCCAAAGAGATTATTGATGCGTATTATGCCAAATTTCCAACGATTCGGACATTTATGGATCAGACCATTTCGGATGCGCGTGAAAATGGATATGTAAAGACAGAGTTTGGTCGGATTCGCCCACTGCCTGAAATCAATGACCGCAATTTGGGGCGCAGACAATTTGCGGAACGTGTGGCAGTGAATACCCGGATGCAAGGCACGGCTGCTGACATTATCAAGCTAGCGATGGTGCGTATTCAAACCGAAATCGAGAAAAAAAAGTATCGGTCTGCTTTGCTTTTGCAGGTACACGATGAATTGGTTTTGGATGTTTTAAAAACAGAGCAAGACGTGGTGCTTCCCTTGGTAAAAAAGATGATGGAGTCTGTCGTGGAGTTTCAGGTGCCACTGCTTGTAGATACGGCGGTGGGTGAGAATTGGGAAGCGGTTTCTTAATGCGGAGGTAACGTCTTAACCCATTCTGAGAAATGATGATTCTTTTGGCATCTTTGGGTTGAAAGACAAAAGGTTCTAGGTCTTTTGCGAGTAGTTCAAAAGTTACTTCAGATGATTTTTTGATGAGATATTCTGTGAGTTCTTTACTGGTGTTTATTTTAATTTTTGTTTGAGATAGGTGTAGTCTGGTTGTATAGTCTGCCTTTTGGGGTTCTGCGTCTAATTGGATTAAGATCTTTTCTTCAAGACTCAGTATTATTGTGACAAGTTAGAAATAATTTTGTGCGTTTATTTAATGCTTTGCTTTGATAGAGGCTAAGATAGAGATTGAGTTTTTGAGTGTCTAATTTTTCTTTTAATTCTGAATGGTTAAATCTCAGAGATTTAAATTCGTGTATCTTTGTAATGGGATGAAAATATAGATAATCTAAGGTAGCTTTTTCTGGTTTTGCCATTCGGTTAAACGGGTCCGATGAAAGTCGGCATCTACTTTTTTGATGTCAGATAAATAAAGTCCTGGAAGCGGACTTAATGCTTTTTTAAAGGCAATGAAATTCATCTTATTTCCTTTTCAACCTATTTTTAGTACGAAACGGAAATATTATTGCATTTGTTATTAATTCGTCAAAACGGATGTTGCCTTATCTAAACTCTCAGCTTTCCACTCAAAATCACACGTACACATAATATTGCGATCCCCGTATGCGTTGTCGATTCTGCTGACACTGGGCCAGAATTTGTTTTCGGAAACATAGGGTAGGGGATAGGCTGCTTTTTGGCGTGTGTATTTGTGCTCCCAGGTGTCGCCTGTGACTTCTTTGGCGGTGTGTGGGGCGTTTTTGAGGACGTTGTCTTTGCGATCTGAGAAGCCGGTTTCTAGTTCTCCGATTTCGTTTCGGATGGCAATCATGGCGTCGCAGAAGCGGTCGAGTTCGGCTTTGTCTTCGCTTTCTGTGGGTTCGATCATGAGCGTTCCTGGGACGGGCCAGGACATGGTGGGGGCGTGGAAGCCGTAGTCCATGAGGCGTTTGGCGATATCTTCTACTTCGATGCCGACCGTTTTTTTGAATGCTCTACAATCTAGGATGAGTTCGTGCGCGACGTGTCCATTGGTACCGGTGTAGAGAATCGGATAGTGGTCTTGGAGTCTGGCTTTGATGTAGTTGGCGTTTAGGATGGCGTATTCTGTAGCGGCTTTGAGACCGGCGCTGCCCATCATTTTGATGTAGGCGTAGGAGATGAGAAGGATGCTGGCGCTTCCGTACGGTGCGGATGAGACTGTCGTTGCGGGATGTCCTGGTAAATAGGGAGCGAGGTGTTTTGCAACACAGATGGGGCCAACGCCTGGGCCGCCACCGCCGTGGGGAATGCAGAATGTTTTGTGGAGGTTGAGATGGCACACATCGGCACCGATTCTTCCAGGACTAGTTAGGCCGACTTGGGCATTCATGTTGGCGCCGTCCATGTACACTTGGCCCCCGTTTTCATGAATAATGTTGCAAATGTCGATAATGGTTTCTTCGAAGACGCCGTGTGTGGAAGGGTAGGTAATCATGAGCGCGGCTAGATTTTTGTTGTGTGTGTGTGCTTTTGTTTTGAGATCTTCGATGTCGATGTTGCCGTTGGTGTCGCAATTGACGACAACGATGGTGAGGCCGGCCATACTGGCTGTTGCGGGATTGGTGCCATGTGCGGATGAAGGGATGAGGACGATATTGCGATGCCCCTGATTTTTATTTTTAAAATAGGTTTTAATGACGAGTAGGCCTGCCAATTCGCCTTGTGCTCCGGAGTTGGGCTGGAGTGATGTGGCGGCGAAACCTGTGATTTCGGAGAGCATGGTTTCGAGTTCACGAAATAGTGTGGTGTAGCCTTGGGTTTGTTCTTGGGGTGCGAAGGGGTGTATCTGTCCAAATTGTGGCCAGGTGACGGGTATCATTTCGGTCGCGGCATTGAGTTTCATGGTGCACGATCCGAGTGGAATCATGGAGGTGTTGAGGGCGAGATCTTTTTGTTCTAGATGATGTAAATAGCGCATCATTTGGGTTTCGGAATGGTGTTGGTTGAAGACGGGTTGTGTGAGGAATGGTGTGATTCTCGGGGTGCCTTGATTGGGCTTGGGTTGTGCAAATGAAAATATAGCTTGGATGGGATCTGTTTGTATGGCCGCGGCACGAAAGAGGGTGATGATGTGATCGCAGTCTTTTTGCGTGGTTGTTTCGTCTAAAGAAATGCTGATTTCATCTTTATGGTCTTGTCTTAAATTAATGTTTTTTTGTGTGGCCGATTGTATGATTTTATTTTTTTGATCATCTGTTAGCAGAATAGTGAGTGTATCAAAATATGTTTTGTTTTTAAGTTGAAATCCAAGGTCTTCTAGAGATTTTGCTAGTGTTGAAGTCAGGCCCTGAATTGTTTTGGCGATTTCTTTAAGACCGTTGGGGCCGTGATAGATGGCGTACATTGCAGCCATATTGGCCAGTAGCGCTTGTGCCGTGCAAATATTAGACGTGGCTTTGTCTCTACGTATATGTTGCTCTCTAGTTTGTAGGGACATGCGATAGGCTTTGTTGCCGTGTTTGTCGATGGAAATGCCGATGATGCGTCCAGGGAGTTGTCGTTTGAAGGCATCTTTTGTGGCAAAAAATGCCGCGTGTGGGCCTCCAAATCCGAGAGGAACCCCAAAGCGTTGACTGTTTCCAAAGACGACATCGGCGTCCCATTCTCCAGGAGGACTAAGCAGTGTGAGGCTTAATAAATCTGTGGCGACTGCGACTGTAATTTCTTTTCCATGCGCTTTTTTGACGAGGTCTTTGTAGGTGAGAATAGATCCGTCCTGTGCGGGATATTGAAGGAGTATTCCGTAGAGACTGGGATTTTCTAGGTTGAGTGTTTCTATGGTGCCGACTTGGACTTGGATACCAATGGCTTGTGCACGTGCTTGTAGGACGGCGATAGTTTGTGGATAGCAGGTGTCAGAAACGTAGAAAAGGTCAGCTGTTTTTTTTGTGTCTGTACGTACGCGATGGAGAAGTGTCATCGCTTCGGATGCAGCGGTGCCTTCGTCTAATAGCGAGGCGTTGGCGATGTCCATTTGGGTGAGGTCACAAATCATGGTTTGGAAATTTAAGAGAGATTCGAGTCTGCCTTGTGAAATTTCGGCTTGGTAAGGAGTGTATTGGGTGTACCATCCTGGATTTTCGAAGAGGTTTCGGAGAATGACGGAGGGTGTAAACGTATTGTAGTAGCCTTGGCCGATATAGGATTTTGCGATGGTATTTTGTGCGGCAACGGTTGCGATTTCTTGAAGATATTCTGCTTCTGAAAGGGGGTTGGGTAGGTTGGGTTGGTGGGTGAGTCTTATACTTTTGGGAACAGTTTCTGTGATAAGTTGGTCTAAGTTGTTTACGCCTATTTTTTTAAGCATTTCGGGGAGGTCGTTTTGTGAGATGCCGATGTGGCGGTTTTTGAATGTGCTAGTATGGGATTTCATGGTTAGTGTCCTTGCTGGTTTGGATTTGTGAGTAAGATTGTACCTAAAATATGTCTGGGAGTTAAGGGGAGTTACTTTATGAAATATATTATTTTGGGGTTGATTTTCTTTTGGGTGGTTCCCAATTTTGGGGATGATACTAGTACTATTTTGTCGTTTATTCAGGCACGGTATCCGTCTGTTGGGTCTGCCAATGCGAGGGAAATTTCTCAAACGATTGTGACAGAATGTGATGCGGTTGATATGGATCCGTTTTTGATAGCCGCTATTATTGCAGTAGAATCCAAGTTTGACGCTAACGCGCGTGGTCGTGGGGGTGCTGCTGGTTTAGGTCAGATGATGCCTGGAACGTATCGACTCATGGGTGTGTCAGATCCTTACGATATTCACGAAAATATAGTAGGTACGGTGAAATATTTGAACGAATTGTTTAGGTATTGGAAGCATTCTAAAATGGCACGACGATTGTCAGTCGCTTCATATAACAAAGGCGAAATATATTTTAAGAGGCGAGGTGGAAAGCTGAATGCGTCTGGACGTCGGTATGTTGCCAAAATTCAGCGGCAGTATGATCGGATTGAGGTACTAGATATGCAATGATTACATTATTACATCCAACAGAAATATTGGATGCAATAACTGTTTTTCATAACCGATAACTTGGCATAGGGGCCGTTGGATAATCATCACTTTCGCAAAAGCAAAAGGATATGATCATGTTCAAAGTTGTCTCAGCACCTAGTTTTGATAACATTAATAGCGCTTTGCCTCCGGGAGTTAATAGGGCATTGCATTTGGCTCAATTTAGTTTCAACGAATTGTCACCCAATGGTAATGCGAATTATATTCCTGGGTTGGTTCATACTATAAAAGTAGTGAC
>SICP01000026.1 GCA_009691415.1 Candidatus Margulisiibacteriota bacterium
TAAATTCTAAGAAAGTATACAAAGAAGCTTGCAAGAATTCAAAGCAATCTCATGGCGATAATTGGACTCGTGCTCAGTATTTGATGTCTAAAGGGGTGGGGCTTTCTGCAAATGATAAAGATATTGAGCTCATGAATTTTGAGTCGCGACTCAAGCTTGAAATGGATTCTTATGATGCAATGGAAGCCTATACAAAACACTGTTCTATTGAGTTAAGTTCTCAAGATTACGCTAAAGCAACGCATGCGTTACTAGTTGCTTCAGAAGGTAAACCTTCGGTTATTCCTGAGGAAAATGCAAAGAAAGTGAGTGATCAAATGCGCTTGTCTGGGGGATATAACGACCCGGAATTTGTGAATCAAATTAATAAGTTGGGAATTTCTCTTAAAACAGGTGTGGGAGGCATGGTGATTGGCTACATGACTCAGAAGGATCTGCTTCTAAAAGCGGGTGTAGCTGAGTGTGATTTGTCCAAATATGGGCATATTTATAAAGCATTATTTGGTACGACAGGACTATCTGTTACGGCGTTGTCTAGAGGCCTGAATTCGTATGGAAATCCGGATAAAGCACTTCGATTTGTTGTCGCATTTTTTCGGGATTCCATTAATCAGTTAAAATCTAAACCGTCTATTGGCCAGTTTGACGCGAAACAAGCCTGTAAGGAGATAAGCGTTTCTGATTTAAGAGCCAAATATCTTCAAGCAGCGGCGGCGGCTTAAAACTCAGACGTGAAGTGAAAAGCGATATCGGGATTCTCTCGTATTTCTCGTTCTAGGCTCCATTGGGTTTCGGCTAGGTAGACAATTTTACCTGAAATATCTTTTGCGATTTGGGAAGTGCGGCTTCGGATAAAGTTCTGCAGCGTATTGTCGTCTTGGGTTTCTAACCAACAGGCTTTAATGAAGCTGAGATTGTCGAAGCGGCATTTTGCGCCGTACTCGTGTTCTAGACGATATTGGATGACTTCAAATTGTAGGGCGCCGACTGTGCCTACCAAGCGTTCTGGACTGTTGTAGCGTGTAAAGACTTGCGCGACGCCTTCTTCTCCCAATTGTTCTAGACCTTTAAAAAGTTGTTTGGTTTTGAGAGGTTCGAGATTTACGACATACTTGAAAAGCTCAGGGGAAAAATGGGGGATGCCTTTGAAGTGTAGCGTTTCGCCATTGGTGAGCGTGTCGCCAATTTTGATGTTGCCAGTATCATGAATGCCTACGATGTCTCCAGGGTAAGCGGTGTCGATTATCTCTTTGGCTTGTGCCATAAATGCCGTGGGGTTTGCGGGGCGTAGTACTTTGCCTGTACGGATATTGGTGATTTTTTGATTGCGTTCGAAGGTGCCGGAGCAAATACGCAAAAAGGCAATACGGTCTCGGTGCTTGGGATCAATGTTGGCATGGATTTTAAAGATGAATCCTGAAAAGTTTTTGTCTTGTGGATAGACGGTGCGTTCTTCGGTTTGTCTGGGTAGAGGGGAGGGCGCATTTTCAATAAAAAAATCTAAGATTTCTTTGACGCCGAAGTTGTTGAGGGCACTGCCAAAGAAGACGGGAGTGACGATTCCGGCTAGATAATTGGCGTGATTAAAAGGGGGGTAAATGCCTGTGATTAGCTCAATGTCGTCTCGGAGTTCTTTAGCGTGATCTTCTCCAATTGTTTCTTCTAGTTTGGGGTCTGATAGTGAGGTGATGTGTACGGCGCTTTCTTCTGATTGTTTGCCGTGGGATTTAAAAAGGACGAGTTTGTTTTCGTAGAGATTATAGACACCTTTAAATCGTTTTCCACAGCTAATTGGCCAGCTCATGGGGCTTACTTTCATTTTTAATTTGGCTTCTATTTCGTCCAATAGTCCGATGGGATCACAGCCTTCGCGGTCTAACTTGTTCATGAAGGTGATGATTGGCGTGTGTCTCATTTTACAGACATCCAGGAGTTTATACGTTTGTGCTTCTACGCCTTTTGTTGCGTCTATGACCATGAGCGCGCTATCGACTGCAGTTAACGTGCGATAGGTATCTTCACAAAAATCTTCGTGTCCAGGAGTGTCGAGCAAGTTTATTTTGCGATCACGATATTCAAATCCCATGACGGAGGTGGCAACGGAAATGCCCCGTTGGCGTTCGATTTCCATAAAGTCGGATGTTGCGTGGCGAGTGGCTTTTTTGGCTTTAACAGCACCGGCAGTATTAATCGCACCTCCAAACAGAAGTAACTTTTCGGTTAAAGTGGTTTTTCCTGCATCGGGATGGGAAATAATGCCAAAAGTTCGGCGACGTAAAATTTCATTTTCGGGTGTGGACATAGGGGTTTAGTGTAGCGTAAAGAATGTTTTTCTATAAGACTTTGATTAAAACCAGTGAAACCCTTTTGCAAAGAGTGTAAATATAAATCCTGTGAATATTGAAAGTAGACTAAAGGTCATGCCAAACGTCCAGATGAGAATCTGATTTTTTGTTTGTTCTATTTTGACTTCTAAATCTTTGATAGCTGTGTGTGTATTGCTTTCTAATTCTTTGATAGCTGTGTGTGTATTGTTTTCTAATTCTTTGATAGCTGTGTGTGTATTGTTTTCTAGTTCTTTAATGTCAGTGTGCGTAGCAAGTTTTTTTTCTAGAAATTGTGTATGAATGGCCTTTTCTGTTTCTTCGACATGAATTTCTGCTAGTGTTTCGTCAACTCCAGCTTCCCTTAGTCGTTTAAAATGATGGAGGGGATCGTATAGGTATGTTTGTGTAGTTGCTTGCATTTCTAAACCTTAAGTTTATTTTCTTTCTGTGTCAATAATATTCTTTATTTTAAAATACTGACGCATCTATTTGGTTTTGAACTCTAAAATTTGATTAAATTTCTCATTCTTACTTTTGCTTTCAGTTTGATAAGAAGGCTCATGATTCCCACGTAGGTACGATCAAACATGACAAAGTCTGAGGTGGTATTTTCGACTGCAGTCATGGCTGTTTTTAGGCTTTCTATAAAACGAGTTCCGATATAGTCTGAATGTTCGTTGAAATCAAATGTTTCATCCTGAAAGGGGAGGGTGAGCCAGGTTCGAAAAGGGTGAATAGCGGCTTCTAGTGTGGCGGGGTCTTGGGCCGTGTCTTTTGGGATGATCCCCCACTTTGTATAAATGCTCAAAACGGGTTTAATGTCCAAATTTAAGTGTGCGTTTAAAACAGTTTGGAGTTCTTTCGGAAACGAAGGTGCTACTTTTTTGATGCACCCGAAATCCACCACCCCTAACCTGTTATCAGACAAAACGAGATAGTTTCCCGGGTTGGGATCGGCATGGAATAGTCCGTTTTTGATGAAATTTGAAATAAAGAAATTCCAGATCAATTGGCCGATTTGGTTTCTATGGGTTTGCGAGGGCTGTGTTTTTAGCCAAGCCTCTAAAGGGAGTCCGTCTAAAAAAGTCGTCGTGAGAACTGAGTCTGAGCAGAGCGCTGCAAGTGGCCTGCTGATCACAATATTGGGATCAAAGTTTGTCTGTGAGAATAGTGTTGCATGAGCAGCTTCTTGTTGATAATCGCATTCTTCAATAAAACGCGTTTTGAGTTCTTTGAGAGATGTTTTGAAAAAAGCTCTTTGTTTTTCTATTCCTGGGAGAGGTAATTTGAGTAGAAGAAGGTCGAGAATCTCCATGTCAGACTCAATGGTGTTTCGAATGCCTGGATACTGTATTTTGATTGCAATGGATTGGCCCTCTTTGGTTTTCCCCTTGTGGACTTGTCCGATAGAGGCTGCTGCAAATGCGTGCGTGTTAAATTCAGAGAACAATGTCTCTGGTTCTACTTTGAAGTCTGTCAGGATCACTTTTCGAACGACCGCGCGATTGAGGGCAGGGGCTTGATAACAAGCTTGTCCAAACACAGCTTTGATTTCGGGGGGTAAAAAGGGGGTTTCCTGGCTCAAAAGCTGAGCGGCTTTTAAGGCCGTCCCTCGTAATTTTGAGAGCGACTTGAAGGCTTCTTGGGCCACTTCTGTTAGGTGGAGCGCTTCTTCTTTCGATGAAAGGCCTATTGTTTTGGACACGCTGTGAGCCGTGTGTTTCGCTGCTATTTTTAGTGCTGACTTCGCAAATATCCCTATTCGTTTAGATTTAGAAAGAGGCAGTTTATCGTTGGTAGAAAGCATTCAGAGGACCCTCCTTTCCAAAATTGAAATGTGCAAATAAATGATTTCTGAAGAGAAAGTAGCCTAGGTCAATCGTTTTTTGCAGGGTGCTTTCTCTAAGAAGGCCCGTCATAATTCCAGTGGACATGTCTATGATCTGGGTGGTGTTTGTAAATCCTTTTGACGTATCTTTTGCCCAGTAAAGGGCGATCAATAAATAGGCATCTAAGATAAGATGTGGAATGACTGTCTCGATAGGTTGTTCGGGGATTTCTTTTTTTTGAATGGCGGATCTTAAAATGTGTCGAATGTGATCCAAAAATAAGGTATTTAAGGCTCTGATTTCTTGGTAATTGGTTAAAAGTGCACGGTAGGAAATCTCAAAGGCTTCTTGAATAAAGTCTCTTTCGGGTAAAAATCCTTCCAGAATGGTTTCGAAGTATGTATGAAGTTTCTCTTGAAGCGTTAGCTTGGACCAGTCCTTTATTTTTTCAGCTTTGGCGATGGCTTCTTCGTGCCGCAAATGAATGTAACCTAGTACAAGTGCATCTTTTGTTGGGAAATATCGGTATATAGTCGTGTCGGAAAGTTTCGCATGTTTTGAAATGTCTCTCATGGTTGTTTTTGCGTAGCCATTTTGGGTCATGAGTACAATGCCTGCGTGGATGAGCTTTAGTCTTGTTTTCTCCTGGGTTTGTTTGCTGGTTCGCATCAGAGGTCTCCAATTAAATAAACTTACTATTCTATAGGTACATTATATTGCTTTTTATATTATAGCAGTTTTGTATTAATTTTAAAATATTAACGCACCTATCTGGCTTGAACTCCAAATTTTGTTAATTCTCTTTCTAAATGTTCTGGACTTTCAAAGACGATGCCGTGCATGCCAACCTCTTTGCAGGCTAGAATGTTTTCGGTGAGATCGTCGATGAAGAGGCAGTTGTCTGGTTTAAGAGAATAGGTCTCTAGGAGATAGTGGTAAATTTCTTTTTCTGGTTTCATCTTATTTACTTTTGCGGATACGACGGTGCCTGTGGCGGTTTTCATGAAGGGATGGGTGTCAACGAGTTTGTCGAATGGATCGGCTTGGAAATTAGATAAAATATAGATGAGATATTTTTTTTCTAATTCTATAAACAGAGATTTAGTGCCTTCTATTATATCGAGATGGTAGGCGAAATCTGATAGCAGTTGTCGGACTTCGTCTTGATGATGGGGCTGAAACTTTGCGATGGCTTGTTCGTGCGAGACATCGCCGCGATCCATGTGTTGCCAGATCTCGTTTTCGAAAAGTTCTGTCATATAGAGTTCTCGATGGGGTGTTTCTGGGGTGATCATGTCGAGAATTTTTTTGGGATTGTAACCAACGAGTACGCGTCCGACGTCGAAAATAATATGTTTAATCATGGTTTAGTTTTATCTTTTTCTTCTATCATCTTTGAATTTAGTTTAATATTAACGAATTAATCTTATTATAGCCGGGAGTTAATCATTGTTTAAGAAGATTTTAATTGCCAATCGTGGTGAGATCGCTGTTCGGGTTATTCGTGCGTGTAAAGAGATGGGTATTGTTTCTGTTGCGATTTATTCTGAAGTGGATAGAGAATCGTTACATGTGAAGTTGGCAGATGAGGCCATTTGCGTAGGGCCCGCAGCGCCTGCTGATAGTTATTTAAATATTCCGGCAATTATTGCGGCGGCCGAAGTGACGGGTGCGGAAGCAATTCATCCGGGATATGGTTTTTTGGCGGAGAATGATTATTTTAGCGAAGTATGTCATGCTAATAATATTGTTTTTATTGGGGCGACTCCGGAAAATATTCGGTTAATGGGAAATAAGAGCGAAGCTAAGAAAACCATGAAGCGGTTTAAAGTGCCTTGCGTACCTGGTTCTGTTGGCCTTGTGAGTTCTGAAGCTGAACTTGAGAAATTAGCTCCATCTATTGGGTTCCCCCTGATTATCAAAGCTTCTGCCGGTGGTGGCGGTAAAGGTATGCGGGTTGTTGAAAGTAAAACCGAGCTTAAGAAAGCGTTTAATATGGCGGTGTCCGAAGCGAAGTCTGCGTTTGGAAATGGCGATGTTTATGTTGAGAAATTTATTGAAGGCCCAAGACATGTTGAGATTCAGATTTTATCGGATCGGTCTGGACGTGCGGTGTATTTGGGTGAGAGAGATTGTTCGATACAGCGTCGGCATCAAAAATTAATTGAAGAATCTCCGTCTCCTATTTTGGACGAAAAGCTTCGCAGAAAAATGGGTGAAGCGTCTATTCGTGCGGCTAAAGGCATTGGATATCAGGGTGCGGGTACAGTGGAATTTTTGGTGGATAAACATCAGAATTTTTATTTTATGGAAATGAATACACGTATTCAGGTTGAGCATACCGTGACTGAAATGGTAACCACTATTGATTTGGTGAAAGAACAAATTAAGATTGCGGCTACTAATAAATTGGACTTAAAACAAAGCGATATTAAATTGTCAGGCCATGCGATTGAGCTTCGTATTAATGCCGAAGATCATGAGAAAAACTTTGCGCCTTGTCCGGGGCTTATTAAGTTGTTTTTGCCACCTGGAGGCATTGGTGTTCGGGTAGATAGTTATATTTATCCTGGGTATACTGTTCCGCCGTATTACGATTCGTTGTTAGGCAAACTTATTGTGTGGGGGCATGATCGCAAAGAGGCGATTGCGCGTGCGCTTAGAGCTTTGGATGAATTTGTGATTGATGGTGTTAAAACAACCATTCCGTTTCACGTTGATGTGTTGCAACATCCTCGGTTTATCAGTGGCGATTTTGACACCCATTTCGTTGATAAATATATACATAAGATTCGATAATGGGAAAACGCAATACAGGTCGCAAATTGGCGATGCAAGCGTTATATCAGGCCGAGATTCGCGAAGATTCTATGGCCGAAATTCTGGAAGATTCTTTGGAGCAATCTGAGTATTTGCCTGAAACAAAAGACTGGGCCATTTCTCTTGCAAAACAGACGTGGGCCCATCGAGATACGTTGGATCCTATCATTACTCGGTTAGCTATTGGTTGGGAATTTTCTCGGATTAATCCAATCGATAAAAGTTTGTTACGCATGGCTTTTTACGAAATTATTTTTCTGAAAACAGATCCTGGTATTGTCTTAAATGAGGCGATTGAAATTGCCAAGAAATATTCAACCGATGATTCGCCTAAATTTTTAAATGGTATTTTAGGTAAATATGTTGAGACGGAATGTTCACAGGATTAATAGAAGATATTGGACGTATTGAAACGATACGACCCTATTCTGGTGGGCTTGAAGTTGTAATTGCCACCACTCTTTCGGATATTTCAATAGGAGATAGTGTTGCTCTAAATGGGATTTGTTCGACGGCTATTTCTATTCAAAATGAGGCTGTGACATTTCAATATATGAAAGAAAGCTTGGATAAGACGACGTTGTCATTATGGCGTTCTGGTGGGCGTGTGAATCTAGAGAGGTGCTTGCTACCGACGGATCGATTAGGTGGGCATATTGTGTCTGGCCACGTGGATACGGTTGGGAGAATTGAATCGTTTGTTGTGGCGGAACCTTGGGGAAATATTACGATTTCTTTTGATAAACAATTTGGGCCTTATGTAATAGATAAGGGGTCTATTGTGATTGATGGCATTAGTTTGACGATAAATTCTGTGTCCGAAAATAATCTATCTTGTGCGCTTATCCCCCATACAATTTCTCACACCGTTTTGCAGTATCTCAAGCCAGGAGGTTCTGTGAATTTGGAGTTTGATAGTATAGGAAAGTATTTGTATCGGTTTTGGGAATTGTCCAAGCGGTCTAACCTGTAGTACACTTCCTAGCTCCATGGAACCTAAAGAATCATACTCATTTGACACCATAGAATCAGCTATTTTGGACATTGCGAATGGTCGTATGGTTGTGGTGGTTGACGATGAAGATCGTGAGAACGAAGGTGACTTGGTTATGGCTGCACATTATGTGACGCCGGATGCCATTAACTTTATGATTAAGTATGCAAAAGGGCTTGTGTGTTTACCTGTTACCGATGACATATCGGAACGCATGGATTTGAAGGATATGGTTTCTGAAAATAGAGATCAACTTAAAACTGCGTTTACGGTTTCTATCGATGCTACGCCTAAACATGGTGTGACTACTGGGATTTCTGCTGCGGATCGTGCTAAGACAATTCAGGTTTTTATTAACCCATTGAGTCATAAATCAGATGTAAATACCCCTGGGCATATTTTCCCTTTGCGGGCACAAAAAATGGGTGTATTAAAACGAGCAGGTCATACTGAGGCCTCTGTAGATTTGGCGCGTTTGGCGGGGCTTTCCTCTGCCGGGGTTATTTGTGAAATTATTAATGACAATGGTGAAATGGCCCGTGTGCCAGATCTCTATCGTTTTGCAAAAGAACATGGTCTAAAATTGATTACGATTAAAGATTTGATTCATTATCGCATTGAGAAAGAACGCTTTATTTCGAAGCTGGAAGTGGTGAAGTTGCCCACGGATTTTGGTGATTTTATGTTGCATCTTTATCAGGATTTGGTAAACGATAAACTGCATGTGGCGCTTGTTAAAGGAGATGTCGCGGCGTCTAATCCGGTGCTTACCCGTGTTCATTCTGAGTGTTTAACGGGTGATGTTTTTCATTCTAGTCGTTGTGATTGTGGATCTCAACTTGAGTCGGCGATGCAAATGATTGAGGCCAATGGATCTGGGATTTTATTGTATATGCGCCAAGAGGGACGCGGTATTGGTCTTGTGAATAAAATGAAGGCTTACAAATTACAAGAGGCTGGAGCCGATACGGTTGAGGCCAATTTGGCGTTGGGGTTTGCTGCTGATTTACGTGAATATGGGGTAGGGGCTCAAATTTTATTGGATTTAGGTGTTAAATCCATGCGTCTGATTACCAATAATCCTAAGAAAATAGTGGGTTTAGAAGGGTATGGTCTTGATATTAAAGAGCGAGTCGCTTTGGAGATTATTCCTAATATGCACAATGAGAAATATCTTAAAACGAAATCCTCTAAGTTGGGACATTTGTTTAACTCATGAAAAAAGAATCGCCTATTTGGTTGGATAAACCGGATGTGTCTTCCTTAGATATTGGTATTGTTGTTGCCCGATTTAATGGGACTCTTACGCAAAGTCTTTTAGATCAAACCGTCTCTACTTTATTATCCTATGGACTTTCTGAATCTCAGATTCATGTTCGATGGGTTCCTGGTGCGTTTGAACTCCCTTTTGTTGCTCAAAAATTGATTTTTTCACAAACAAAAATATCTGCGGTTATCTGTTTAGGTATTGTCATCCAAGGTGATACGCCGCATTTTGATTTCGTCTGTTCTGAGTCAGCTCGTGGGATTATGAATGTTTCTTTAAAGACTGAAATCCCAGTTGTTTTTGGTGTTTTAACGACGTTGACAGTAGAGCAGGCCATAGAACGTGTAGATCCGCTAAGACAAAACAAAGGTTCCGAATTTGCGAAGGCAGCGATAGAGCTGGCTGTGATCTCTTAATAAATAAATCAATAATTATCAATGTTTTAAGCCGTTCTTTTCTGGGGAAAGGTTTTATACGTTTTAATTTTATGTTGGTTTGAGGAGGGGTTATGCGTAAATCTACTTTAGTCGACAGGTTGGATCTTACTTCGGTTAGAAATATTCAGAAGGGAGAGTGTGGGGAGACAGAGGCTTCTTTTGTATGTAAAACGAGAGAAATTTTAGATGGCTTTCTGTTTCATTTTAATCGCATTGAAAGTATTTTTGATAGACTTCTTGGTAAGCGTGGATATAAGCTCATTATCACCAATATTGCTACGTGTCATCGCAACGCTTCCCTAGAATATGGTCTTATTTTGGACCATGAACAAATTATTTATGCAGAAAAAAATCAGGGGGCTACTAATCGTTTTCAATTTACACTCAAGACCTTTTCTCTTCTGTATAATGGAGAGCCTACAAGAATCGATGCCTTGTCTGAACTTATTCTTAAGATACAACGTGTCTTGGCTGATCTGGAATCTCACCAAGCTATTGTGTATGAGCATCAGCCCTATAAGCTTGTCTGATGGTATTCAACCCGTCCGTTATTCACGCTACGCCGGCAGTATCTTCGGCTGTATTAGTTATGGAAGATTCTAAGGCTAGGTTTAAAAATGCTAAATCTCTTTCTGATACAGACGTTGCTGCTTTGCAGGGTATGACAGGGCAAAATTTAAAGCAGAGTGGACATTTTGTTGCTGTGGCATCTTCACCTAGGAGGGGTTTTTTTTCTGCTATAAAACAACACTTGCGAGGTGTTTTTCATCGAAACCATTCTTATAGTCGTTTACATCAGAATACTCAATTTTTAGAAGGGGCTTCTTTCAGACCTGTTGTTCGTGAGCCGGTTTCTTTTTTGCCCATTCAATTTGCGAGTCGTTTGTTTCGTATGACGGGTGAGGTGGTTTCACGTGCTGTTCTGGTGTGTCGTCAAGGTATTTCTGAAGGTATTTATGATTTAAACCAGGCGTTGCAAGAAATCCCTTCTCTTTTTTCTCCTTTTCCAGAAGTTTCTGCGGAGGCTATAAGGCGACTTGAAATGACCCATGCTTTTCACTTGATGTTGCAGGTTTCCAATCAGCGTGTGGATCAATTTTTACATCGAGTTGAACAATTTCAGAACATTTTTCATCAGTTTGAATGGACTGTATTGAGATGTCATAAAGGGGTTCGTGCTTTTAAATCTAAAATTTCGGGTTTGGTAAATCAGATACGTTCTCTAGCGGATCGGTTTGAAGCGACTCGTATTTTTCAGGCATTAGGTTCTTTGATTTTTATGAAAGAATCGGGAGATGTAGAGCCGTCTTATGATTTTGGTATGTCATTCAATCGTGGGTCGTTTGAAGAAACTGGGTTTGAATCGAGTCCAATCAAAAGCAAACCTGGTTTTTCAAGTTCATTGGGTTCCTTTTCGGGGTTGTTCCCACAGCCATCCTCTTTAACATTGGAAATGTTTACGTCTAATCAGTCTTGGTGGATGTCTGATGGTGGGAATGACTATCAGTTTCCGACTTACAACTCTGGGCATTCTATTTTTGATTCTGATTTAAGATATATGCGAGATCTATTACCGTTTATAGATGTACTTTGTTTGATTGAGGATGTGCAATGGGCGTTTCAGTTAGTAATGACTTATTTAGTGGTTTATTTTTCTAGAGGGTATTATCGTCTTCAAAAGATTTTTATGTCACTGACGCTTTATGGTGAACAAGTGAAACACTTGACGCATCTTTTGGGTAATTTAATGGTGCTTTTTCATTCGTGTGATGTGGATACGTGGGTTCGACAACGCAAAGCGTTAGAGATGCTTCCTATGATTGATAAAAATCCTGATGCTTATTCAGATTTTATAGATGAAGTGGCTTCTCCTTTATTATTTCATCACAGGATGCTTCAAGAGGGTGTGGCTCGTTTGGAGAAGGTGGGTGTTGATTTATTTATTTCGGCTCAGTCTTTTTATGTGATGCAGAGTGAGCTTGAGGCTTCTGGGGTTTTGGACGCGATGATCTCTGTTTCAGATCGTCTTATAGATTCAGAGCAGCAGCAGCAATTTTTACATTTACTCGCTTTGATTCAACAGATGCGGCATGAGTCTGATTCTATTTTTTCTCAGTTAGAAAAAGTGCCTGATATGTTAAAGGGTTATGTGAATTTGACGCATGAGGCGGATGATATTGTCTCCGATATTTTAGATCCATTGTTTTTATCTAAACTTCAGAAAGCTGAAGAGGTTTTTCGTGCATCTACTCCCGTGCTATAATTCTCGAAATGAGCATGGGGAATCGGTGTGTCTGAAGCAGATGATTTGGAACTTTACGACCATGTTTCTGATGCAGCGGATGTGAATTTAGTTTCTGAGCTTTCACTGGCTTTTTCTTCTGATAGGGACGCGTATTCTCAACAGGATTTGCAGAATTTTATTCGTCTGAAATCCAGTCCAAACCTGAAGGATCGGTTTAAATCTATTCGTATTTATGGGCCCAACTCGTTGGGTAATGAGAATTGGGTTATTGGGTTGGTGGGGATGCTATATGATAAGGGACATTCTGATCTAGAGTTGTATCGGGATATTGCGCTAAAGGCGATTCCATTGCTGACTGAAGAGCCTATCTTTTTATCGGCATCTCTTTTGAAAGCGATGTATGCACGGTTATCTGATTTGAGAGCCGTAAGAAAGCCCTTATTAAAAACTTTGAAGAGCCCGATTTTTTCCGACTACATTGTTCGTCATCAAGACGATATGTTAGGTCAAGAATTACGGCAGCTGGCATTGCTTATTTTGGATAGTATTGGCGAATATGTGGATAAAGATGCTTTCTTAGAAAGGGTGGGAATGCAGCCTCTGGCGAGATTGCGTTCGAGGGCACATCTTCCGTCTTACATTGGGGGCGTTTCTGTCGAGTCTTTTCTTTCTGAGTCGGACTCTGTGTCTGAAAAAGTTTTTTTGCCGTCCTTAAATAAACGTCAAAAAATGAGGCTTCTGTCTTCTTTAAAAGCTGCTGAAATCGTATTTTCTCGAGAGATTTTTCCTGTTATGCAAGATAATTTTGCGTTGATGTTGGGTGTTATCACGTTGTTGCAATCTGAAACGATCGTTTTTTCAAGCCAGCCATCTTACTCTTTTCAGTCGCATGATGTGGCGGTTGTGACTGATTTTCCTTTTGAGGGATCGAGTGTATTTTCAACGCATTGTTTTGTTGTTAAGCAAGATCCGCTTAATCGTATTCGTATCTTTTCTGATCAATTTGAAAAACTTTTTGCACAAAATTATCGGCATATTTTGGTCTTGTTTCCCAATTCTCGTTTGTGGGTCTCTTCCTATTTTGCGACACAAGCGGCGGCGGGTGCGCTTAATCGTGAAATTGTGATTGTGGAGTTGGAGACGTATGGGTTTGGCTTTCGGTTGTTGTTAGAGGATGTATTAACAGTTTTAATGGAACGGCAGGAATTTGTTTTTGTGCATCAACGGTTGTTATATCAAATGGCACGTCTTAGATATTGGGTGGTTCTAGAAGATGCTCTTTGTTTGGAAGATGTGGGTTGGTATCAAGGGCTTCTTAGAGCGTATTCGCCTTCTGTTTCTGTAGTGTCCCCCGTACTGGCTTTTCATTCTCCTATAGCGCTTTTAAAAGGTTGTCAGAGTGTGGGTATGGCTTGTGACGTATTGCATGGATTTGTTCAGGAGTATGTATCTGAGACGGTGTTGCCGCCTACGTATTTTTTGGTGGGGTATCATGGTTTATTTGAGGAAGCAGAACGTCTGGTTTTTTTTCTTAAACGGCTTTTTCCTAAGAGTATAGTAAATCTTGAGCTTGCTGATGAGCATGCTATTAAAACTTTCGGGAATCATGTTGGGGTTGCGTTGCTTTAAGACCTAGAGGTCTTTGGTTTTTAGTTGTGCTTTGCCGTGAATTTCGTATAAAGAATCTTCGGGTTTGATGCGTATGCCTAGTTTGATCTTATGTCCATTGATGAGGGTTAACAATACAATCCCTGTGTGTTTTTCTTTACGAGGAATAGGTCTTCATGTTTTTTTGTGCTATTTGTTGGCTATAGAGGACGTACTCTACTTTTGTCTGCATTTTATATAAATTGGATGCTAAGATGTGACCATAATTTTTCGAGGGAAGACATGGTTTTTTCTTGCCATGGAATAGCTTTAGACGCTTCCATAATGAGAGGGACATTGTGTTCTTTTGCGAAAAAAATTAAGTTTGCAAATGCAGTGATTCCGGAGCTATTTAGGTAGGATACTTTTGTAATATTGATTGTATAGGGATCGCGTAGTTTTTCGATTTTATCTTTGATGGGTTTAAAATGGGGTTCATATGCGGAGGGGGTTGGTAAGCGAAGTGAGCCGATAATAACGGCGCGGGTCGGGTCGATGCATTCGATTCGGTACTCATCAGTTTTTATGATCATAGGCAGACTCCTTTTCGAGTTCAATGGCAATCGTTATTTTGTATATTTCAGGAGACTCTGTTTTGGTGATTCTTGCGCTTAATTGGCTTTGGTAATTGTGACTTAGGGTGTAAAAGCCTAGTTGTGAGCCTTCTCCATAACCTACGTTTCCGCCTTTTTCTACTTGTTTTATGAAGAATGTATTGACGTCAAAATCTTTAGAAAAGAAGACCGTTAAGAACTTTTTTAAAGTGTCGGCATCTTGTTTGTCTGAATGGTTGGTTACTTCAATACGGATTTTGGTTTCGTGTGAGGTGATATGGATGTGTGCGTGTTGTGTTTTGTCACAGGAGAATTTAACGGCATTTTCTAAGAGTTCATTTACTGCTGTGGAGAGTACATTTTTTGTTCGAATGTGTGATTGTCCAATGGTTTCAAACTGGGAAATAAAATCAGCGGTTAACCCACATCGTTGCCATTTGTTCATTAAATCTAAGGGGCGAAAGGAAAGTTTTAATTCGCAGGTCAGTGGCATTTTAGTTGTGAGGGTCTCTTTGTAATTTCCGTATTCAACCATTTGCCTAAGTATACCATTAAAGACTTGTCCGCCTAATTTTTAAAATTGTGTTGACAGCGCTCTCTAATTTAGATTACCCTATCAACTTAGTAGGGTAATAATTCAAGAGGATTTAAATGCTTTCACAAAAAACACGCTATGCACTGAAGGCTTTAACATTGCTTGCGGATTATCAGCAGGTGTATGCCAAACCGATGTCTATCTTGGAACTGGCCGAACAAGGTAGATTGCCGCAGAAGTTTTTGGAAGCCATTCTACTTGAGTTAAAAAATAATCGTATTTTGCAAAGTAAAAAAGGCAAGGGTGGGGGTTATTTTTTAGATAAACCTGCTGACCGTATCATGATTGGCGATGTGGTTAGAATTCTAGAGGGACCCTTGGCATTGTTGCCATGTGTGAGTCAAAAATTTTATAAGCGCTGTGACAATTGTATTTCTGAGGAAACGTGTGGTCTACATGTTTTATTTAAGGAAGTTCGTGATTCCACTGCCGCAATTTTAGATTCTACAAGTGTTGAAAAAATTTGTTTAGTGCAAGATGAATTAGAAAAAAGCAAGTCGCATATGTATTTTATTTGATATGGAGAAGGTCTTTTTTACTTGTGTATTTTAATATGTTAGGAGGATAGAGTGTGTTTAAGACGTTAGGATTGGTTTTGGTGATGGGTTTTTTTGGAGTGAGTTTATCGTATGCTCAGAGTACGATTCTGAATGTGTCTTATGATCCAACTCGTGAATTTTATAAAGATTACAATAAGTTATTCCAAGCTCATTGGAAGAAAGTTTCGGGTCAGACGGTTAACGTGAGACAGTCTCATGGGGGTAGTGGTAAACAAGGTCGTTCAATTATTGATGGGTTGGAGGCAGACGTGGCGACTTTGGCGTTGGGATATGATATTGATTCCCTTTATGATCAAAGGCATTTGATTCCTCAGAACTGGCAAAAGCGCTTACCAAATAATAGCTCGCCATATACGTCTACGATTGTATTTGTAGTACGTAAAGGCAATCCTAAACATGTTCGGGACTGGGATGATTTGGTGCGTCCGGGTATTGTGGTCATTACGCCGAATCCGAAGACCTCTGGCGGGGCGCGTTGGAATTATCTAGCGGCGTGGGGGTATGCCCTTAAAAAATGGAAGAGTGAACCTAAAGCAAAAGTGTTTGTGAAAGCGCTTTATAAAAATATTCCGGTTTTAGATTCTGGGGCACGTGGGTCTACAACAACGTTTTCTGAGCGTAAATTGGGTGATGTTTTGGTGGCTTGGGAAAATGAAGCGTATTTGCTTATTAATGAATTGGGGTCGGATAAATATGAGATTGTAGTGCCATCGATTAGTATCGTTGCAGAGCCTCCAGTAACCGTTGTTGATAAGAATGTGGACAAACATAATACTCGAAAAGTTTCAGAGGCGTATTTAACTTATCTTTATTCTAAAGAGGGGCAGGAGTTAGCTGTGAAACATTATTTTCGCCCACAAGATAAAAAAATTGCGGCTAAATATTCTGGTAAATTTCGTTCGATAAAACTTTTTAAGATCGAGTCTCTTTTTGGGAGTTGGCAAAAAGCACAGAAAACCCACTTTAGTGATAATGGGGTTTTTGATCAAATTTATGCAAAATAAATCTAAGCGCCGAACGATTTTACCAGGATTTGGTTTGAGTCTCGGGTACACGATGATGTACTTGGGGCTCGTGGTTATTGTGCCGTTGTCTATGCTTTTTTTCAAAACGTCTTCGATGGGGTTTTCTGCATTTTGGGAGGCTACGACAGCGCCTCGTACTTTGGCGTCTTATAAATTGAGCTTTGGAGTGTCTTTTTTGAGTGCTCTTATTAATGCGTTTTTTGGATTTATAGTGGCCTGGGTTTTAGTGAGGTATGAATTCCCGTTTAAGAAAATTATTAATGTGCTGATTGATTTGCCTTTTGCATTGCCGACTGCGGTGGCTGGAATTGCACTTGCGACATTGTATTCTCCGTCTGGTTGGATAGGTCAGTTTTTTGAGAAAGTGGGAATTCAATCGGCCTATAGTCCGTTGGGTATTGTGATTGCGTTAACGTTTATTGGGTTGCCTTTTGTGGTGCGTACGGTTCAGCCCGTTTTGGAGAGTATTGAGATGGAGCTTGAAGAGGCTGCGGCTAGTTTGGGTGCAAATCGCTGGCAGACGTTTCGGTCTGTTTTGTTTCCGGTTTTGTTTCCATCACTACTTACTGGATTTACATTAGCGTTTTCTCGAGCGCTGGGTGAGTATGGGTCCGTGGTCTTTATTTCGGGGAATATGCCGTTTAAAACAGAGATTCCACCATTACTTATCATGACCAAATTAGAGCAATATGATTATGAGGGCGCTGCTGCGATTGCGATTGTAATGTTGCTCGCGTCTTTGGTGTTGCTGTTGACGATTAATTTATTGAATCGACATGTGTCTCGGCGGGTTAATGATGAACTTGCTTAAGATTACGCGTACGAAAACAGAGTCTCGATTTGTTCAGGGGCTCTTGATTGGTGTGGCGCTTTTTTATTTGTTTTTACTATTATTTTTGCCCATTTTTTTAATTCTCGTTTCTGCGCTTAAAAAAGGATTCCCGATGTATGTGCAGGCACTTCGGGACCCTGAGACGTGGGTGGCGATTAAGCTGAGTTTGCTGGTGGCTATTGTTGCCGTGCCTTTAAATGTGATCTTTGGATTGTTTGCTGCGTGGGCAATTACGAAATATGCGTTTCGCGGAAAGAGTTTGTTGTTGGCGTTGATTGATTTGCCGCTTTCTATTTCTCCGGTTATTTCGGGTATGATTTTTGTGTTGTTATTTGGTGCCAATGGATTTTTGGCGTCGTTTTTAGCGGCTCATAATATTCGTGTTATTTTTGCGGTGCCGGGTATTATTTTGGCGACGCTGTTTGTGACGTTTCCGTATGTAGCGCGTGAAGTGATTCCGGTGATGAAAGCGCAGGGTAAAGACGAGGAAGAGGCAGCGATGACGCTGGGGGCAAATGGGTTTCAAATTTTTACGAAGGTGACGCTTCCTAACATTAGGTGGGGATTATTTTACGGGGTTGTTTTGTGTAATGCGCGTGCGATGGGCGAGTTTGGCGCGGTATCAGTGGTGTCGGGACATATACGTGGGGTGACGACGACGCTTCCGTTGCATGTTGAGATTCTTTATAATGAATATGCGTTTGCTGCGGCCTTTAGTGTGGCGTCGTTGTTTATTGGGTTGGCTTTATTTACATTGGTTCTAAAACATATTGTGGGATTTCGTTTGAAGCGTGAGGGATTGAAATGAGTATTGAAATTAAATCTGTATCAAAATCTTTTGGAGAATTCGAATCATTAAAATCTATTGATTTGGTGATTGAAACGGGTGAATTGTTGGCGTTATTGGGGCCTTCTGGATCCGGCAAAACAACGTTACTTCGTATTATTGCGGGCTTGGAATCGGCTGATTCGGGTCAAATATATTTTTCGGGTGAAAATCTAATCGATACTGGTGCAAAAGATCGCCAAGTGGGCTTTGTATTTCAGCATTATGCATTGTTTAGACATATGACAGTATTTGATAATATTGCGTTTGGACTTCGGGTAAAACCAAAGGCAGTACGGCTTTCTGAGGCTAAGATTCGAGAAAAAGTGTTGGAGTTATTAAGTTTGGTTCATTTGGATTGGGTGGCGGATCGGTTCCCGTCGCAACTTTCTGGTGGGCAGCGTCAGCGTATTGCGCTTGCGCGGGCGTTGGCTGTTGAGCCTCGTATATTATTGCTAGATGAACCGTTTGGGGCACTAGATTCTAAAGTAAGAAAAGAGCTTCGTCAGTGGTTACGACGGTTTCATCATGACTTAAAAATTACCACTATTTTTGTCACGCATGATCAAGAAGAAGCCTTAGAGGTTTCTGATCGGGTAGTGGTTCTAAATAAAGGTGAGATTGAGCAAGTTGGTACGCCAGAAGAAGTCTATCATCGTCCAGCCAATACATTTGTTGCAGAATTTTTGGGGGATGTGACGTTATTTCGTGGCCGTTCTGACGACACCCAGGTTTATGTCAGGCCGCATCAATTTGATGTAATGCATGCCTCGGATGATCTCCATGCAGTTCATGCCGAAATTATCTTTCTCAATCCCGCTGGGCCGCTTGTGAAGATGGAGCTTTTGGGTCC
>SICP01000005.1 GCA_009691415.1 Candidatus Margulisiibacteriota bacterium
ACGAATGCTTGCTATTCATCCTATTAATCCATAAACCCCACTAATCGCAATTCAAATTTTTATACTCTTTAAAACCGCGACTACCTAATCAACCCATCCCCACGCATCACATACTTATAACTCGTCAATTCCGTCAGCCCCATAGGCCCTCGCGCATGTAATTTTTGCGTCGAAATCCCAATCTCCGCCCCAAAACCAAACTCCCCACCATCCGTAAACCGGCTCGACACGTTCACGCCCACAACTGCGGAATCCACTGTCTTCACAAACGCATCAATAGACACTTTATCCTGCGACAAAATCACATCCGTATGATGAGACCCATACGTTTGGATCCACCCAATCGCTTCGTCTACTGAGCCCACAATATGAACCCCTAAAACCAAATCCAAAAACTCTTCGTACCACTCGTCTTCCGTCGACAATTCAATGTCCGAATACCACACACAGACCTCTTTATCACCCTTAAACCGAACACCCCATTCCCGTAATTTGGGTAAGAGGACATCCAAGAATTTGCGGGCAATACTGGCATGGACCAAAATCTTTTCACAAGAATTACACACAGAAGGTCGTTGAGTTTTAGCATTAATGATAATTTCGGATGCACGGACTAAATCAGCCGACGCATCCACAAAAATATGACAATTCCCCGCACCCGTCTCAATCGTAGGCACCATCGCCAAACTCACAACGTGTTTAATCATCGCTGCACTGCCTCGAGGAATCACAAGGTCCAAAGACTCTCTGCATCTCACAAAAGTCTCTACACCCTCACGAGAAGTATCTTCTAATAACTGAACACTGTCAGAATTAAATTTATTGGTTTCCAACACAGATCGAAGTACCGTTGTAATCGCAAGATTAGATCGGTACGCAGACGAACTCCCTCGCAAAACGACAGCATTCCCCGTCTTAAATGTCAGCGCAATCGCATCGGCAGTCACATTAGGACGTGCCTCATAAATCATTCCAATAACACCCAACGGCACCCGAACTTTTTGAATCTCAAGCCCATTCGGTTGCGTCCATTGATCCATCTCTTGTCCAATCGGATCGGCCAGAGCTGCAATGTGACGTATACTCGCCGAAATCCCTTGAAGACGATCAGGCGTGAGCGTTAACCTATCAATAAGCGATTCGGTTAATCCTTCTGTAATACCGGCCTCACGATCTTTCTGATTCTCTGACAAAATCTCAGACTGATTCGCAAGAATCGCATCAGCCATCTTACCCAAGATACGATTCTTTTCTCCAGAAGAAATTAAATCCTGAATTCGAAACGCACGTTTTGCTTCTGCGCATTGAGAAACAATGGTCTTCATTGTCTGTGTCCTGGAATATGCGTACCCACATCCGATGACAACACATGAGGCGTACGTCCATTGGCGATCCGTACATCTATACCTGATTCGGAAGCTGATTTTGCCACAGTTAATTTTGATTTCATCCCACCTCTACTTCTACCAGAAGTGGCATTTTCTAGCCCAGATAAAAAGTCATCAGAGATTTCTGACATGTTAGTAATAATTTGCGCCTCAGAATGTGTTTTGGGATTGTGATCGTATACGCCATCTACATCTGTAAGTAACACCAAATGGGTTACATCCAAAAGCTTGGCAACCATTAAAGACATCTGGTCATTATCCCCAAATTTCATATCAATTTCATCCGTTGCGACACAATCATTTTCATTAAAAATAGGGAGTATGCCATGTGCCAGTAACGTCATGGTTGTATTGCGTACATTGGTTATCCGTTCTGCATCATTAAATACATCACGCGTGAGTAAAATTTGGCCCACTTTTATCCCACGTTCCCCAAAAAAAGTAGTATATTCTTTCATCAAAAGAGATTGCCCCACAGCCGCGGCTGCTTGTTTTTCTGGGATTGAAACGGGCTTTAAATGCAACGCCTCAGACCCACATGTAATTGCGCCAGATGTAACAAGTAAAAACTGCCCCATGCCAGTCGACATGCCATCACAAATCTGGTGGGCAAGCGAACGCATACGATTTAAATCTAACGTACCCTCAGAAGTCGTTAGTAAATTGGTGCCTATCTTAACAAGATACCGGTTCATTTAGTCTACACCTTTTTGAATAAGACTAATTAACTCCCCAATGCCTGCTCCGGTTACAGCCGAAATCGCAATAGCAGGTACACCTCGGGAAACAAAATGACCCAAGATAGTCGCCATTTCTTCGCCCGTAAGAATATCTAATTTATTTAAAACAACAACGGTCGGACGTGTCGCCAAGTCTGGATTATGTTTGCGAAGCTCTTCGGAAATCGTTTCATAATGATCCCAGCACATGTCAGCAGAAAGAGGCTCAACACTAATCATATGAACAAGCAGTTTAGTGCGCTCTACATGTCGTAAAAATTCATGCCCTAGCCCAACGCCCTCTGATGCTCCTTCTACGAGTCCAGGAATATCGGCGAGAACAATTTCGCGGTCAATAAATTTCAAGACCCCAAGATTAGGAAATAGTGTCGTAAAAGGGTAGGGGGCTATCTTGGGATTGGCCCGTGTTAACACTTTCAAGAGAGTCGATTTGCCCGCATTAGGTAACCCAATAAGGCCCACTTCTGCCAAGAGACGAAGCTCCAATGTAATCTCGCAGACGTGACCCGGTAAACCAGGTTGCGAGTACCGAGGTGCTTGATTGACCGAAGTTGCAAAGTGCTGGTTTCCAAGTCCACCCTTGCCGCCTTGAGCAACTATGTACACTTCACCTTCCTGACACAAATCAGCAAGAATATTATGGGATTCGTCATAAACAATAGTCCCACAAGGCACCGGCAAAACCATATCGGGACCTTTAATGCCAAAGCAGCGTTTTCCGCCACCATGCATGCCATTTTTGGCTTTAAATACATGTCGAAATTTAAAATCCATTAATGTCTGAAGTTGATGAGTCGCTTTTAAACTGACCGTACCACCATCTCCACCATCTCCACCATCTGGGCCCCCGTAAGGGACAAATTTTTCACGTCTAAAACTAACTGCGCCGGGCCCGCCATTGCCAGCCTCGACGCGAATTTTTACGTGATCAACGAACTTAATTTGCGTATACCGAAACCTGCTGTTTGGTCCGTGTTACATATTCAAATTTGACATGACCAACAACTTTAGCAAACAACGTAAAATCTTTACCCATACCAACATTATTGCCAGGACGAAACTCTGTTCCGCGTTGACGTACCAAAATATTTCCAGGAACTACAAGCTCTTCTGAGAAACGCTTAACACCTAATCTCTGGGAATTACTGTCTCTGCCGTTTTTGGTACTACCTTTTCCCTTTTTATGTGCCATTGTAGACTCCTATTTACGCAGCCGAAATCTTTTCAACTTTAATCGTCGTCAAATACTGACGGTGACCTTGGGTTTTTTGATACCCTGTCTTACGTTTAAATTTAAAAACCTTGATCTTATCAGCGCGTATCTGATTCAAAATTGTAGCTTCAACTCGAGCACCCTCTATATAAGGTTGACCAAGCTTTATATCATTTGCATTAAAAACAGCAAGAACCCGATCAAATAAAACAGTCTTTTCCTCTGTTTCTAATTTCTCGATATCTAAAATCGTACCTTCTTCTACTATGTATTGCTTACTACCTGTCTCAATTACCGCACGCATGATAACCCTCCGCGCTGTTTCTTTTACTTAAAGTCAAAGAAATCATGATAAACGTGGATAAGAAACGTGTCAATACGTTTTAAGTTTGCGTATTATGACTTGCGACATCCCCCCCCATATATTATGCTTAGTTTTCTGTAAATTCAAAAAAAAAGGAGCTTCGTCTTGCAACATTATTCCTTGACACCCTCACACCCCTGGCACGGTATTTCTCCAGGAGATAATGCCCCAGAAATGGTTTATGCTTTTATAGAAATTGTTCCGTCAGATCCTGTTAAATATGAAATCGATAAGCAAACAGGACATATGAAAGTAGATCGGCCACAGAAGTTTTCAAATTTCTGTCCATCACTTTACGGCTTCATTCCGCAAACGATTTGTAGAGAACGCGTTGCAGAATATGCAATGCAGGTTACAGGTAGAACAGGAATTGAAGGTGATAATGATCCTATCGATATTTGCGTGTTAACAGAGCGCCCCATTAATCATGGCTCTGTAATTGTTCATGCGCGGCCCATTGGTGGATTTAGAATGTTTGATGGAGGAGAGGCTGACGATAAAATTATTGCAACCTTAGAAAGTGATGGGATCTATGGGAATTATCAAGACATTAGTGAAGTTCCAATTAGTATTATAAATCGCTTAAAGCATTATTTTTTAACATATAAGCAAATTCCTGATCCAGAAAATACGCAAGAGCAAAAATGTGTAATTTCTCATACCTACGGAGCAGAAGAAGCGAAAGAAGTGATAAGGCGTTCCATGCTAGACTATCAAGACCTATTTAAAATAATGAAAAAGGAGCAACAATAATGAAGGGTCCAAGCTTTACGATGAAGATTTTTTTGGGGATGGTTTTAGGCGTTGCTGTAGGCCATTTTTGGGGACAAGATGCGGCACAGCTAGATATCTTGAGCTCCGTGTTCTTGCGCCTGATTAAAATGGTTATTTCTCCACTAGTATTTTCGGCTATCGTTGTCGGAATTGCAAAGTTGGGAGACTTTAAAGCGGTAGGACGTATTGGTATCAAAACCTTAATCTATTTTCAATCCGCAACATTGGTGGCACTTATTACAGGTTTATTGCTAGTTAATTTTGCACAGCCTGGTAAACACATGAGAATCGAATTGCCAAAACAGGGCACAGATGTTGGTATTCAGGTGACTGCAGACCATAGCTTGAAAACATTTGTTACACATTTAATTCCTTCTAGTCTTTTTGATGCTTTAGCTAAGAACGAAATTCTTCAGATTGTAATATTTTCTTTATTCTTTGGCGTTGCTTTGGCTTCTTTGGGCAAAAAGGGTGAGGGGTTACTAAAAGGCATTGATGCACTATCTCATCTAATGTTTGCAATGACGCGTTATGTTATGTCATTCGCGCCGTTTGGTGTCTTTGGTGCGCTAGCAGCTGTTGTTGGACATTACGGAATTGGAATTTTGGCGGGATATCTTTACTTAATCGCTTGTTTTTATGGGGGGCTTTTCTTCTTTGCATTTGGTCTCTTAGGGCTAGTTTGTTTTGCCTGTCGGATTCCCTTCATCAAGTTAATTACATATCTAAAAGAGCCTATATTATTAGCGTTCAGTACAGCTAGTTCTGAGGTTGCGCTTCCAAAGGCAATTGAACGTTTAGAAAGATTTGGATGTAGTGATCGTATTGTAGGATTTGTATTGCCTTTAGGCTATTCATTTAACTTAGACGGATCTATTCTTTATATGACATTTGCTACAATGTTTATTGCACAGGCTTATGGCATTTCTCTTTCATTTCATCAGCAAATTATTATGTTGCTTATGATGATGGTCACAAGTAAGGGGATGGCAGGCGTACCTAGAGCGTCCTTGATTGTAATTGCAGGGGCGCTAGCGTCCTTTAATATACCGATAGAAGGTCTTGCAATCGTGATAGGTATTGATCAAATATTGGATATGGGTAGATCCGCCACCAACGTAATTGGTAATGGTGTTGCGACTGCAGTTATATCAAAGTGGGAAGGGGAGCTACAGCTATCAAATTGAAGCTGTTGACACTCAAAAGTCAAACATGATAAATTTTGATTTCTGCAATTTTTTTATGACAGTGGAATCCATGCCTATTTACAATTCTAGGCCCGTAGCTCCAACTGGTAGAGCGTCGGTCTCCAAAACCGAGCGTTGTCGGTTCGAATCCGGCCGGGCCTGCCAGATTGGAAAATGTAATGGTTAATTCAGATGGTAATGAAATGAAGAGTAAATTAGATAAAAATAAACAAGTGATGCAAAAGCTTATAGCAAAAAAAAACAATTCTCCAAAAAATGTAGGTGCTTTTGCTGAAGATTTAAAAATTGAATTTAAACGGATTACATGGCCCGATCGCAAAACAGTTATAAAATCTACAGTTCTGATTCTCGTCATTGTTGTAACTGCTACACTATTTATAAGTATGCTGGACGCAGCTTTTTCTGAAGCTTTACTCTTTTTAAAACATATATAAAGGTGAATTTGAGATGACAGAAATGAAAATTATAACAGACGATAATGAAGCATTAACAGAGGTAGACCCTCTAGAAAATGCACATTGGTTTATTGTGCAGTGCTACACTGGCCAAGAATATAAAGTTCAAGAAAGAATTAATGACATAAGTGAGCTAAAAGGATATCAAGAAAAGATTTTCCGCGTCTTAGTTCCAGAAGAAGAAATTATTGAAATCAAAAATAACAAACGCTTAGAAAAAGTAATCCGTATATTTCCCGGATATATTTTCGTTCAAATGATTATTGATGACGAAGTGTTTTATGACATCAGAAGCTTAACAGGGGTTGCTAAATTTGTAGGTTCAAAAACATCACCAACACCAGTGACCGAAGACGAAATTCTGAAAGTTCTGAGAAAGGTTGGAGATAAAACTAAGAAGATAGATATTGATTTTGAAATTGAAGAAGTTATTAAAGTAATAGCGGGTCCATTTAGAGGGTACACAGGTCCTATTTCTGAAATCAATGCAGAGCGCGGCAAATTAAAAGCCTTGATCTCTATTTTTGGACGAGAAACACCAGTGGAACTAGAATTTGATCAGGTTGAAAAAACAGTAAAGTAAGGGAATAAAATGGCACCAAAATCAAAAAAGCCAATATCGGCACTCATCAAGCTCCAAATCGCTGCAGGTAAAGCAACGCCAGCCCCTCCTATTGGGCCCGCCCTAGGTCAGCATGGCGTCAATATAATGGATTTCTGCAAAGCCTATAATGACCAAACAAAAGATCAGACAGGTACCGTTATCCCAGTAGAAATTACGGTGTATAGCGACCGCACTTTTTCTTTTATACTAAAAACTCCCCCAACAACTGTTCTTATAAAAGAAGTGTTGGGAATCAAAAGCGGATCGGCAACACCTAATACCGTATTTGTAGGCACACTAACTTCTGCACAAGTAGAAGAAATTGCAAAGAAAAAAATGGCTGATTTAAATGCAAACGACATGGAAGCCGCCATGCGTATTATCGAAGGAACAGCTAGAAATATGGGTGTTAAGGTGGCTAAATCATGAAGCACAGTAAAATATATTTAGAAAATGCAGCGTTAGTAGAATCAAATAAAACAATATCTCCAGCTGATGCAGTAAAAATAATTAAAAAAATGAAACCTGCAAAATTTGATGAAACTGTTGAGCTTCATTTTAATTTAGGGATTGATCCACGTCATGCTGACCAACAGTTGCGTGGAACAATTATGCTTCCTCATGGCACAGGAAAAAAAGTGCGTATTGCTGTTATTGCTCAAGGCGAAAATGTGGAACTAGCGAAAAAAGCCGGCGCTATAGAAGCCGGTTCAGATGATTTGGTAGAAAAAATTACTGAGGGTTGGTTGGATTTCGATCTTCTCATAGCAACTCCTGATATGATGGCAAAACTTGGGAAGTTGGGTCGACAACTTGGTTCTAAAGGACTGATGCCTAATCCAAAGAGTGGTACTGTTACCACAGATGTATTTAAAACCGTCACAGAATTTAAAGGCGGAAAACTTGAATACAGAAATGATAAAAATGGTAACCTTCACCTAGGAATAGGCAAGCGCTCTTTTGATGAAAAGCAACTGTTGGAAAATTTTGAAGCAATGTATGATGCCATTGTTAAAATGAAACCCAGTAAAGCAAAAGGTGTCTATTTAAAATCAGTCACATTGTGTTCAACAATGGGGCCTGGTGTTGCTGTAGAAACAATGCGTATGAAATGGAAGGATAACTAACATGTCAAGTTCTGCAACTAGAGAGAAAAAAGTAAAGGTCGTAGGCACCATAAAAGAAAAGGTTCAAAATGCAAATTTGCTTTTGATTACTGATTTCCGTGGAATGACCGTTGCTGAAATGACGAGAATGAGAACTCAAATTCGTGACGATGGTGGAAGAATGACTATTTACAAAAACACCATGTCTCGATTGGCTCTTAAAGAACTCAATATTGTTTTTCCCGAAACAATGTTGCAAGGTCCTTCAGCACTAATCAATACAACAGGGGATATCTCAAAAATATCAAAAATAGTTGTTAAGTTCTCAAAAGAAACTGATAACTTTAAAATTCGAGGAGGCATTCTAGAGAGTTGTGTTATAGATACAGATACAATACAAGCGCTTGCAAGTCTACCAAGTCGTGAAGAGCTTATTGCGAATGTTATTGGTGGTATTAAAGCTCCAATTACATCGTTTGTAGCAGCACTTTCAGGGCCTTGCAGAGGTCTTGTTTATACATTAGAAGCAATAAAAAAACAGAAAGAAACCCACTAGGAGGCTACATTATGTCTACTGCAACTGAAGAAAAAACATTTAACTTATCAAAAGAAGCACAAGGAGTTCTGGACACAGTTGAAAAATTAACGGTTCTTGAATTGTCCGAATTGGTAAAAGCACTAGAAGATAAATTTGGTGTTGTTGCTGCAGCTCCAATGTCTTTCGCAGCGCCAGCAGCAGGTGGAGCGGCCGCAGAAGCAGATAGCGGACCAACAACAGTAAGCGTTATTTTGACTGATTGTGGAAGCAACAAAATCCAAGTTTTGAAAGCGGTTAGAGAAGTTACTGGATTGGGTCTTAAGGAAGCAAAAGACTTAGTTGATTCAGCGCCAAAGCCAGTTAAAGAAGGTATTGAAAAAGAAGAAGCTGAAAAAATCAAAAAAACGCTAGAAGAACAAGGTGCTAAAGTAGAAATTAAGTAATACGACGACTACTTCTTTCCACAGTAATTCCATTTAATGTTCATGACCTGGGTGGTATCCTTGCGGGATATTAGCTCAGGTCAAGTTTTTATGACGAGGTGAAATAAGTGTTGGCATTAAAGACAAGAGAAAGAGTTCGGCTTCAACCCAAAATTTCCATTGCAGATGTAGAGATCCCCAACTTAATTAGTATTCAAGTAGATTCTTTTAAACGCTTTATCGAACAAGGTCTAAAAGAAGAGTTTAAAAATATTTCCCCAATAGTTGCATATGGCGGAAAGTATGAATTAGAATTTTTAGAAAATTATCGTCTAGAAGAGCCCGAATATACGTTTGAAGAATGTAAGCATAGAGAAATTACCTATTCTGCATCCCTACGTGTACCTGTTCGTTTAATTAGCAAAGAAACAGGCGAAATTACAGAGCAAGAAGTCTTTATGAGCGATATTCCTATCATGTCTGACATGGGAACATTTCTTGTGAATGGTGCCGAGCGTGTAGTTGTTAGCCAATTTGTACGATCACCCGGCGTCTATTTTAGAAGACGTATTGGCTTAGTACCTGGAAAACAAACCTATTTAGCAACTGTTATACCAAACCGTGGATCATGGTTGGAAATTGAAACAGATGCCCACCACATCGTTTATGCAAATATCAACAAAATGAAAAAAGTCCCTGTGACCGTACTACTAGGGTCTTTAGGTTTTTCAGAAGAAGACGTCTTCAAACGTTGCGTTAATCGTGAGATTATTGCAGCGACACTTGAAAAAAGTCCTATTCTTTCTCAAAAGGAATCTTTATTTGAACTCCATAAAAAATTAAGACCTGGTGATCCCGTTACATTGGAAGGCGCGAAGCAACTATTACACAGCCTCTTTTTCGACCCTGAAAAATATGACCTTAGTGAAGTAGGCCGTTACCGTATCAATGAACGACTAGATCTCAAAGTAGATAAAAAGACGGTCGTCCTTACTGCAGATGATATTTTTGGAATCGTCAATTACGTTGTCGGCTTGGTAAACGAAGAAGGGATCACGGATGACATCGATCACCTTGGAAATCGCCGAATCCGTACCGTAGGCGAACAACTTCAAAAGCAATTCCGAGTCGGACTCGCTCGTTTAGAACGACTCATTCGTGAACAGATGTCTATTAAGGGAACAGAAAAATTCAACCCTCAACATCTTATTAACATTCGCCCCCTCGTTGCGGTAATGCGTGAATTCTTCGGAAGCTCACAATTATCACAGTTCATGGACCAAACAAATCCACTAGCAGAAATTGTACACAAACGTCGCTTGAGTGCATTGGGGCCCGGTGGACTCACAAAAGAGCGCGCTGGTTTCGAAGTGCGGGATATTCACCCCTCTCACTATGGAAGAATATGTCCTATCGAAACACCAGAAGGTCCAAACGCGGGATTGATCGGCCCACTAGCCACCTACGCTAGAATCAATGAATATGGATTTATCGAAACCCCATACGTCAAAGTAACTGCTGGTAAATTGACATCTACAGTATCCTATTTTGCAGCAGATATCGAAGACAAATATCATATCGCACCATGGGATTCACCAACAAAAGACGGAAAGTTCGTTGGTAAATTTGTGGTTGCTCGTTATAATCGTGAATTTATTTTGGTCTCTACTGACAAAGTGCAATACATGGGTGTTTCTCCAGGACAGCTCGTAGGAATTTCTTGCGGCCTAATTCCTTTTCTAGAACATGATGATGCCAACCGTGCACTCATGGGAGCAAACATGCAACGCCAAGCAGTGCCTCTACTCTTTACCGAAGCGCCTTACATCGGCACCGGTATGGAACGGATTGTGGCGCGTGACTCACACAGCTTGATCAAAGCCGTTCGCGCAGGAAAAGTTTCCCGTGTTACCGGTGAAGAAATAGTTGTCGCGGAAGCCAAAGGTAAAGAAACTGTTTATCAGCTTCACAAATATTTGCGCTCTAACCAAAACACCTGCAAAAACCAGAAACCCATTGTTAGAGCTGGCGACAAAGTAGAAGTAGGGGACGTCCTTGCTGACGGAGCCTCCACTCAAAATGGTGAATTGGCATTAGGCCGCAACGTCTGTGTCGCATTACTTCCATGGGAAGGATACAATTTTGAAGACGCAATTGTTATCTCAGAGCGCCTCATCAAAGAAGATGTCTTCTCTTCTATACACATTCACAAATATGAAGTAGATATCAGAACTACAAAATTAGGCCCAGAAGAAATTACACGTGAAGTACCTAACGTCTCTGAAGAATCACTCAGGAATTTGGACGATCGCGGTATTATTCGAGTGGGAGCAGAAGTAAGGGCTGGTGACATATTGGTTGGAAAAGTAACACCAAAGGGAGAAAGCGAACCTCCAGCAGAAGAAAAATTACTCCGTGCAATTTTCGGAGACAAAGCCCGTGATATGAGAGACACCTCTCTACGAGTTTCTTCTGGAATCACAGGGAAAGTTATTGGAGTCCGCGTTTTCTCAAGAGAAAGCAACGACAACCTGCCCCCAGGTGTCAATTGTTTGGTACGGGTATACGTTGCACAGCTACGTAAAATCTCTATCGGAGATAAAATGGCTGGACGTCACGGAAACAAAGGGGTTATATCCACTATATTGCCTGAAGAAGACATGCCTTTCTTACCTAACGGACAATCCGTAGATATCGTTTTGAACCCGCTAGGCGTTCCTTCTCGGATGAACGTTGGACAGCTATTCGAAACCCTTATTGGTATGGCCTCACACATTATTGGTAGCAACTTTGAAGTACAACTTTTTGATGAAGTATTTGAAGAACTCGCTTCTGTTAAAAAAGTAGAGGATAAGTTGATAGAGGCTTCCAAAATTGAAGGTTTTGAATGGGTTAATAAAAACGGCAAAGTGAAACTTCGTGATGGTAGAACCGGAGAACCTTTGGAGCGTGAAGTCACAGTAGGCTACATGTATATGCTTAAACTCATTCACTTGGTTGAAGACAAAATCCATGCCCGTTCAACAGGACCATACTCGCTCGTTACTCAACAACCTTTGGGTGGAAAAGCACAGTATGGAGGCCAACGATTTGGAGAAATGGAAGTATGGGCACTAGAAGCTTACGGCGCCGCACATACACTTCAAGAAATGTTGACCATTAAATCCGATGATTTAACGGGGCGTGCAAAAGCATATGAAGCCATTATCAAGGGAAAATCATTATCTAATCCTGGTACACCTGAATCATTCAGAGTGCTACTTAGAGAATTGCGTTCAATTGCATTGGATGTCAAAGTTTTGTCAGCAAATGGAACAGAAATTGAAACCCGCTAAAGGAGCAAACTGAATATGTTGGTAAATACGCCCAGTGATTTTGATTTTCTTCAAATTGGTTTAGCCTCCCCAGACCGCATCCGTTTTTGGTCATACGGTGAAGTTGAAAAACCTGAAACAATTAACTACAGAACGTTTAAGCCAGAGCGCAAAGGTCTTTTCTGTGAAAAGATCTTTGGCCCTGTCAAAGATTGGGAATGCTCATGTGGTAAATACAGACGCGTTCGTTACAGAGGTATTGTATGTGAAAGATGCGGCGTAGAAGTGACGCATTCAAAAGTACGACGTGAAAGAATGGGGCACCTTGAATTGGCAGCTCCTGTCTCACACATCTGGTTTTTAAAAGGCATTCCTAGTTATATGGGGCTCCTTCTCGATATGTCTGCCAGACAACTAGAAGAAGTCATCTACTACGATTCTTACATCGTGACAGAAGTAACCAACGCCCTTCAAGGCGCACTAGAACTTAAGCAAGTTCTGTCACAAAACGAATATATTGCAGCCAAAGAAAAATTCGGCGAACAATTCAAAGGTGAAATGGGTGCCAGTGCCATTCGCAAAATCTTAACCGATTTAGACCTTAAAAAACTCACAATAGAACTTCGCGAGGAAATGAAAAATTCTAAAGGCCAAAAGAAACTCAAAATCACAAAGCGTTTACGCATCGTGGAAGCCTTAGATAAATCAGGAAATCAACCCCAGTGGATGATCCTAGACGTTATTCCTATTATGCCACCCGATCTTCGCCCCATGGTTCAACTAGAAGGCGGACGCTTTGCAACCTCCGATTTAAACGACCTTTACAGACGCGTCGTTAACCGTAACACCCGTCTTAAACGTTTGATGGACATTGGTGCACCAGACATGATCGTAAGAAACGAAAAACGCATGCTTCAAGAAGCAGTAGACGTTCTTATTTCTAACGGAAAACGTGGACGCTCGGTAACCGGCGCAAACGGTCGCCCCCTCAAATCCCTCGGCAATATTATCGAAGGAAAACAAGGACGCTTTAGACAAAACTTACTAGGAAAACGCGTCGATTATTCAGCACGTTCCGTTATCGTTGTAGGCCCTCATTTGAAATTTAACCAGTGCGGTCTTCCAAAAGAAATGGCCCTAGAGCTTTTCAAACCCTTCGTCATCAGAAAACTTGTTGAACATGGCGTTGTTTCGAATGTAAAAAGTGCCAAAAAGAAAATTGAAAAACGCGACATCGTTGTTTGGGACATTCTAGAATCTGTCATTAAAGGTCAATTGGTACTTCTGAATCGTGCGCCAACGTTGCACCGTCTAGGTATCCAAGCCTTTGAACCTAAACTAGTTGAAGGATCTGCGATCCAAGTTCACCCCCTTGTTTGTACCGCATTCAATGCCGACTTTGACGGTGACCAAATGGCCGTACACGTGCCACTCTCACTAGAAGCACAAACAGAATGTCGTCTCTTGATTATGTCCACTAACAACATCCTATCTCCATCCAGTGGTCGCCCCATCATTACCCCATCCCAGGATATGACATTAGGATGCTACTTCTTAACTGTAGACAATCCGGATCTAGAATTTGGACGCGGAAAAATCTTCAGTGACATGGACGAAGCCTGGCGAGCATGGGAATCCAAAATTATTGGGTACCATTCACAAATCACAGTGCGTATTGAAAAAGAACGTATCGAAACAACCATGGGGCGTATCATCTTTAACCGCGCAATTTGGGATGTTCTAGAAACATTTAACATTCCTAGAGAACCTTTTATCAATCACATTGTCGGTAAAAAAGGCTTGAGCGATCTCATCTATAAATGGTTCATCAAATACGGCAACGAAGTCACCGCTAGCCTAGCCGATCAACTGAAACGTATTGGATTTAAATACTCAACCCTTTCAGGCATTTCAATCTCTGTAGATGATTTAAAAATACCAAAAAATAAAACATCTATTATAGAAAATGCAACAAAGGAAGTTGAGAAATTAGCCAAAGCACAGCATGGTGGACGTATGAATCGCCAAGAAATTCAGTTGCGCAGTAACGACATATGGCGTGAAGCAACACAGCAAATTTCTAGCGAACTAGAAACCGGGTTAGGCCGTTTAAACAATCTTTATATCATGGCCAACTCAGGAGCTAGAGGAAACATGGACCAAGTGCGCCAGTTAGCTGGAATGCGCGGACTAATGTCCGATGCTCAAGGACGTACGGTTAATATTCCGATCAAATCAAACTTTAAGGAAGGCTTGTCATTGACCGAATATTTCATCTCTTCTTATGGTGCAAGAAAAGGGCTCGTAGATACAGCGCTTCGTACAGCTGACTCAGGGTACCTCACACGACGCCTCGTAGACGTAGCGCAAGACGTTATGGTTACGACTGAAGACTGTGGCGCAACTAACGGCATCGAGCTTACTGCTATTGCAGACGGATTCGACACCGTAGTCACGCTTGCCGAAATGCTAGAAGGTCGCTTCAGTCTAGATGCCATCATCAACCCTGCAACCAAAAAAGTAATCGTAGAAGCAGGCGAATTGATTACAGAAGAAACCTCACTAGAAATAGAAGACAGCAGCGGTAAAGAAGGTGTCAACGTTCGCAGCATTTACAAGTGCAATGCAGAACGCGGCATCTGTCAAAAATGTTTTGGTGTTGACCTCTCCTCTGGACGTGTCATTAACATCGGTGAAGCAGTTGGCATCATTGCCGCACAGTCTATCGGTGAGCCAGGAACACAGCTCACCATGAGAACATTCCATACAGGTGGCGTAGATTTACGGAAAGCATCCAAAGTTGAAATCAGAGCTAAAATTTCTGGTAAGATCGAAGTTCCAGAAGGTCTAGAAATGAGCCGACTCACAGACGAAGAAGGTGAAGCCATTTGGGTAACCACTAAAGAAGGTCTTATTACACTCACAGACAAAACCAAAGTAAATACCTATCGCGTGCCACAAGGCAGTACCGTAATTGTAAAATCTGGAAAAGAAATTAGCAAAGGTGATTTAATTGCAGAATATGACCCTACCTATGAATACGTCGTTTCCGAAAGTGAAGGTCTCGTCAAATTTATGGAAGGTGCTTTTAAAGAACGCAAAGATAGCAAAGGTAAAGTTATTGAAGTATTCGCAGAAAAAGATGGTGAAGTTTTCGTGTACGATCCAAAAAACGTCATCAAAATTATCGCGCCTAAAACCGTTGTGGACCACTACAAAAAAGGCGATCGTATTCATGTAAGTAGTGATTTAGGATCCTCTGCCGGCCTTAAAAAGGGTGGTATTTTGATGGCACTAAAAGCAACCGGTGAAAACGGAAAAGGCAAAGCCTCAAAAGATCCACTCTACGAATTAGAAGTGGCAACTGGAGAAGCCTACCCCATTTTGTCTGGTGCACGTCTTTATGTGAAAGACAAAGTGCGCAAAGGCGAAGTGATCGCAAGAGAAAGAATTGGCGGCGCTGACGCATCAAAAACAAAAGACATCGTTCAAGGTCTCCCTCGCGTAGAAGAACTCTTCGAAGCAAGACGTCCAAAAGACGCCGCTATCTTGAGCGAAATCGACGGCATCGTTGACATCTCAGATGCAGATGGATACCGCGTAGTCACCGTTATCGGTGAAGGCGGTATTAAAAAAGACAGCAAAGTAGCCTACGGAATTCGTCTGAAAGTTTTTTCAGGAAAAGAAGTTAAAAAAGGTGACCAATTAACAGAAGGTGTTATAAGTCCTCACGACATACTACTCACCAAAGACGTTGCTGCCACACAAACCTATTTAAGTGAAGAAGTCCAACGTGTTTACAGATCACAAGGCGTTCAAATTAACAGCAAACATATCGAAGTGATCGTGCGCCAAATGACCCGTAAAATAAACGTCACTTCAATGGGGGATAGTGAATTTTTGCCAGGTGATTTAGTTGACATGCGAACCTTCGAAAGAAACAACACTGCCTTGCATGAAGCCGGAAAAGAAATCGCTGAAGGAGAACGCGTCTTACTAGGGATTACACGCTCATCGCTTAGCACAGAAAGTTTTGTTTCTGCATCTTCATTCCAACAAACGGCAAGTGTTCTAACGAGAGCCGCCATCGAAGGTCAAATCGATCCAATGTACGGCCTAAAAGAAAACGTTATTATCGGAAAACTTATTCCTGCAGGAACCGGCTTCCCTTATTACAGCCGTGTAGGATTAGAAATGACGACAGAAAATGCCGATTATAATTTGTCACCAGAAGATATAGAAGTTCTAGCTATAAATTAAATAAAATGGGGTTGTTAATTTCCATTCCGTTGACAACCCCATTTAAGTTCGTTACGATAAGCCACCATCTTTTTAGGAAGTACAAAGGAGCAATAAATTGCCAACCGTAAATCAGCTAATGCGCACTAAACGCAAACCCAAACGTGTAAAAGGGAAATCACCCGCACTTCAAAATTGTCCACAACGTCGTGGCATTTGTACCCGTGTGTATACAACCACGCCAAAAAAACCTAACTCAGCCTTACGTAAAGTAGCACGTGTCCGTTTATCCAACGGCTTTGAAGTAACGGCGTACATTCCTGGAGAAGGACACAACCTTCAAGAGCACTCCGTTATCTATATTCGTGGCGGCAGAGTAAAAGACCTTCCTGGTGTGAGATATCATGCAGAGCGGGGTAGGGGGGATTTACAGGGTGTAGCTGGAAGAAAACAATCTCGATCACTTTACGGCGCTAAAAAAGATAAGAAGAAGAAGGAAAGCTAACATGTCTAGAAGAGCAAAAGAATACCGTAAACGCCAATCACCAGACTCGGTTCATGGAAGTTTAGTTTTAAGTAAATTTATCAACAAAGTAATGATGAGTGGGAAAAAAAGTATTGCACGTGACATCGTTTATCGTGCTCTAGAAATACTCAGTCAAAAAGTTAACGCGCCTGCAGTAGATGCGTTTGAGAAAGCATTGCGTAATGCTATTCCTTTGATGGAAGTGCGCTCACGTCGTGTGGGTGGTTCAACCTACCAAGTACCTATGGAAGTTCGTGCAGAGCGCGGTGTTTCTTTGGCAATGCGGTGGTTGATTAACAATTCACGTACACGCTCAGGACACTCCATGATAGAAAAAATGTCCGCTGAATTGATCGATGCCTACAACGGTGTCGGGGCTTCTATTAAGAAGAGAGAAGAAACACACAGAATGGCAGAATCTAACAAAGCCTTCGCCCACTTCAGGTGGTAATCTGACATGGAAAAAAAATATACGCTCAGTCAAATAAGAAATATCGGCATTGCCGCGCACATTGATGCCGGTAAAACAACGTTAACAGAACGCATTCTTTTTTATACTGGAAAATCACACAAAATTGGTGAAGTACATGATGGTACTGCAACCATGGACTGGATGGTTCAAGAGCAAGAACGTGGGATCACAATCACATCAGCAGCAACAACCTGTTACTGGAAAGAAATTTCCATCAATATTATCGACACCCCTGGACACGTTGACTTCACCGTAGAAGTAGAGCGTTCACTCCGAGTATTAGATGGTATGGTTGCCGTTTTTTGCGCTGTTGCAGGTGTTCAACCACAAAGCGAAACCGTCTGGCGCCAAGCTGTTAAATACAACGTTCCTAGAATCGCTTTCATTAACAAAATGGATAGAGTCGGTGCTAATTTTGATCGTGCCATTAAAACCATGCGTGACAACCTAGGTGCACGCACCGTGGTTCCTCAATATCCTATCGGAAATGAAGCGGACTTTGTCGGCGTAATCGATGTTGTAGATGGTGTAGAGCACTATTATGAAGATGAAAAGGGTATAAAAGTTACAACCGTCCCAATCAAGTCAGAAAACGAAGCCAAATACAGAGAACTTAGAGAAAAATTGGTAGAAGCCGTGGCAGAAGCCAATGATGAATATTTAGAGAAATTTATGGAGACCGGTGATTTATCAAATGATGAAGTAAAGGCAGCTCTTCGTATCATGACCATTTCCGGACGTCTCGTTCCTGTCTTTTGTGGAACGGCTTTCAAAAACAAAGGTGTACAAACATTGTTGGATGCCATTGCAGATTATTTACCAGCCCCAACAGATTTGCCACCTGTAGAAGGGATTAATCCAAAATCTGGAGAACCAGAAACGCGTGTCTTGGACACCAACGCCGCATTCTCAGGCCTCGCATTTAAAATACAAACAGACCCTTTTGTAGGACGTCTAACTTATTTCCGAATCTATTCTGGAAAACTACTGCCTGGAAGTTATGCCTTAAATTCTACACGTAACAAACGTGAAAGAATTGGACGTATTCTTCAAATGCACGCCAATACCAGAACAGAATTAAAAGAAGCTTCTGCCGGAGATATCATAGGTCTAATTGGTCTAAAAGACACCAAGACCGGAGATACGCTTTGTGCAGACGAAAATCCAATCGTCCTAGAAAATATTGATTTTCCAGATCCAGTTATTTTTGTTGCTATTGAACCCAAATCAAAAGCAGATCAAGAAAAAATGTCCTCTGGAATGGAAAAGCTTACTGAAGAAGATCCTACTTTTAGCTTTAAGTCAGATCCAGAAACAGGGCAAACTATTATTTCAGGTATGGGTGAATTGCACTTAGAAATCATTACTGATCGGCTCATGCGTGAATTTGCAGTACAAGCCAACGTGGGTAAACCACAAGTCGCCTATAGAGAATCTATTTCTTTAAAAGCAAAAGCAGAAGGTAAATTTGTTCGCCAAACAGGTGGTAGAGGTCAATACGGACACGTTATTTTAGAAATTGAACCACTCGAAAGAGGTAAAGGTTTCGAATTCGAAAGCAAAGTTGTTGGTGGACGTATTCCTAAAGAATACATTTCTTCAATAGAAAAAGGGGTTAAAGAAGCATTCACAACCGGTATTGTTGCGGGATATAACATGATCGATGTCAAGGTCACAGCCTTGGACGGATCTTTCCACCCGGTTGACTCTTCGGACATTGCCTTTCAAATTGCAGCATCATACGCGGTGAAAGATGCCGTCAAAAATGCAGGCCCCGTTATTTTGGAGCCGATTATGGCAGTAGAAGTTGAAGTGCCAGAAGTCAATATGGGTGATGTTATTTCCGATCTTAGTAGTAGAAGAGGAAAGATTGAAAAAATAGAAGTAGGCTTCAATAATATTCAAAAAATTGATGCTCAAGTTCCTCTCTCTGAAATGTTCGGATATTCAACAGCATTGAGGTCATTAACACAGGGTAGAGGGGTTTACACCATGCAGTTTCTTATGTATAGTGAATGCCCTAAACAGGTCTTTGAAACCCTTGTAGCAAATAATAAAAATAGCAGATAAGAATAAAGGAGCAATTTTACAATGGCTAAGGAAAAGTTCGAGCGAAAAAAACCTCACGTAAATATTGGTACGATTGGTCACGTTGATCATGGAAAAACATCATTAACTGCAGCGATCACAAAAGTTTTGGCTTCCAAGGGTTATGCAAAATATATGGCCTATGGTGATATTGATGCCGCTCCAGAAGAAAAAGCGCGTGGGATTACTATCGCAACAGCACACGTAGAATACGAAACAGATAATCGCCACTATGCTCACGTTGATTGTCCAGGACATGCGGATTATGTTAAAAACATGATCACCGGTGCAGCGCAAATGGACGGTGGTATTTTGGTAGTAAGTGCAGCTGATGGTCCAATGCCTCAAACACGTGAACACATCCTATTGGCTCGCCAAGTAAACGTTCCTTGTCTCGTTGTTTTCCTAAACAAAACAGACCAAGTAGATGATCCTGAGCTAATCGAATTAGTTGAAATGGAGTTGCGCGAACTTCTTTGTAAATATGACTACCCTGGAGATGACATTCCTTTCATTAAAGGGTCCGCTTTAAAAGTCCTTGAATCAGACGATACATCTGAAGAAGGTCCTGCAAAGTGCATTTGGGAGCTAATGGCAGCGGTTGATGCTTACATTCCAATTCCGGAGCGCGCCATCGACAAACCTTTCTTAATGCCAATTGAAGACGTATTCAGCATTACAGGTCGTGGAACCGTAGGGACAGGCCGGATTGAGCGTGGAATCGTTAAAGTCGGAGAAGAGGTAGAGATTGTTGGAATGATGGAAGAAACCAAGAAAACAACTGTCACCGGTGTTGAAATGTTTCGTAAACTTCTTGATGAAGGCCGTGCGGGAGACAACGTGGGACTTTTGCTTCGCGGTGTTGAAAAAGAAGATTTGAAACGTGGACAAGTTTTGGCAAAAACAGGATCTATTAAACCTCACTTTAAAGTTGAAGCTGAAGTTTACGTTTTAAAGAAAGAGGAGGGTGGGCGCCACACTCCTTTCTTTAAAGGATATCGCCCTCAGTTCTACATTAGGACAACCGACGTGACAGGTGCTATTAAATTGCCAGATGGCGTAGAAATGGTTATGCCTGGCGACAACGTTACTATGGAAGTAGAGCTTATCGTTCCAGTAGCCTGCGAAGAAGGAATGAGATTCGCGATTCGTGAAGGTGGAAGAACAGTAGGTGCGGGTGTTGTAACTAAGATTATTAAATAAGTAGCAGTTGAAGGAAGAGTATAGTGTCTGAAGGTCAGCGTAAATCGCATAGTCAACAAAAAATAAGAATAAGATTGAAAGCATTTGATCATGCAGTTATCGATCAATCTGCTGAAAAAATTGTGAATACAGCACAACGGTCAGGGGCCAAGGTTTTAGGACCTATTCCTTTGCCAACCCAACGTAAAGTATGGTGTGTACTAAAGTCTCCTCACGTTAACAAACGGGGTGGAGAGCACTATGAAATTCGTATTCATAAGCGCTTGATTGATATTGTAGACCCCCCCACTTCAACTGTTGATGCCCTCATGCAATTAGACTTGCCTGCAGGCGTGAATATAGAAATAAAACTGAATTAGGAAATCGTCATGGAAAAGTTTTTGTTAGGTAAGAAATTAGGTATGACACAGGTTATGGATGACGACGGCGTTGTTGTTCCCGTTACGGTTCTTGAAGTCAAGAGCTGTACCGTTCTGAAAGTCTTGACCAAAGAAACACATGGTTACAACGCTATACTTATTGGCTTCGAAGAAGTGCAAAATAAAACTTTGAACAGCCCTAATAGAGGGTTTTTTGCGAAGCTAGAATCCAAACCCTTCAGATACCTCAAGGAATTTCGTGTAGAAGATGTGTCTTCTTTTTCTGCCCAACAAATCATAACGCCTGATATATTTTCTATTAATGATACAATCTCTGTTCGGTCTAAATCAATTGGCCGTGGGTTTACAGGTACGATCAAACGACATAACTTCTCAAGAGGTCCAATGTCTCACGGTTCTAAGAGCCATCGTATCCCTGGATCGATCGGTGCAGGAACAACCCCTGGTCGCGTTGTAAAAGGTAAAAAAATGCCAGGTCATTACGGCGATAGCACAGTGACCATTCGCAATCTTCGTGTTGTACGAACAAATCTAGAATCTGGATATATTTTGGTCGAAGGGGCTGTGCCTGGAAAGAAAAATAATTTGGTGGAAATCGTAGGATCATGAAAATTAAAGAATTAACATTACCTGTCTTTTCATTGGAAAATGGAAAGAAGATACAAGATGAGACAATGGTCTTTACAAAAGAAAGAGGTGTAGATAACACACATGTCTTTTATTTAACTAAGAAATACCAACAAGCTGGTGCTAGGGCAGGAACGGCTTCTACAAAAACCCTCTCAGAGGTTTCAGGTGGAGGTTCCAAACCTTTTAAACAAAAGGGTACAGGAAGAGCACGGCGTGGTTCCAATCGTACAGTTTTACGACCTGGTGGCGGTGTTGTTTTCGGGCCAAGTCCAAGATCGTTTGCACATAAACTTAACAAAAAAATGGTAAAAAATGCAATCTTAGGTGCGTTAATTGAAAACAAAGAACATATTCAAGTAATCAAATTCGAAAATACACAATTAAAAACAAAACAAGTTGCTAGTTTTATTGGTGAGCATTCAGCCCCCCTAGTCATTGTAAAATCATTTAATTCTTCTCTCTGCAAAGCCGCAAGAAATATTTACGGAATGAAACTGTGCAGTGTATATTCGATTCCTATTGAAAAGCTACTAGCTAGCAACAAAGTATTGATCGAACAAGATGCATGGGATGTCTTAAAAGAGGTGAGTACACATGAATAACATTTTAAAAAGAGCTGTTGTTTCAGAAAAAACATCAATGCATCTTAAAAAAAATAAATACACGTTTGAAGTTAGTCCTGATGTTAATAAAATTCAGATTGAAAAGAAAATCGTTGATAAATTTAACGTCAAAGTAAAAGCTGTCAACGTATTAAACCGGAAAGGTAAAAAACGTAGAAAAGGACGTATTGAAGGACGTATGCAAGATCGTAAATTTGCCATTGTTACACTTGCAGATGGTCAGACAATTGATGAAATCAAGGGATTATTTTAGGATAAAATTATGGGACTTAAAAAATATAAACCAACTTCTGCTGCTATAAGAACTCGTCAAATTCTTGATTATAAAGAAATTACAACTACAACTCCTGAGAAATCTTTATTGCGTCCTATGTCTACACAAGCAGGCCGTAATAACATGGGTAGAGTAACGGTCCGTCATCGTGGTGGTGGAAACAAACGCCAATTTCGTATAATCGATTTCAAAAGAAACAAAGAAAATCCAGCCATTGTTAAATCAATTGAGTATGATCCAAATCGATCTGCTTTTATTTCCCTGCTTCACTACAATGACGGTGTTAAAAGCTACATCCTTGCACCTAATAAATTAGAAGTTGGAGCCATTGTTCAATCTGGTGAAAACGCCGAAATTAAAATTGGTAACACACTTCCTATCGCCAAAATTCCAGTGGGTAGTATCATTCATAATATTGAATTAACCATTGGCAAAGGTGCCCAGCTTGCACGTTCAGCGGGCGCTCAAGCAACTCTTCAGGCAAAACATGAGGAATACGGTTCCGTTAAATTGCCTTCGGGTGAAGTTCGTTTGATTCATTTAAGATGTAGAGCCACGATCGGTGGTGTTGGTAACGTAGATAAGCGCAACAAAGTAGTAGGTAAAGCAGGCGCAACACGTTGGAACAAACGTAGACCGCAGGTGCGTGGAGCTGTTATGAATGCCTGTGATCACCCACATGGCGGTGGAGAAGGGCGTGCACCTGTTGGACGTTCAGGACCTATGACCCCTTGGGGAAAACCAGCACTTGGATATAAAACGCGTAAAAAGAAAAAAACTTCTTCAACCTTTATTGTAAGAAGACGTAAGTAGGAGGACGACATTGTCTAGATCATTAAAAAAAGGACCTTATATTTTAAAATCCCTTTTAGAAAAAATAGAAGAAGCAAATAATGCTAATGATAAAAAACTGATCAAAACATGGTCTCGTGCATCTTGCATCATTCCAGAAATGATTGGACATACAATCGCTGTTCACAATGGCAAAAAACATGTTCCAGTTTATATTCAAGAAAACATGATTGGCCATAAGTTAGGTGAGTTTTCACCGACAAGAACGTTTAAGGGCCATGGCGGAGACAAAGGGAAGAAATAATGCCTGTAGAAAAAGAAGAAGTAACTTCAGAAGTAGAAACAAAAAAGAAAGCTCCTATTAAAAAAACAGCTAAAACCTCTAAAAAAGAAAAGCTGTTTGTTCAAAAAACATGTGCGGTAGATGAAGTAAGAGCAGAAGCTAAATTCATTAGAATTTCTCCAATTAAAGTTCAACGCGTTGCCAATGTTGTTCGTGGACAATCTGTCGAAAAAGCCTTATTTATGCTAAAACGTCTCCCACATAAAGGTGCAAGAATTTTGTACAAAGTACTTTTTTCAGCAGCCTCAAATGCCAGTCATAATCATGACCTAAATGGACATCCTCTCAAAATCTCGACTTTACTTATCAATGAAGGCCCTAGGCTAAAAAGATTCCAGCCAAAAGCACGTGGAAGAATTTATGAGATTTTGAAGCGTACAAGTCACATAACTGTGGGCTTGAAGTCAGCAAAGGGAGAATAGACGATGGGTCAAAAAGCAAATCCGAAATCACTTAGAGTCGGTATCATAAATGATTGGGATTCTACATGGTTCGGTTTAAAAAATTACGGAACCCTTTTATTTGAAGATTATCAAATTAGAGATCTCTTGAAAGATGCCTTCAACAGAGCAGGTGTTTCTCATATTCAAATTGATAGAAAAGCAAATCTGACTGAAGTAAAAGTCTATGTTGCCCGTTCAGGTGTTGTGGTCGGAAAAAAAGGACTAGACGTTCCGGTCATGAAAGAAGAAATTAAAAAACGAATTGGTAAAGATGTGAACATTATTATTATTGACGAAAAAACACCTGATATTAATGCGAAATTATTAGGCGAATGGATTGCAATACAATTAGAAAAAAGAACTCCATTCAGAAGAGCCATGAAAATGGCAGTTCAAAAAGCCTTAAAGTCTGGAGCAAAGGGAATCAAAGTCAATTGTTCAGGGCGTTTAGGTGGTGCCGAAATTGCGAGAAGTGAATGGTCTCGTGAAGGCAAGGTGCCTTTACATACATTTAGAGCTGATATAGACTATGCCTTTTCCGAAGCGTTAACGACCTATGGAAAAATAGGCGTTAAAGTCTGGGTATATAAAGGGGAAGTTCTTCAGAGAAAAAGAAAATCACTTATTGAAGAGTCGACAGAGCACGCGTCGACAACTAAAGGGTAAGGAAGTAGAGTTATTGCCATGTTAATGCCTAAAAAAACGAAATACAGAAAAACACAGCGCGGTCGTAATCGTGGTCTTGCCTACAGAGGCAACAGTATTGCATTCGGAGATTTTGGTCTTCAATCGCTAACCGCTGGATCCGTTACAGATAGACAAATTGAAGCAGCTAGACGTGCCATGACACGTTACATCAAACGTGGTGGAAAAGTCTGGATTCGTATTTTCCCTGATAAAAGTATTACAAAATTACCCGCCGAAACTCGAATGGGTAAAGGAAAAGGAAGCCCTGAATTTTGGGTTGCCGTTGTTAAACCTGGACACATGTTATTTGAACTAGGTGGGGTTTCCGCAGAAGTGGCAAAAGAAGCCCTTCGATTGGCCTCTCATAAACTCGGCGTTAAAACCAAGTACATTGTTAAGTCAGAGTTTTAAGAGGAGAGTTAAGTGGACATCAAAGAAATTAAAAAATTATCTAAAGAAGAGCTCGTAACAAAGCTCGCTGACTTACGCAAAGAACTGGATGATGCCAAATTCAACATTACTACAGGTGCTTTGAAAAACTCCTCAATTATTGCGAATTTCAGAAAAGACATTGCAAGGGTCTTAACTGTCGTCAATGCAAAAGGAGAATAAGGTGAATACAGAAAGAAATACAAGAAAGAAAATAAGCGGAGACGTCATTAAAAAATCTGGAACAAAAACAATTTCAGTACTAGTTGAAACACTAAAACGTCATGAGCTATATGGTAAAGTTTACAAAGTTTCTAAAAAATATTTGGTCCATGACGATGCAGAAATTGCGTCCGTCGGTGACAAAGTCGTTGCCAGTTCATGCCGACCTATTAGCAAGCAAAAAAGATGGCGCTTAGTTTCTAAGATTGCCGCAAGTACGAAGTAAAGAAGGGCGCTGAAATGATACAAGTTGAGTCAAGATTAGAAGTTGCAGATAATTCCGGTGCAAAAGAGCTTCTTTGCATCAGAGTATTAGGTGGTTCAAAACGCAAATATGCAAGAGTAGGCGACAAGATTATCTGTGTTGTCAAAAAAGCCATTGCTCAAGGCCAAGTTAAAAAAAGCGAAATTGTCACAGCCGTTGTGGCAAGAACAGTGAGGAATATTCAGAGAAAAGATGGAACTGTTGTTCGTTTTGACCAAAATGCTGCCGTTATCATCAACAAAGATGGTAACCCTAAAGGAACACGTATTTTTGGACCTATACCACGTGAATTAAGAGATAAAAACTTCATGAAAATTATCTCACTTGCTTCGGACGTCGTATAGGAGACAATGATGAATAAATTCAAAAAAGGCGATACTGTTATCGTAATATCAGGTAAAGACCGTGGTAAAACAGGAAGAATTGAAAAAGTTTTCCCAGAAAAAAGCGAAATTCTCATCGAAAATATCAATTTAATAAAACGTCACATGAAACCCACTCAAGAATCAAAAGGTGGCATTATTGAAAAAGCGTCACCATTTCCGTGGTCAAAAGTGAAAGCTATTTGTTCTAAAACACAAAAGCCAACACGCGTACGATTTGTTCTAAAAAATGATAAGAAAGTTAGAGAAGCCAAAGTTAGTGGAAAGGTATTGGAGTAATTAAATGTCCACACTCAAAAAACGTTATACAGATGTGATTAGAAAGAAAATGATAGACGAAGACCGCTACAAAAATGTCATGCAAGTCCCTAAATTGGTGAAAATTATCATTAACCGTGGATTGGGTGAAGCCACAGGAAATTCAAAAGCTGTAGATCTCAGTTTAGAAACCTTGTACGCCATTTCTGGCCAAAAACCAGTCGCAACAAAAGCAAAGAAATCAATTTCTAACTTTAAATTGCGTCAAGGGCAAGTGATTGGCTGTAAAGTAACTTTACGTTCAGATAGAATGTATGACTTTTTGACAAAATTTGTCAATATTTGTCTTCCTAGAATTCGTGACTTTAGAGGCGTTCCTGTATCTGGATTTGATGGCAGGGGCAATTACACATTAGGTATCAAAGAAGATATCATTTTTCCAGAGGCATCCCAAGAAAAAATGGACCGTATTCGTGGATTTGACATCTCTTTCGTCACCTCTGCTAAAACAGACTACGAGGCCTTTTTATTGCTTAAAGAATTCGGCTTGCCTTTTAGAACAGAACTAAAGAAGAAATAGGAAGGAACATAATGGCAAAAACATCAATGATTATTAAGAACAACGAAAAAGAAGGAACGGTCCAACACCGTAACCGATGCCAAGTCTGTGGAAGACCCAGAGGTTTTTTAAGGTTTTTTAAACTCTGCAGAATTTGTTTTAGAACACTCGCCAGTAATGCAAAATTACCCGGTGTAAAAAAGTCATCTTGGTAACCGGAGGAATATAATGGCAATTTCTGATCCTATAGCAGATATGTTTACACGCGTTCGAAACGCCTTAGCCTCACGGCACGATAAGGTTATTATCCCTTTTTCTAATATGAAACTGGCAATTGCAAAAATATTGAAAGACGAAGGTTTTATTAAATATTACGAAATCGTTAGTGAAGACCTCAGAAAGAAAACCATAAAAATTGGATTGAAATACGACGACAGTGGCAGATCATTGATTTCAACCATTAGACGCATCAGTAAACCTGGTCGACGTCATTATGTTGCTAAAAAAGAAATCCCTAAAGTATTAAATGGTTTTGGCATCTCAATCCTCTCTACACCCAAAGGTGTTTTGTCAGGACGTGCTGCCCGACTTGCTAATGTAGGTGGGGAATATATTGGGAAAGTATTCTAAGGAGAATTACAGTGTCACGTTTAGGAAAAAAACCGATACAATTACCAGATTCAGTTAAATTCGAAATTGCACCTTCTCAAGTAACAGTGGCAGGACCCAAAGGTACGTTATCTATTCCTTACGATCCAAAAGTAACTATTATTCTTGAAGACAAGCTCATCGTATTGAGTGTTCCTGAATCATCTAACAAAACCATTAAAGCAAAACACGGACTGTTTCGCGTTTTAATTCAAAATATGATCATTGGTGTGACCACTGGATTTACTAAAGATTTAGAATTGGTTGGGGTAGGGTACAGAACCCAATTAAAAGGTAATTCTCTTGAGTTTATGCTGGGATTCTCCCACCCTGTCGTAATCGATCCTCCTTCTGGCATAGAATTTAAAGTAGACGGCAATACCAAAATATCAATCTCTGGCATCGACAAGCAATTAGTTGGTCATGTTGCTGCAAATATTCGCTCGTTACGTAAACCAGATCCGTACAAAGGAAAAGGCGTTAGGTACGCAGGTGAGTATATTCGTAAGAAACAAGGTAAAACTGTCAAAAAATAGGATTAAATTCTAAGGATAGAAAAATGAACCACAAAAAAAGTAAAATCAAAAGTACACCCGACCGCCTAAGACTTTGTGTTTACAGAAGTAACACAAATATTTATGCGCAAGTGATTGATGATATAGATGGCAAAACAATCGTTTCTGCGTCGTCTCTAAAAAAAGAAAATGGACAAAATGTTTTGGCGGCAAAAGAAGTTGGAAAGGAAATTGCCAAAGCAGCCAAAGAAAAAGACATTATCAAAGTCGTATTTGACAGAAACCGATACGTTTATAAAGGCCGCGTAAAAGCACTTGCTGAAAGTGCTAGAGAAGCGGGTTTGGAATTCTAAAGGAGAATAAGAGTATATTATGGAAAGAAAATATCCCCAAAAAAGAAAGCACGCAACACCGGAAGAAGGCCTTGAAAAAGTTATACAGATAGACCGTGTAAACAAAGTAGTAAAAGGTGGAAAGAGAATGTCTTTCCGCGCTTTTGTTATCTCCGGAAACTTGAATGGGGAAGTTGGATTTGGACTCGGAAAATCAAAAGAAGTCCCAAGCGCTATTAAGAAAGCAGTAGAAGAATCACACAAAAAGAAATGTAAAATCAACATCGTCAGGGGCACCATTCCACACGAAGTATTAGGTTCTTTTGGCGCATCTAAAGTAATTCTAAAACCAGCAAAACCAGGAACCGGTGTAATTGCAGGGGGGTCTGTGCGTATCGTGCTAGAAGCCCTAGGTGTTAAAGACATCGTTGCCAAATCAATCGGTGCAGGTAGCCCTATCAATGCCGCTAAAGCAGCATTAGATGGATTGTTGAAACTCAGAAGTCTCAACGAAGAAGTAGCACGACGTGGAAAGGCACTTCCTGTTTATTCTCATCAAGAGAAAGGAGCATAACGTTCGAGCATGATAAAAGAAAATGAATTAAAACCCGCTAAAGGTGCCATAAAAAAAAGAACAAGACGAGGACGTGGAAACGCCTCTGGATTAGGTGGAGAAGCGGGACGTGGTCACAAAGGACAACAAAGTCGCTCCGGCTATTCCTATCGTTCAGGTTTCGAAGGTGGTCAAATGCCACTTTATAGAAGACTTCCTAAAAAACGTGGGTCTGGAAATCGAGTTTTTAAATTTGAATACGCCCCCGTTAACCTCACAATCCTAGATCGTATCTTTACAGACAACGAAATCGTTGATGTAAAAGCACTCACAGAGCGTGGTGTTATGAGCAAATCAGAAAAGTTCAAAGTTTTGGGCGTAGGCGAACTTACCAAGAAACTAATTATCAAAGGCCATAAAATTTCTAAAACTGCTTTAGAAAAATTAAAGGCTTCTGCTTCTACATTCGAAGTTGTTAACTAAATATGGAGCTTCTGTCTAGTCTTTTTAGGATTCCCGAATTAAGAAAACGTCTTTTATTTACTGTTGGAATCTTATGTATATATCGACTAGGCAGCCATATCCCGATTGCGGGCGTTAATTTAGAAGCATTAGCGCACCTTTTTGATAAAGGTGGTGTTATGGGTTTCTTTAATTTATTCTCTGGAGGGGGACTAAAGCGCTTCTCTATTTTTGCCCTTGGCATACTTCCCTATATTAACGCGTCCATCATCATGCAACTATTGACCATCGCATGGCCAAAACTAAAAGAACTAGCAGAAGAAGGCGAATCTGGGCGTAAACTCATTTCACAATACACCCGCTATCTCGCCATTGGCATTGCCTTCATTCAAGGGACTATCATGGCCATCGGATTCCGGCCATTTGTCTTCCCAGAAGTCAACTTCTACCTCTTCCTATTCTATTCTGTTATGGGCCTTGTTGCAGGAGCCTCCCTCGTCATGTGGTTTGGAGAAGTAATTACCGAATTCGGCATAGGCAACGGCGCTTCTATTCTCATCTTTGTAGGAATTATCGCCCAAATGCCATTCTACGCAAAAAACACCTATGTCCTAGTTACAGCGGGTACAAGCATTTTCGGCGTAATCATCATGTTACTCATTTTCTTAGCCATGATTGTGAGCATCGTTTACGTACAAGAAGGGCAGCGTAAAATTGCCGTCCAATATGCAAAACGTATTGTCGGTCGCAAAATGATGGGCGCACAAAAAACATATATCCCATTACGCCTTATACAAGGTGGTGTAATGCCCATTATCTTCGCTTCAGCCGTACTTCAATTTCCACTCATGTTTTCACAACTGATTCATGTTGAAGCCATCCAACATTTTTTCTCCACATACTATCACTACGACGGATTTTTCTACAATTTCTTCTTTTGCTTCTTAATCTTTTTCTTCACTTATTTTTACACCGCAGTCACATTCAACCCCCAAGAACTCTCCGACAACATCAAAAAACACGGTGGTTTCATCATGGGCGTCAGACCCGGCATGCCTACCGTCGAATACCTCGATAAAATTATTACCAAACTTACCCTCATCGGGGCCGTCTTCTTATCCATAGTCGCATTGGTTCCCATTGTCTCTGCAAACATTACAAAAGTAACCAGTTTTATGGGCCTTGGCGGAACAGCACTTTTAATTATGGTTGGTGTGGCCCTAGATTTGGTAAAACAAATCGAAACGTTCATTATCGCAAGAAAGTATGAAGGACTGGTGGGTTGAAAAACGGCTATATATTTTTGGGTGCCCCAGGATCAGGTAAAGGGACACAAGCTAAAAAACTTCTCGATGCCTCCGGCATACCCTCTGTTTCGACAGGTGACTTAATCCGTTCAGAAATTAAACGCGAAACCCCCTTAGGCTTAGAATGCAAACCCTACTTAACCTCAGGAAAATTGGTGCCAGACACCATCATTGTCCGTATGTTTAAACAATGGGTAGAAACCCACGCTGTTGCTACGTTCATTTCCGACGGCTTCCCAAGAACTATTGAACAAGCCAAGGTTTTCGATGTCCTCATCTCACAAGAATTAGGTTATACAGTCACCATCGTCTTTTTTAAAGTAGGTCTGAAAACTCTCAAAAAACGCATATTGGGACGGCGCATCTGCCCCAAATGTGGAAATATACAAAATGAATTTTTTAATCCACCCCTCGTCTCTGGTCAATGCGATCGGTGCGCATCTGCCTTTGAAACACGGATCGATGACACCGAGGAAATTATCCAGACCCGCTATGATAGCTATCTCGAATCCACCATGCCCATCATTGAGCACTACAAATCTCAAGTGATCACCATCGATGCAGAGCAAGGCCCCGATGAAATCTTTGTATCCATTAGAAAACAACTGTCCGTATGATAAACACAAAAACCTTGCCAGAAATCGAAGCCATGAGAGAGTCTGGTAAAATTCTGGCCAAAGTCTTCGATGTCATCGCCGAAAACTTCAAAGTAGGGGTTACCGCAGCCTTCTTAGATACCCTCGCTAAAACAACCATTGAAAGCTTTGGCGCGACCCCGTCGTTTTTAGGCTTTTCAGGATACGCCTATTCCATCTGTATCTCCAAAAATGAAGAAGTCGTCCACGGCATTCCCTATCCAGATAAAATCATGTTTCCTGGCGACATTTGTAGCGTCGATATCGGTGTCTACTATAACGGCTTTCACGCAGATGCAGCACGCATTTATAAGCTAGACCCTATTGATCCCCTCATTTCTAAATTAGTAGAAGTTACAGAGGCTTGTTTCTTTAAAGCCTGCGACGTTGCAAAAGCAGGCAATCGTTTAGGTGACATCTCCAATGCGATACAAACCCATGCAGAAAGCCATGGCTTTTCCGTTGTCAGAGATCTCTACAGCCACGGTATTGGTCGAAACCTACACGAAGAGCCCCTCATCCCTAATTTTGGAAAAGCCAATCGCGGCCTGGTCCTAAAAGAAGGCATGACATTCGCCATTGAACCCATGATTAACATTGGAACATACGATATCTTAACATTACCAGACAAATGGACTATAATTACCCGCGATCAAAAGTGGTCCGCCCACTATGAAAACACCATTTGTATTACAAAAGACTATCCTGAAATATTGACAATGGCTAAGTGAGTGAGAAATAATGAGTAAAAAGAGTGAAGTTATAGAGGTCTCTGGAGTTGTTACTGAATCATTGCCCAATGCGCAATTCCGCGTAAAGCTTGAAACAGGACAAATAATTTTGGCCCACATATCTGGAAAAATTAGAAAACACTATATACGTGTTCTACTGGGAGACACCGTAAAAGTCGAGTTGTCTCCATATGACATGTCTAGAGGCCGTATCACATATCGCGTAAAGTAGGATGAATCAAAAATGAAAGTAAGAGCGTCAGTTAAAAAAATGTGTAAAGATTGCAAAACTATCAAACGTCATGGTCGCGTCATGATTATCTGTATCAATCCAAAACATAAACAAAGACAAGGGTAGGAGGACAACCATGGCACGAATTAGCGGCATCGATTTACCAAAGAACAAACGTATTGAAGTAGGTCTTACCTATGTTTTCGGCATCGGTCTTACAACATCACAAAAGATTTTGACCGCATTAGCGATTGATTTTAATACACGCGTCAAAAACCTCTCAGAAGACGAAATCGTCAAATTGAGAGACGCTGTAAACGAACACCCCAACGAAGGCGACCTCAGAAGAAAGATCAATCAAGACATTCGTCGTCTCGGAGAAATCAACAGTTTTAGAGGATCTAGACACCGTAAGAAATTACCTTGCAGAGGTCAACGCACACATACTAATGCCCGTACTAAAAAGGGTAAACGTATCGCAGTTGCCGGCAAGAAAAAAGTAACGAAGTAGAGTAGGAGGATAGATTTTGGCATTAAAGAAAAAAAAGCGCGTTAAAAAAAATACCCCCGTCGGTATTGCGCATATCAAATCAACATTCAACAACACCATCGTTGCTATTGCAGATGAACAAGGAAACGTCATCTCGTGGTTCTCATCTGGCATGGTTGGATTTAAAGGTACCAAAAAAGGAACCCCGTTTGCAGCACAGCAAGCAGGTGAAGCCGCGGCAAAAAAAGCAATTGAAGTAGCAGGTATGCAACGCATACATGTGTTGGTAAAGGGTCCGGGTGCAGGTCGCGAAACAGCTATTCGGGCAATTCAGGCAGCAGGTCTTGAGGTTGAGTCTATTAAAGATGTCACCCCAATCCCACACAATGGATGCCGACCAAGAAAAAGAAGACGGGTCTAGGAGGTAGACGATGGGAAGATATAGAGGGCCTAGCTGTAAAATCTGCAGGCGTAATGGTACAAAGTTATTTTTAAAAGGAAGTCGTTGTGAAACGGCAAAATGTGCGATCGACAAACGCAACTATCCACCTGGACACAGAGCTGTTGGATTTGCTAAAAAGCTGTCTGAATATGGACGTCGTTTGCGTGAAAAACAAAAACTACGTTTCTTCTACGGCGTTTCAGAAAGCTCCATCAGAAGCTATTTCGAAAAAGCCAGCACACAGAAAGGCATTACAGGTCACTTACTCCTTGCCATCTTTGAAAGAAGATTGGACAACGTTGTTTTCCGTGCAGGTCTTGCAACCTCTCGTAAAGAAGCTCGCCAATTGGTTCGCCATGGCCACTTCAATCTCAACGGAAAACCAGTTAATATTCCATCCATCATTACAATTCCTGGTAATGTTCTTTCAATCCGCACGGGAAGCGCAACATTCTTCGAACCTATCATAAAAAAAATAGGCGAGCATAATTTCCCAGCCTGGCTGACTGTAGATACTGGAACCAAAGAATTTAAGTTATCGCATACACCAGCAAGAGAAGAAATTGATACACCTGTTGAAGAACAACTGATCGTTGAGTTTTATTCTAGATAGTTTAAAGGAGGATGTCGTGTCTAAGCCAATTCCATGGGTAAAATTTGAACAAGTTAATGAAAATATGGGGCGTTTCGTTGTCTCCCCACTAGAAAGAGGTATGGGTGTTACATTAGGAAATTCACTGCGTAGAGTATTGTTATCATCTCTTTCAGGACATGCGATCACATCCATCGTCATCGAAGGATGCCAACATGAATTTTCTACCATTCCAAGTGTTATCGAAGATGTTTTTGACGTCATCTGCAACATGAAGAGCATTGTCTTTAAATGTCATTCAAATGAGCCTAAAAAATTGCGAATCGAACAAAAAGGAAAAGGACTCGTATCAGCAAAAGATATTATTTGCGATTCTGATGTCGAAATTATCACGCCGGATCAACACATCGCTGAAGTGGCAGAAAAAGGCAAACTCGTTATTGAAATGACTCTTGAGAAAGGCATTGGATACGAGTCTTCAGAGTCACACAAAAAAGATGACCAACAAATTAACACAATCACAATTGATGCATCATTTTCACCTGTAAAACGCGTGAATCATCAGGTTGAAAGCATACGGGTTGGAGAAGAGCTTGACTATGACAGTCTTACTTTGGAAGTATGGTCTAACGGAAGCTTATCAGTAGAAGAAGCAGTTAAAAATGCATCCGCCATTTTGGTTGATAAATTTCAATTGTTTGAAACGCTTAACCAAAAACCTGCTTCTGCAGAAAACGTTCGTATAAACGTTGTTTCTGATAAAGAAGTAGCTTCACCTCTTAATTTAACAATCGATGATCTCGAGCTTTCAGCACGCTCATCGAACTGTTTAAAAAGAGCGGGTATTGAAACTGTGTCTGAATTGATTGATAAAGATTTGTCAGAACTCACACAAATTAAAAACTTTGGCAAAAAAAGCGCAGATGAAATTAATGCGAAGCTAAAGCAATTTAGCTTAGTACTAAAGGGATAAAGGAAGTCAACGATGAGACACCAGAACGGAAACCGAAAATTAGGGAAACCCACAGACCAGCGCATCGCGCTTCTCAAGTCTCTGGTGCTCTCCCTATTTACACACAATCGTATACAAACAACAGATACACGCGCTAAAGAAGCCAGAAAAATGGCTGATAAATTAATCACACTTGGTAAAAGTGGCAGTCTTCACGACCGTCGCCAAGCGTTAAAAGTACTCCCTGACAAAACAATTATTAAACTATTGTTTACAGAGATTGCCCCTCGTTTTGAAAATAGAAACGGTGGATATACACGGGTTATAAAAGCAGGATTTCGCTTAGGCGATGCAGCACCTGTATCTATACTTGAGCTTGTTGACTAAACACAAGCTAGTTCTTTGTTATAACGGTAAACACTTTTCTGGTTCGCAACTGCAAAAACAGGGAGAGCGGACCGTAGCAGAAGAGGTGATAAAGGCCTTAAGTGCGCTTTATCAAACTGAAATAGCCATTATGATGGCTGGGAGAACAGACGCTGGTGTACATGCAGACGGACAAGTTTGCAGTTACAAAGCCAAACTCGATATCCCAGAATACGGCATCGTAAAACGGCTAAATCAGTTATTGCCAGATGATATTCAGGTAAAATCTGTAGAGAAAATGCCCCTATCATTTGATGCTAGAAAATCAGCAATAAACCGAGAATATCGGTTTGTTTTCTCAAAAGGAAACATCCCTTTTTATATGCAAGACTTTATAACAAAAGTTTTTTTTTCAGTAGACGAATCCCTGCTCTCCGAATTTATTCCGATCCTAGTAGGGACGTACGATTTTAGAAATTTCCAAAATAGTGGATCAAAAATGAAATCAACAACCCGAAATATTCTACATTTTTCGTTACAAAAAAAAACACTAACTTCTTTATACGATGATCATAACTACGATGTGTTTGAAGCAAAATTTATTGGAAATAGTTTTTTATACCGGATGGTTAGAAACATCATGGGTGCAATTTTTGAAGTATTAAAAGGAAAACAAACGGTTGAAAACTTTAAAAAGTTATTAACGGAAGAGTACAAAGTATATAGATACACCACAGCAAAGCCTCAAGGTCTTTGCCTAGTAAATGTAACTTATTAAGTAGGAGAATTCGAATGAAAGAACAAAAATCATTTTACGCAAAACCAACCGATATTAATCCCGGTTGGCACCATATAGACGCAGACAGCCTCATTCTTGGACGCTTGGCAACTACTGTAGCCAGTATCCTAAGAGGTAAACACAAGCCTACCTATACACCTTCCGTAGATATGGGTGATTTTGTAGTCGTAACCAACGCAGAAAAAGTAAACCTAACAGGGAAAAAGAAAGAACAAAAAATGTACCACAGACATTCAGGATACCCGGGTGGATTGACCTCAATCGCATTTGAAGATCAAATCAAAAAAGATGCGACACGGGTAATAATGGCTGCAGTAAAAGGAATGCTTCCTCACAATCGTTTGGGACGTCAAATGCTCAAAAAATTAAAAGTATATAACGGGGCTTCACATCCACATGAAGCACAAAATCCCCTAGCACTTAAAATCTCTTAACATCAAGGAGCAAGCGTAAATGCCAGTAAAAAAAGAAACACCTAAAGCAAAAACAGTAAAAACAACAAAGCCCGCCGCTACTAAATCAGTAGCCGTCAAAGAAAAACCAAAAGCAATAATCGCAAAAGTAGAAAAAACTGTTAATGCAGTAAAATCATTGGATACCCCTGTAAAATCTAAAAAAGTAAAGTCATCGACTATTAAAGTTGCCCCTGAATTTTTCTATGGTACAGGAAAAAGAAAGAACGCCATTGCCAAAGTATGGGTATTCAAAGGCAAAGGAAACATCATCCTAAACGACCGTGATTATTCAGAAGTAATGAACAAACCTTCTCTAAGTAGTGTTGTTTTGAAGCCTATGAAAATTACAGGGCTTGAAGGCAAATACGACATTAAAATTTCAACTAACGGAGGCGGAATCGTTGGTCAAGCACATGCTTGCCAACTGGGTATTGCCAGAGCCATCCTAGTAATGAACGAAACATTCAGAAAAGCTCTCAGAGAAGAAGGTCTACTCACCCGTGATGCACGTGTGAAAGAGCGTAAAAAATACGGATGCAAAAAAGCAAGAAAAGGCTTTCAGTTTAGAAAACGTTAATTCCCTATGTACAAGATTAAAGTCTATAATAAAATTGCTAAAGAAGGGTTGGGCGTATTTGATTCAACCCTCTGTACGTTTGGCCCTGATATAAACGCCCCAGACGCCATCATATTACGTAGCCAAAACCTACATGCAGAACCACTAGACGCACACCTTCTGGCCATTGGACGTGCAGGCGCAGGGGTCAACAACATTCCCGTAGATAAATGTTCAGAAAAAGGTATCGTCGTATTTAATACACCAGGCGCCAACGCAAATGCTGTAAAAGAACTTGTCCTAGGCGCGCTCTTTTTATCTGCACGACAAATTGTACCGGCTATTAAATACACCGAATCCTTAAAAGGGCAGGGGGCCGAAATTCCCGCGCTGGTTGAAAAAAACAAAGCCCTCTTCCAAGGTTGTGAACTTCGCGGCAAACGCCTCGGTGTCATCGGCCTCGGTGCCATTGGCATGATGGTCGCAAATGACGCCCTAAAGTTAGGCCTCCGCGTAGAAGGATACGACCCCTTCATCTCCGTCAACCGAGCATGGGAACTTTCAAGTGATGTCAAACGTGCAGAAGATCTCAATAAAATGCTCAGTAACGTAGATTTTGTCAGTATCCACATGCCCCTAACCGACAAAACCAAATCCTTCATCAATAAAGACGCCCTAAATCATTTCAAAAAAGGTGCCGTCCTACTCAACTTCTCCAGAGCAGAAGTCGTTAACGAAGACGACATTCTAGATGCCCTAGATGCCGGGCGTCTCTCACTTTACGTCAACGATTTTCCAACAGAAAAACTCCTCGCCAACACCAACGCCATCTCGATTCCCCACCTAGGCGCCTCCACCGAAGAAGCAGAAACAAACTGCGCCGTCATGGTTGTAGAACAACTCCAAAACTACCTACAAACCGGCAACATCATCAACGCCGTCAACTTCCCAGATTGCGTCCTAGAACGAAGCAGCAACAACCGCCTCTGCATCATCAACCAAAATATCCCCAACATGGTTGGCCAAATCACTACTATATTAGCCGAACATAAAATCAACATTGCAGAAATGGTCAACAAAAGCCGTGGTGACTACGCGTGCACCTTAGTAGACGTCAATGACACCATCTCCGACGACATCATCCAAAACATCAGAAAAATACAAGGCATCGTAAGCGTCCGAAATCTGAAATTCGCCTAAGCCTAAAATCTCCCAAATGCCCCCTGCTCTAACACTCAGTCCAAACCCCTCTCTATTCAAAAGAGGGGAGAAATAAACCATGAGATTTTTGAAATTAAAATCGATAATTCTAAAAAACAAATAGTTCATTTTTTAAATAAGAGAAATTGTTTATTTGTATTCAAAGCTGAGGAATAAAATAGATTATTAAAAGCCAAAAGGGGAGATTCATGATTTGAAAACTCGTTGCTCTGCAATCTCAAGAAGCCAAACGTATAATCTTAGGTCTAAAAGATAAGTTAGTTGAAATACGCGTATGGGAAGATCAGGCGGAAATCTGGGCGAATAGCTCTTTTGAAGACTTTAAGGACATTGTAAAGATAAATTATAGCTACTTTACAGAAACTGTACTACTAAAGGAAATAGAAGCAATTACAGGATCATTAGATTCCATAGTAATTAATGAAAAACTACAAAAGAAGAACGTGATGTTACCTGAAACAAAGTATGCCAATAGATCAGATTTTACAACAAAAAGTAAGAGTTATGTCGCAGGGGTAGGAAATTATGGTCCTTGCATATTAACCCCAGAAAATTCCTCAGAGTATTCAAGCGTAGGGTGTGTTGACTTGGCTGATTGTGTAGGATTGATAATGCATGATCCTATTTCAAAAACAACTGCATTTTGGCATTGTAATGAATTCACGCCTGGAAGAACGCTTCCTCCTCTTTTAACCTTTATTCTATTATCACTAAGAGCCAGTGATAGCGGTTCGCCATTTATCCCACAATTAGAAAAGAAGTTGGAAGAGCTAAATAAGATGGTATCAATAGACGTTTTGAGTTATGCGCCAAAACCAGAAGACTTTGAACTTCTTTTGGCAACAGGTAATATTTGTACAAGGGCAACAGGGGCACTGGCCTCTACTCAAACACGTAATCTGGATCCTATGAGTCAATTATTATCTAAAATTTTTCGTCAGGTCAGCGTCGATAGGAATACGTCTCAAATTTTAATAGATCGTCAATCAGGCAAATTACTAAAAGACTTTTCTGTCTCCGAGGGTACAGTTACTATTTAACCTGAAATGCCCGCAGAAAAAGCACCTTAATTTTTCCGAATAAAATACCCACACCCCGGAATAAACGTCCGTTTCTTAAACAAATCCGGCTGCGGATAATTTCGGCAAATAAACGGACGTCTCCAGTGAATGCTGCATTTATTTTCCTTCAAATAGTTGCACTCAAACACGACCACCTGTCCCGCCGCATCCGCACCCTTATAAGTAAAGTTATAAAGACGCTGATACCACGCAATAGCCACACTTCTTAAAACCGGAAACTTCCAAAACCCCGATGATAAATAAACTGCTATATTACGGCAACACACCCCCCGCTGTTTACATGATCCCATCACCGGATACTTCGGGGGCGCTATCCTATAAATAACCCACCGACAAACCATGCTCAAAAACCCATCAATAAAGATATACAAACGGGGTACCAATAACAGCACTTCTATAAGTAATTTATTCATAAGCAGGATTATCGCAGAAAAGTACACCAAAGCAAATTTATGTTTGACAACCACCCCTCATTCGAAGTAAACTATCCCTTCCTCAGATTGATCACTGGTTTTTGAGCCGGCAGAAATTAAAAGGGTAAAGTGTTGACAACTTTGTAACACTTTATTAATATTCGAACCTGCACTTTTTGAGACAAGCAATCGTTCTTTGAAAATTAAATAACAAGCCTATATTTTTATGTAAGTGTGAGCCTTTTTTTCAATCGTTTGAGTACGATAAGTATAATTTCAAACAGTAATTTTTTCAGTGATCAAATGAGAGTTTGATCCTGGCTCAGGATGAACGCTGGCGGCGTGCTTAACACATGCAAGTCGAACGGACTTATTTAGATGGAGACTTCGGTCAAAGTCTTTTGTAGTTAGTGGCAAACGGGTGAGGAATACATAGATAACCTCCCCTCGAGACTGGGATAACGTTCCGAAAGGGACGCTAATACCGGATATTATCTTCTTATCGCATGGTAAGAAGATGAAAAGTCCGCTGCTCGAGGAAGGGTCTATGTCAGATTAGCTTGTTGGTGGGGTAATGGCCTACCAAGGCGATAATCTGTAGCTGGTCTGAGAGGATGGTCAGCCACACTGGGACTGCGACACGGCCCAGACTCCTACGGGAGGCAGCAGTGGGGAATATTGCGCAATGGAGGAAACTCTGACGCAGCGACGCCGCGTGAGTGAAGAAGTCTTTCGGGATGTAAAACTCTGTCAGGTGGAACGATAATGACGGTACCACCAAAGGAAGCCCCGGCTAACTACGTGCCAGCAGCCGCGGTAATACGTAGGGGGCGAGCGTTATCCGGATTTACTGGGCATAAAGGGAGCGTAGGTGGTTAGGTAAGTCAGGTGTTAAAGTCAAAAGCTCAACTTTTGTTCGCACTTGATACTGCTTAACTAGAGATCAGGAGAGGAAAGCGGAACTCACAGTGTAGCGGTGAAATGCGTAGATATTGTGAGGAACACCAGTTGCGAAGGCGGCTTTCTGGACTGATTCTGACACTGAGGCTCGAAAGCGTGGGGAGCAAACAGGATTAGATACCCTGGTAGTCCACGCTGTAAACGGTGTTCACTAGGTGTAGAGGGTATCGACCCCTTCTGTGCCACAGATAATTCGTTAAGTGAACCGCCTGGGAAGTACGACCGCAAGGTTAAAACTCAAAGGAATTGACGGGGGCCCGCACAAGCAGTGGAGCATGTGGTTTAATTCGACGATACCCGAAGAACCTTACCAAGGCTTGACATCTAGAGAATTCCTCAGAAACGAGGAAGTGCCTGCAAGGGAGCTCTAAGACAGGTGGTGCATGGCTGTCGTCAGCTCGTGTCGTGAGATGTTGGGTTAAGTCCCGCAACGAGCGCAACCCCCGTTCTGTGTTGCCAGCATTTAAGATGGGAACTCACAGAAGACTGCCTGTGGAAAGCAGGAGGAAGGTGGGGATTACGTCAAGTCATCATGCCCCTTACGCCTTGGGCTACACACATGCTACAATGGCCGGTACAATGGGTCGCGAAGCCGCGAGGTGAAGCCAATCTCAAAAAACCGGTCTCAGTTCGGATTGTAGTCTGTAACTCGACTACATGAAGTTGGAATTGCTAGTAAACGCAGGTCAGCTATACTGCGTTGAATACGTTCCCGGGCCTTGTACACACCGCCCGTCACACCATGAAAGTTAGAAACGCCCGAAGCCAATGTGTCAACCCGCAAGGGAGATAATTGTCGAAGGTGGCGCTAGCGATTGGGGTGAAGTCGTAACAAGGTAGCCGTACCGGAAGGTGCGGCTGGATCACCTCCTTTCAAGGAGTTAGCGTTTAGAACTAGTTTTCTAAACTGCTAGGTCGATCTCACCTTACATAATGATAGGCTTGTTATTTAATATTCAAACACACACGAAATACTCTCAACGTTATCGTAGTATAACAATTGGGGCTTTTAGCTCAGGTGGTTAGAGCGCACGCCTGATAAGCGTGAGGTCCCTGGTTCAAGTCCAGGAAGGCCCACCATTAAACAGAATTTCCTAGTATAAATACCACAAACTTACCAATGGGTTATTCATTGGTGTAGTCTGTGGTATTTGGCGTTTCGCGTACCAAAGCGCATATGCCAGAAGGTTAGTAGGAAAAGGCAGAGAACTATACCAAGCCTTTCATTAATTGTTTAATGCGTCCTGAAACTATGTGTATTTTTGAACCTTTTTTAAACTTTACTACCCAACACCCGAAACTTATGAAGTGGTAACCTCCACGCAATTTTTCCATCTGGCGTTGGAATCATAAACCCATTTTTGGCCAAATACGATTCAGTCATTTGAATCACCTGTGCAATTTGGGGCTCTGTTAACCCTTTGAGCTGGGGAACAAAATAGCACCGGATATAATTTTCAACACCTTTTTCCCCACCACTCATCGTCACAAAATAAGGATCAGTTTCGCAATGCGTGATCTGAAATCCCGCACGACCTGTTAACTCTAAAACCGTATTGGAGTCTTGATAGCTTCGTTCAAAGAACCAGCGATTCCCCCAACCAAATTGGAGCAATGCTGCATAAAAAGCATCGTAGAGAGGTAAGTATTGTTCAGGAGTTCCCATCTCAAGAAGAAGTTGCCCACCGGAATCCAAAGAATGATACGTCTGATAGAGCATCTTAAGTTGCTCCGAATGAGAATAACGATGAAAAAAGAAAATCACAGCCAGATCAAAATCTTTAGACGCCGTAAACTCCGTAGGATCCGTCAATAAAATATCATGATGGGGATAGGATACTTTAAGTTGATTTGCAATCGGTTTTTCATCTTCGATAACGGTTGTTTTTGCACTTGGAATCTTATCAAATAATCCTAGCGGAGAACCGATATAAAGCGTGCTTTGTGACTGAAAATCACCCAGAAGTGCTGCTGTGCGGTTCGTTTTGAGATACGTGTGTTGAATGCCAAAATACTGAGTTTCATCCATCGTTGAGAGACGCTCGTCTTCACTCATAATAATCCGGTGTTTCGGAGGGACAACCACTTTATAAATGGCCTCCCAATACCGTCCGGTTGCCTCATGATAACCAGTCAGAACCTGTGTCGCTTTCAATGCATCAGTATGCGTTTGAATACAAGATTTTGCGACCTCTCGTGTAATACGACCATGCTTATCTTCAACGCCTTCTTCGTCTTTGCGCATGGGTGTTGAAATATGTTGACGGATACGTTCTAGGTTTAAATGATCAGAAAAATAACGCTCAAAAGTCTTTTTTTGCTCGTCGTTTAACCCTTTGCCAAACCAACGATACAAAGCAACATACAAATATTCCAGCATCTTACTCGCATTATTTTCTTGTAAAGCAGATGCGATAATAGGGGAGACCCTGTCTTTTGAATGTGTATAGACCGAATCTTGCCATGTTCTGAGCAGTCGTGTTTCAGGAAGGACATCAGGATGTGTCCATAAGTCATGTATCTGAATTTTTGAAAGATTCAATGATTCAAAAAGTGCATTAAAACAATCCACCATCCGAATGAGATGAGAGTCACTTTCAAAAGGCGTCTCATCAATAGCAATTTCTTGAAATATACGTTGTCCCTCTTGCATGACATGAGACCATTTCTTTAATGCGTCTTCTCCCTTAACCCCACGACTAGGTTGTGTTTCGCTATCATAAGTGGCACTTAATGCATCAGATACATTGCGGCGTGTTCGCAGACGGCCCACCATATAATTCGCCAAAAATTTTTGAAGAGCAGGCAAACTAGGGGCTTTGGATAGAGGATCGGCTAGCCAAGTATAAAACGAATTGTTAACAGCTTTTCCCGCAGCATTTCTGTCAAATAAACTAGCACGAAAGTGTTCAATCGATTCTTGAGAAATTTCTTTTTCTTTCAAGTCTTCTAAAAGTTGAGGCCTAGAAAAATTTAAAATAGTTAAAGGATGTTGCTTGAAAATAGAGTTGTAAACAGGTTTTACATTCAGTGATACTCGTCGAAATGAGTCCGAGGAAGTAAAAAGAGAATTGGCTTGCGATAAGAGTCTTGGGGTAGGAAAGGGCATGATCTTGGAATTTCTAATGAGAATTCTCGAAGTGATGAACGTAGACATAGCTGGAATTGCTTTACTCATCATGAACTCCTTCTAATAACAGAACGTTAAATAAATATGAAAGTAGAAGCATTTACATAATAAGTCAACGTTTATACTTTTAATAAAAAAAGCAACATTGTAAACTAGTACAATGCTCAAACTAATCATCGGTAACAAATCAACGTCCTCCTGGTCCATGCGGCCATGGCTCGTTCTAAAAACCACCAAAATCTCCTTTGAAGAAATCGAATTTGACCATCGATCCAGTTCATTCAAGCAGGATATTTTGCCGTATTCACCTACATTAAAAGTCCCCGTCCTCTGGGATGGGGATCTCGTTATCTGGGATTCTCTCGCCATTTGCGAATACCTCGCAGAGAAAGTGCCTTCTCTCTGGCCACAAGATCCTTCTTTTCGTGCTATTGCTAGAAGTGTAACGGCCGAAATGCATTCTGGATTTTTGCCCCTACGGAGGGCACTTCCAATGGAACTTAGCCAAACCCATCTCTCTTACGAATCTACGCCAGAACTTGAAAAAGATATCCAACGTATTATCCAAATATGGGAAAACCGAAAAGGAACCTTTCTCTTCGGAGACTGGTCTATTGCAGACGCCTTCTTTACACCCGTCGCGACTCGCTTTCTCAGCTATAACATCCCAGTCCCCCCATACGTAAAAGACTACATCCAAACCCTTCTCTCTACAGCACAGTACCAAGAATGGCACACCCAAGCCCTAATAAATAAAGCCTAGAATTATTAAGCCCAACTCGCTATAATAAGACCTTCTTATAATGGGGGTGTAGCTCAGTTGGTAGAGCGCCTGCCTTGCACGCAGGAGGTCGCAGGTTCGATCCCTGTCACCTCCACCATTAACCTCTTTTTTGCGAACTGGTTTTGGTGGTTTTAAGTCCGTTTTTTAAGCTTATATTTCATATCAACGAACCCACTTTTTGGTGGGTTTTTTTGTGCCTAAAAGTTCGTGTTTTTTTGTTAGGAAATGGTTAAGGGAGTTCGTGATTTTGTGAGGGGATTTTGTGGCGGGGATCGAACTTTTCTGGGGGCATTTTAGGTGTGTGTATGCCTTTTTGGGGTTTTTAGGGGGTATTGCGATTCTCCCGTGGCTTTTTTTTAAACGATTATGGGGGTGGCATGACGATTTCGATGGGCCAGGGAAGGCCGGAAAAATGAAAGCTTAGCTTTTCGGGGAAGTAGGTAATGTCTGTGAGGATTTTTAGGAGGTAGGTGCGATAGGTGGCGATGTCCCACGAGTCTGCTTTGTCTCGGAAATGGAGGAGCTGGGTTTTGAGGGTGATGAGAGATATTTTTGCTTCGGTATGTGCGGTGAGCTCTAGGTGGAGTGTGGTGATCTTGGATTTGGTTTGTTTGGAGTCTCGCAATAGTTCTTCGATACGGTCGTTGAGTCGTTGTTTTTCGGGTGAGCTGAGGGATTGGGTGATGAGTGCATCGAGATACTGATCGTGTTTGTTTTTAAGCTCGGTGAGTTCTGCTTCTAATTGGGTGATCTGTTCGTAGATACTTTGTTCCGTAGCTTCGATATGGGTGTTATGGGAAGTGATGCGGGTTTCTAACGGTCGAAAATATCGGTCTTGAGTGAGTAGGATGAGGCAAGTTTTCACGGCACTATGGATACGAGGGAAAGAGACGCACTTAAAAAGACAGGTTCTTTTTTTGCCGTGAGTCCCACTTGTACAGCGGTAGTAATAATACTTTTTTGTTTTTTGCTTGATGGCATAACTGGGGGTCATGGGAGAGGAGCAGTAGCCACAGCGAAGGAGTTTTTGTATTTCGGTCTTACTATCTGTATTTCCAAGATGGCCACGTTGGCTAAAAATCGTTTGGACTTTTTCCCAAAGAGAGTCTGCAACCAACGGTTGATGAAGCCCTGGATAGGTTTTGTCATGCCACCGGAGAGACCCTTTGTAGATAGGATTTTGCAAAATGGTTCTCAGCTGACTATCTGTCCATAACGTGCCTTTTCGTGTTGCACTGTGAGTGGCTTGCAGTGCCTCTGTCACAGAGGCTAACGATTTTGTTTCTAAGAACTTTTGAAAGATAACTTCAACAATCTGTTGTTCTTTTTTAAAAGGAAGAAGTTCTTTATTGAGACAGACATAGCCAAAGGGTGTGCGTCCTCCATTGTGTAACCCGATACTGGCTCTATATCCCATGACATCGGTGATCCGTTCTGAGGTTTGTTCTCGTTCCAATTGTGCAAAGACCAACGCCACGCGAAGCATGGCTTTTCCCATGGCGGTGGTCGTATCAAAATTCTCTTTCAGAGAAACAAATTCCACATCATGCTCTTGCATCGTGGTCATGAGCTGCTCGAAGTCGAGAAGTGATCGGGACAGACGATCCAGTTTTTTAACAACCACCGCATCGATCTTTTTGGCTTCAATATCTTTAACTAGTTTTTTGTATTCAGGGCGATTGGTGTTGCCACCGGACTTTCCTTTTTCGATGAGGATGTTGTGGATGCGAAAGCCGCGATAGTCACAATACTTTTTGAGTTCGCTTTCTTGTTCTTCCAGAGAATCACCTTCCTTGGCTTGGCGGTCCGTTGAAACTCTTATGTAGAGGCTGACTGTAAATAATTCGTTATCCAAGCCGCGCGTGGCGGGGCGCGGCGACAGTCCGGGGAATTCAGTGGTCTTTTTGCCCATTTTTGGTGTCATGAGTTGTCCTAGTAAGGTAAGAATCGACAGACCAATTGATGGGCCGTTTCTTCTACGGCAAACCACGTGAGTTTTACCTTGAAGCTAATTTCGTCTTCGATCTTAGATGAAAAAGAATCCAAAAACTGTCCCAAGGTTTGGCCGGTGTTTTCTAAAAACTCATGCACCCGTTCCCAAATATGGGTTTCAAATCGTCGGTAAAAAAGGAGGCAATCGGTGGTGTAGATGAGTTCAGAAACGCATCCACTTTCACAGCCATGAGTAGAAATATCATCGAGTGCATCGAAGGCATTACAACCAACACGCTGACAGACATTTTTAATGAGCCAGGATTCTAAGGAGTTCCTGTTAAAGTCTGTTTTTAATAGGGTTTTTAAGGATCGTTTAGTCATGATTTTTCTCCCCTTATTTCAAGTACACAGCTTTAAAACCACCTTCCCAACATCCGCCACAGCGAAGCGGAACCCACTTCACAAAAGATAGTTCGGGCAAGTGACACTCGATAGGAAAAACAACTATGGGCATCCGCTTTGCGGCTGCAACATTGATCGTGAAGATCGATCCGCGAGACTGGCCATCGATGAAAGCCACAAGACCATAACAGGCTTCTACCAATCGCTTGTTTCTCAAAAGCAATGCGGCTTTAATGAGATACGGCGTTTCTTTGCCTGCTGAAAATCCCCACAACAAGTGACCGCCATAGTCTTTAAATTGCCGCATCATGGCCCGCACTTTGATGGGAAATCCATCATAGTTTTTCCAAGCAGAATACACGGTGCATTGTGTCGACACACCCAGATGCAACAGCCTTTCAATAACAAACTGATCGGCGCCAATCGCACCCCCCGATGCAATGTGATAACCTCGTCCCAACAAATCCTCGACCACTTGTCCCACGGCATCGGCATAGCCATATCCGAGCGAGCGAGAGCCAATCACACCGACAGATCGTATCTGTTTTTCTACCGGTGCCGCTACTTTCTTTTGTATCCCTGCCATCGCTAATTTTCTCATCGTCATTACCCCTTTCTGGTTTGTATTTTTCTTGCGAAAAACCAGAAAAACAGGGGCAAGGTCAAGGGGAAAATCTATCGATATTTGTTTGATGGGTTGGGATTACGTATTGCCAAAGTTTTTATAATAGAGTGCAAACTGATCGTTCAGAATCTTTATAACTATCAAGAAAACTTAGGAGTAAATTTTAGATTTTTGATTATTCTTTGAAGATATGGCATTGATGAACAGATAATATGAGTCGTTGCAAATTGAGCCATATGTCTATTAACCTTACGGGCCAATACCTGATCATCTAAAGTTCCATATGTTTCCGAATCACCTTCATCATGAAGCATTAATAAGCAATTTTTAGAGATAGGAAAATATATTTCTTCCCCATTCTTTAATCCTTTTCCATTCATAATAGTCAAAGGACTATCTGTGGTAATGATTGGAGCTTTCGGACTACCTAAAAAATAAAATTTCTTATTGCTCAACAATTCTTCAATATTTTGTTCATCCCCAAGTTTCATGGCTAAAGGAAGAATCAAATGATTTAAATAACCATCAGGAATTTCCTTCTCCTTTTCTCGCATATATTGGATCAACATTTTCTTGAAAGTTTCTAAAATAGCAGGAGTTCTTCGGATTAACATGATCATGAATTGCACTAAAACCAATCTTTCTTTAGAGGATAGGAGATCAGGTGATCCAGATTTCCTAATAGTCATATCAACATTTGCTTGAATTTTATTGAATACCAGTGAAGCCGGACTCTCAAGCGCACCAAATGCTATTTCTAAATTTGGATGATAGATTCCATTTTCGTCTTTGAATGAATAATAGTGAGGTCGACAAAGTAGATTCTCTGGACTTTTTTTGCCTAAAATCTGCTTATCCCTATCATAATAAAATGTATTGAAGGTTTTTTGACCGCTATAGAATTCTTCCTGGCAAAATCTTTTAAGATAAAATTTTGGGAGAATGTGCTGTTCTTTATAATGTGACATTATCAATATGCAAGTCTTTAGAGACTATACTTTTTCCCCGATTTTACAGGAAATTTCTCATCAGCCCACGAAATCCTATATGCATCAGATTCTTCGTGTTGTCCGATAGCAATTAAGTTTCTCTTCCCATCTTCTCCAATAACAAAAAAACACGTTGATGTTTTGTCTGTGTCAGCGATTCCAGAGCTCGCATGGTAAATGGGTTTCCCGTCAAAGGTATCAGCTGATCGCTTTGCTGCTGGACTATACATTGCATTAACGGTTTGATTTGCAGATGCTTTTGCCAGCTCCGAAGGCAAGTTCTCTCTCACGAATGTAAGTGTAGTAGCTTGTTCTTGTGAATTTTCTACTATTTGTTGATTTAAATCCTGTTTGTAAGCAGCTTTTCCCTTTTTGGGCTCATCTTTTTTGCCTAGGCCAACGTACTCTTTAAATTCATGAGGAATATTGTACTCGGCATTATAAAATTTAAGTTTCTCCAGTGTAGCTGAGAGATTTTGAGGAACTAAACTATTTTGTTCGAGTGCAGTAATCACATCTTGAAGTGTTTCATTAGTCGCTAAACGACTCAAAAAGTTTATCGCGTATTGATTTTGACATAGTACAGCGTAGTGTACTGGGGTGAATCCAAAGTGATCCTTAGTATTAACCGCATTTAATCCTGCCGAACCAAGAAAAAACACAGCCTCCTCTTGGTATGGATTTACAACTGCGCAGTGCAAGGCCGTACGACCATAATGATCCAGTCTCAACGGATCGGCCCCGTGAGCTACTGCGATTTCAACATTTGCTTGAGGCATCGAAGCAAGAACATGAAGAGGACTTACAATTGAGTTTCCATCTTCATAGTGAATACCTAGAGAAAGTAGTTTTTCTACTAAAGGTACATAGGTCGTAAAGTAAAGGGCGGTTCGCCCTTTACTGTCCTTTGCTTGAATAAGAGAGGTTTCTTTAGAGCAAAGATCCACCAAATGAGACATCATATGAATTCTCTTTTCAACAGGATCTTTTATACCATCTCGAATAAACATATCCGCTAAGAGAGGGTGTGAAAATGCAGGGTCCGGTCTAGCCCAGCTATCACTATGATTTGCTAAAACATGCAAAAACGTCCAATCCATCGGAGACGGGTGTGGATGTTCACTAAAATAATATTCTTGAATTTGGGTAAGCTCTCTTCCGCTAAACAGAACTTCTATACCTTTTGGCAGAGAAAAATAATGGTGTGATTGTGAAATAATTTTGTAGTAAACTCATTTTTAAGAAAAGCGATCGGGATGACATTGTCACCAAAATGTCCTATCTAAGCCATGTAGCAATATTTTATAACAAAGGGAATATTAATTTGCCGGCACAAGTGTTTGAAGCAATGATGGGAGGCGTAAATCGTTATGACCTAGGAAGAAACTGGGGAAATGATTATCTTTTTTCTGTCAGACGTATTGGCAATACCTCCGCAACTAAGATCGCGAACGCTGTTGATGCTTCAGTGTCAAGATGGGAACGAAGTAAATTTCGACCTGATCTATACACCCCCAATGAAGGATCCACTCGCCCAGAAAATTTAAGAATAGACCAAAAAATCGGGTATTACAAAGAATGGGCCGACAAGCATAATACCAGCGGCATTTACTGCTCAAAATTAGTTTGGCTCACTTTCAAGGATACCTCCAACGATAATGGTGAAAAAATTGATCTAGATTCAAATGCAACACGAGCTAAATCTAATGTGCCAGGATCTTGGTTACTCTTTGCAGCAGACAAAGGAAATAACGGTACTATCTGGAATGCCTTCATTGGCGTTTCCCCCGATGATATTTATGACTCAAAATATCTCGATTCTTCTTTCTTTTTTTACAAAGATTCAGTTTTAGAAGTAAATGAGGGAGGCTAAAATTTTTTCAGCATGAGAAAAATATGGATAGGCGTTTTTCTCTGTGTAGCGATAGGACTCATGGCCATAGCTTTACATTACACACTAGAAAATAACCATTTTGTGTCTGACCACACTTCCGCCATCATTCTAGAGTTAGACGATCAGAAAAAGGCCGGTTACGTTACAGAAATACCAGTAGATCCCTTACTCCCCCCCAAAAAAGTCAAGATAGGGAAAAACATCTTTAATAATTTAACGCTATCGAATAATCGTTTTTTCGTATCCATCTATCGTAGCTATGATTCCTTGGGATTACCCTTATCTGGAAAAGAAGTTCTGTCCTTTGATTTTCGAGGCAAAAAAAAACAAACTATTTTCATCGACGGTGATAGCCCAAATAAAATAGTAGCATACAGAAATAAATTATTTATTGAAGTTGTTTCCATAAAAGGCTCTATGCACTCTGGGATTGAGGTTTTTGACCAAAAAACATTAAAAAAAATAGGAGAGATCGATTTTGGCGAATACTTTCCAATTACTAGCTGGAGTATTTCAAGTAACAATGATTATTTATATGCCTTTGGCTATAATGATCATGTTGTTAAACATAAATCACCCTATTTAACTGAAAAACAAAAAAAAGACACTTCCCCATATGAAATTTTTTTCAAAATCAATACACACTCATTAAAAACCGAACAGGCTCTTTTATCCCCATTCTCAGGAGTTGGAAACTTTGTTATTAATAAAGACAGGCTTATTATTCCTGCTACGCATGTTACTGAAGGAGACGGACTGTTTGTTTACTCTTTAAAGTTAAATAAATTTTTGAAAAAAAGCTCAGAGAGACACCCAGGCCATCTTCTGAAAATATCATATCTACGGAATGAGTTATATGGATTAGACTGGTTTGGAAATATATCTATTTACGATCTATCTTCATTCCAGTTTAAACAAAAGATTAACTTCAAGGGCACAAGAGACTTTGTTGTTATCAAAAACCACTTATTTCTCAATAGAAGATCTCTACTTACCAATGGGTATACGGAAGAACCAAAAGTAACTGTAGTAAACCTAGATACATCTAAAGTAACCCGAGAAATAAAAGGCGTTTTCGGTCCCTTTGCGCTTATTTTTGATAAGGAGGATAACCCCCAATGAAATATAAACTTTATCTTATCGCTTTTCTCACATCGTTCTCATCTATAATATCTGCAACACAACCACCAATGACACCCGATTCCTTACTTGCACATTTCAGTGACTTCAGTGCAGCTGACCGCCAGTATTGGAGTAACTCCCTATTAACACTGGGAGCTTCTTCACTCGCAGGTAGCTTTCTGCTCCAAGATGAAGCACTTAAAGAATCTCTCTTGATTACAGGGACAATCTATACAGGAGTCGGTTTCTTATTGACGCTACTTCCTTCGCAAGCAGAAATACTTCAAAAGAAAGTCATCGAATCTGCCCAATATACAGCCAAAGATGCCGTAGAAGAATTAAGAAGCTCAGAAGAAACCATGCGCTACATAGCAGCGGGCGTCTTTATCTTACCATTATTTTTCGATTTATCGGGTAACACAGCAGATACACTCACCCATCCAGAGGATATTAACACTGCGATAAAAATCATTGCCGCCAGCGCCAGTATCAGCATGCTCATCTTTAAGACCCCATTGGAAAAACTGTGTGAGAAAGCATTGCATAATACAACTCCCCCCTCACCTCAGACACTCAATATACACATTCAACCCGGCCTAACAGAAACAAAAATAGTTGCTGCTTACACTTTTTAACTCCCTCATTCAAGTAGCAAGCGCAACTTGGCTTATCTCCAAAAACTAAATGTGGATGCGGTTCTGAAGTGTGGGATTAATATTTATTTTTAATCTAAATATTTATTAAAGTTAGGTAACCCCGCCGCCGATTTAAGCCGGGAAATCGGCGGTATAGCAAAGAGGGGTAAGGAGCTCTCCCTCTGTTCTAAGAGATACTAAGCAAAGACGGGCGAAGCCGGTCTCTGCCGTCGCTTACGTATTAGCCAAGGTTTTCAGAATGTAGAAAGAAGCTATGGCAGACAAGGGAGCCTTTCTAGCCCCTATACTAAACTAGACACTTAAACTCGGGAGGATTGAGGCCCAAGGGAATGGGAATTCCCATTCCCTTGGGCGCGTCCAAAAAAAGAGTTAAAATCGTAACTGAATAGGAGTGTCTAATGAAGCAAAAGCAATATAGTGTGGACGAGAAAACCGCGGTGGTGATGGCCATGATGAAAAGCCAAAAGCCTGTGAGTCAAATATGCAAAGAATATGGGATTAGCGATAGCCTCGCATATCGGTGGCGGGATGAAGCCCTAGAAGCGATTAAGGGTGGGTTTTCTGACAAACGAAAACAGCGACATCAAAGCCCTGATGCAGAACGAGAACGGCTGCTCAAACTCATTGGTCAACAGGCGGTCATCATCGACTATCAAAAAAAAATTTCACAGGAGCTTTGCCTATAGCTCAAAAGCGTGAACATGCTGAAACGCTTCATAAAACAACAGGTGTCTCCGTAGAAAAAGCAGCAAAGGCAATAGGTTTAAACAGAAGCAACTGGTACTACAGGCGAAAACCACGTTACTACAAAAAATCTTCTCGCCCTCTAGATCCCAACTTAGTCAGCCGCTTAAAGAATTTAAGCGGTTACGAGCTTACCCTTGGCTATCACAACGTATGTGCGTATTTGAGAACGGTATACAACGACTGCTTTAATCACAAAAAAGTCTATCGTCATATGGGTGAACTTCATCTTCTTCAGCCCAAATTTATTCGAAAACCAAAAAAGAAAAAACCATCCAACGTTTTATTTTACTGCCCGCTACAAAGTAATGTGAGGTGGGAATCTGATTTGACACTGATCCCGACTGAAGAAGGCTTCTTGTATTTATTCACCGTCATAGACGTTTTTGATAAAGAAGTCATCGGTTCCTGGTTCGGATTTAGATGTCGTTGTCAGGAAGCTATCGAAGCACTTCAGCAAGCTGTTTCTAAAAGATTTCCTGATGGAAAAGCTCCCGAAAACCTGAGTCTTACCCTACGGCTAGATCGAGGCTGTCAATTTACCGCTTTTGACTTTACTCAAGCGGCCAAGAACCTCAATATCTCCATTGAATTCTGCGATGTTCAAGCTCCGAATCAAAAACCTTTTATTGAATCCTTTTTTGCCAATTTTAAGCGCGAAGAAGTCTATCGTAATATTTACCAAAATGCCCTACAGGCTTTTTCTGCCTGGCCTAACTATTTGGATTGGTACAATAATCGTAGACCTCATGCGTCTATTGGTTACCTTTCACCGGCTGATTTTAGGCGTTTACACACCAATAAATCCTCTCTTGTTAATGACGTTTTACTGTCCGAAATTATAGGGGCTTGACCGCTTTGGTTTGGTTTTCTGGCTGGAGTTGTTGGATAAGTCCTCGGAGATTTGAAATAGATGTTTTAGATTTAGTAATGCTAAGTGCTAGCTCAGTGAAAGGCTCTGTCGCAGCCGTAGAGATGATTTTAAATTGCATTTTATTCTCCCATTCAGATACAAAATTCTATGAAGGCATTAATAGAATAACTGTTTCGATTTTAACACTATTAATTCAATCATTTAGTGAGTGTAGCATTAACCCATTCAACAAATATCGATAGATTTCCCCCTTGACCTTGCCCCTGTTTTTCTGGTCGCGTTTTAAGAAAAATACAAACCAGAAAGGGGTAAGGAAATGAGTAAATTAGCGATGGTAGGGATACAAAAGAAAGTAGCGGCACCGGTAGAAAAACCGATGCGGTCTGTGGGTGTGATTGGGTCTCGATCGCTCGGCTATGGGTATGCCGATGCCGTGGGACAAGTGGTCGAAGATTTATTGGGACGAGGCTATCACATTGCATCGGGTGGTGCGATTGGAGCCGATCAGTTTGTCATTGAGCGGCTGTTGCATCTGGGGTTATCGTCACAATGCACCGTGTATTCTGCTTGGAAAAACTACGATGGATTTCCCGTCAAAGTGCGGGCCATGATGCGTCAGTTTAAAGACTATGGGGGTCACTTGTTGTGGGGGTTTTCCGCAGGAAAAGAAACTTCATATCTCATCAAAGCCGCATTGCTTTTGAGAAATAAGCGATTGGTAGAAGCCTGTTATGGTCTTGTCGCTTTCATTGACGGCCAGTCTCGTGGATCGATCTTTACGATCAATGTCGCAGCCGCGAAGCGGATGCCCATGGTGATTTTCCCTATTGAGTGTCACTTGCCCGACCTATCTTTTGTGAAGTGGGTTCCTCTTCGCTGTGGTGGATGCTGGGAAGGTGGTCTTTCTAGCCCCCATTAAGAAATTGGTGAAATATTGGAGGAAATGGTAACTTATTATTAATGAAATCTCCTTTCTATCGTTTTTCTTTGCTTTCAAAAACGTTGCTATGCTTCTTTTTAGCTACTATGTGCATCTTTACTCTTTTCTTTTCTACCGCATCCTTTACTGAATTTTGTACGGCACATCATGATTTAACTAATGCTGGTAATTTTCACCATGATATAGAAGAAACTTTTTCTCTTAAGCCAGACATCCACATGCATCATCACAATTCTGATGAAGAACACACTCATTCTCATGAACATACATTGTCTTTTGAGACCCTTTTTTTAGGGAGTATTTCAACTGTTACACTTTTTTCTATTCTGCCTATTCTTATAAATTGCATGGGGTGCTTTCCTTTTTCACTCCCTAGAAAACTCTATTTATTGTCTATATTTCGACCTCCAAAATTCTCTTTTTCGATTTAGTTCATCCTCTAAAACTTATTTTTGTGACGCTAACCTATCCGGTGCTTTCTTGATAGGCATCGTTCCCTTATCTCATCCGAAAGGAGCTTATATGTGTTAAATGCGTTAATTCGATATTCTTTAAAAAACCGTTTTTTGATTTTACTCATTGCGATCGTGATGATGGCATATGGTTTTTGGGTGGGGGCTCATTTGCCTGTTGATGTTTTCCCTGACTTAAATCGACCCACTGTCACTATTTTGACAGAAGCACATGGGTTGGCACCTGAAGAAGTAGAAACATTGGTGAGTCTACCTATTGAATCAGTCATGAATGGCGTCCCTGGCGCTACACGTATCCGATCATCAAGCGGAATTGGCATTTCGATCGTCCATGTAGAGTTTGCTTGGGGAACTGATATTTATCGCAACCGGCAATTTGTCGCAGAACGGATCCAGTTATTAGGAGATCGTTTACCAGAAGGTATGCGGCCAATGATGGGACCCATTACCTCTATTATGGGAGAAATCCAGTTTATTGGATTAAGTGCTCCAGATAATAGTGTTTCTCCGATGGAACTTCGCACATTGGCAGATTGGGCAATACGTCCACGACTGATGGGTATTTCAGGGATTAGTCAGGTTGTTGTAATGGGCGGCGAAGTCAAGCAGTACAGAATCCTTGTCTCAAGTGATCTTCTACAGAAAAAAGGTATTTCTATGGAGGACTGTAAGCAAACCTTGTCAAAGATGAGTAATAATACGACAGGTGGGTTTATAGATATTCATGATCAGGAATATTTGATACGTCCTTTAGGTAGAGTTACCTCTCTAGAGGAAATCGAAAATTCTGTTGTTGGGATTCACTTGGGAAAACCGGTTCTTGTCAAAGATGTGGCAAAAGTAGATATCGGAGCTAAGACAAAACGGGGTGAGGCTAGTATCAATGGACACCATTCTGTTGTTATGACAATTCAAAAACAACCGAATGCTAATACGATTGAATTGACAAAACAGATTGAAAAGACGCTTAAAGAAATGGAGAGAACTCTGCCAAAGGGAGTCATTCTGAAAGCGGATCTTTTTAAACAATCTCGGTTTATCGAAGCGGCCAACAATAATGTTATAGAAGCCTTGAAAGATGGCGCTATCATTATTGCGATTATTGTCTTTATTTTTCTTCTGAATGTTCGAAGTACGATGATTACACTTGTAACTATTCCGATATCACTTTTGCTGTCGGTGATCGTATTTAAGATGTTTAATCTTACAATCAATACGATGACATTGGGTGGCTTTGCGATTGCGATTGGAGAGCTTGTGGATGATGCCATTGTGGACATGGAAAATGTCTTTCGACGATTACGAGAAAATCAAGCCAATGGTTCTCCAAAAGGCCGGCTTAGGGTGATTTATGAAGCCTCATCTGAAGTCAGAAACTCCATTATTTTTTCGACGATTACTGTTATTTTGGTGTTTCTTCCTCTCTTCTTTTTAGGCGGTATCGAAGGGCGGCTCTTTAAACCATTGGGTCTTGCTTACATAATTTCCTTGGTTGCCTCCCTCATCGTTTCTCTCACCGTTACGCCAGTACTTTGTTCATTTCTCTTAAAGGGTACGAAATTGCTGAGGAAAGAAAGCGATAATAGAGTCGTAATCTTTTTGAAATCTTGGCAAAAACGCATCCTAAGTACAACTTTAGATCATCCTTATAAAATCATGATGGGATGTTTGATTCTTGTCGTGTTGAGTTTATGTTTGATTCCTCAAATGGGTAAGAATTTTTTACCTCCTTTTAATGAGGGTACCGCAACAATTGGAGTCGCAGCCAGGCCAGGAATTAGCCTTTCCGCTTCGGATAAGTTGGGAATAGCTATTGAAAAGGCCATACTTGCTGTGCCAGAAGTAAAGTCTACGATACGGCGTACAGGTCGTGCTGAAATGGATGAACATGCGGAAGGGGTTCACTGGAGTGAAATTGATGTGGACTTCAAGGAAGGTGGCCGTCCGAGAGAGATTGTACTGAAAGAGATTCGAGAAAATGTGGAAAAATGTGGGAATGTCTATGTCAATATCGGACAGCCCATTAGTCACCGCCTGGATCATTTGTTATCTGGAGTAAGGGCCCAGATCGCGGTTAAAATCTTTGGTACGGAATTGTCAGAATTGAGACGTCTTGGAGTTGAGATTGAAGATATTCTGAAAGATATTCCGGGCATTGTCGATCTGACATTGGAACCGAGTATTCCTATTCCTCAGCTTAAAATTTCCATTGATCGAGAAGCCGTTGCCCAATTGGGAATTAGTCCTGGGGAAGTTGTACAGGATTTGGAAGGGTATCTTAATGGTGAAACTGTCGCTCAGTTCATTGAAAAGCAGCAACTTTACGACATTGTCATGAGACTTGATGATGACTCTAGACGTAACCCTGATGCGATTGGCAACGTCTTGGTTAAAACCATGCCTAATGGGTATACAATTCAAGTAAAGGATATTGCGGATACCTATGAAAGTAGTGGCCCGAGTATGATCAATCGGGAAAATCTTCAGCGTAGAATTGTCATTTCAGCGAATACGCATGGTCGCGATTTAGGCAGCGTTGTGGAAGAGATCGAAAAGAGATTGGATGAAAAAATGAAAATACCGCAAGGGTATTATATTTCATTAGAAGGTCAATTTAAAAGTCAACAACAGGCAACAAAATTGATTTTGATCTTTGGCATTCTTTCTCTTCTCGCCATTATGGGACTCCTGTATATGCAATTTAGGTCATGGGTATTAATGTTACAGATTATGCTGAATATACCGCTTGCACTTATTGGAAGTATTGTCGCAATTTACATCACAGAACGACAATTTTCTGTGGCCACATTGATTGCCTTTATTACACTTTGCGGTATTGCAAGCCGTAATGGAATTATGATGATAAGTCACTATATTCATTTGGTACAACATGAAGGTGAAACGTTTACCAAGGAATTTGTATTTCGCGGGGCCCAAGAAAGGTTAGTACCCGTATTAATGACGTCTTTTACTGCAGCACTTGCTTTGGTTCCACTTCTTTTGTCGAAGGGTGAGCCCGGCAAAGAAATCTTGTATCCGGTTGCTGTAGTCATTGTTGGAGGATTATTGTCCTCCACATTATTAGATATTATTGTGACCCCCACCCTTTTTTACAAGTTCGGCCGTAAGGCAATTGAAAATCTAAGTAAAACATCAAAAAATTCGAAACAACAAGAAGGAGATTGGAAATGAAAAAGTTAATTTTAGGGTTGGTTTTATTATTGGGCACATCACTTACCGCACATGACGGGGGACATGGTCCATTTTTAACAGATTCACCCGTACATGGGGGCGTTGTTGCTCCTGTCATTCAGGCTAGTAATGTCAAACTAGGTCGTAAGGCGTCTTTGATTTATAAGGGTGAATTACTTCGTTCAGAAGACGGTACGGTTCGAGTGTATATCTACAATGCCAAGATGCAGATATTACCCTTATCTCAATTTGATAAAAAGGGGATTGCTATTCTCGAGTCAAAATCAAAAAAGGGCTGGGACAAGAAAGAATTTACATTAACTTTAGGAAAAGATTCTTTTGTGGGAGTACTTCCCAAAGGAAGCATACGTAAGCCCTACAATATAGACGTATTTGTAACTGAAAAAGGGAAAAAACTTTTGGTTGCTTTTGATAACTTAGACTAAAGTTTTATTGGAGTCAGACAAGGAAATTGCCATCATGCAAATAAACTCTTTTTTAATCTGGCTCCTCCCTTTTCTTATGGGAGGAGTCATTATGGCAGAAAATCATACGGGTGCTCTTCGATATGAAGATATGGAACAGATCATTCGAGAAAACAATAAAAATGTACAGAGCGGAACCACCACAATTTTAGCCGCAAAAGCAAGAACAGGTTCTTTATTAAGATCTTTTTCGCCACTAATTACGGCCTCCTTAGGGAGTGAAGGATTTTATAATAACGGTCTTCAAGAGAGTCGTGTGCAACCTATTGGGAGTGTTGATATTTCTATGAATCTTTCGCGTGGAGGTCAAGACAGACAAGAAGAATTGATTCGCCAAGCGCAGGCAAGCCTTACTGAAGCCAATGCACAGAAAACATACACGTTAGCAGTCATGGCTGCACAGCTTTTATATTGGGACATGAGTTATTTGGATGAAGTCATTCGAAATGCCCAAGCTATTCTCAAATACAATGTTAAAAGTTATAGTTCTGCTCAGCGCAGGCTTAGCCGAGGTCTTCTCACGCAAAGTGATTTGTTGGGTTTTGAAATTTATAAGGGTCAATTAGAAGAAGCGATTGAGAGTGCAGAACATGAGAAAAAAATACTCATGATAAAACTCCAGACAATTTTGGGCGTGTCAGCGCCGATCACGCTACAAATTAGCTCCCTTCCCCATACCCATGATGAGACATTAATTCTCATGCCTCTTTCGGTGTCTGGATTATCGACTATACAAGAATTGAATATCAATAAAAGTATTTTAAAGCTACAGCAAGAAAAGCTCATGGGAAAGAATCGTCCCTCTATTGATGTGTTCGCAGGCTACACCTTATATACAGAAGCAGAGAGACCTTTTTCTAATTGGATCGACAGAGCCGAATTGGCAGCGGGGATTAGGGCCCAGTTTCTTATTTATGACGGTAATCAATCACAGTCTGAGATGAGCGGGTACTCTTTACAACTTCAATCTGCGTCAGAATTTCTAAGCTATAAAACTCAGCAAATGGCGGCGGAACTTAAAGTGCGACAAGAAGAAATGATCCACCTTCACGAGCTCTTTCATTTATCCGAAAGCAGATTTTTGCAAACTCAAAAATTTATGGGTCAGATCTTTGAGGATTATGATCGAGGCGTCAAGGATTCAAGCGATGTGTTAACTGCGATTCAGCTCTACCAACATGTTCTTGAAGCGTATGCCGTTCAACGCAGAGATTATCAAAAAATAAAATCTGAATTATTGGGATTAATTGCAACAAATGTAGTGGAGAAAAAATGATTTTTGAAGTTTTAGTTACGTTCTTCTTGGTCGTTTTAAACGGATTTTTTGTTGCCGCTGAGTTTGCCATCGTCAAAGTAAGACCCTCTCAGGTTGAAGTCCATGCTCGTACTGGAAATCTTATGCCTAGGCTTGTTCATGACATTACAAAAAACTAGATTCAAGTAGCCAGGCTACTTGAATGGCTACTTGAAATACGGACTGCGTTTCCAGATGGTTTTAAGACCTGCATTTTGCACCAACACTTTTTCAGCGACAAAGTTTCCAGTACCAGTATCTGTACCAGCAAAAGGAAAGATATGATTTTTTTGTCTAATCGCTTAAACTAAGTATTCTATGAAAAAGAACCTGCCTTTTCTTTTTTTAATACTTTTCTTCTTTTTAGGAACGTTATGTCCCAATATTTGTGGAGCAATCGAATCTGCTAACCAAGTGCATGCGCATGGTTGCTGTTCGAATCAAAATGCACCTGATGCACCGCCATGTTGCGATTCCCATGGTTCGGATATTTCTAAAGTAAGCTCTTCTCACCCCATCGTATTGTCAGATGTGGCATTTGTTATTCTCGGGAATATAGATTTACCAAAACAGTCTCTTGCACAAAAAAATCCCGCTACGATTATTCAGCTTTCATTGCTACGCCCGCCTGATTATCTCATGTGCCTAAATACCCTAAGATTACTTTGTTAAATCCTAAGTAAAACAAGTTTTATTTTTATACAAAAACTTAGTTTTAAAAGGAGCTTGAAATGCGTATTTTTAGCCTTTGTTTATTACTGATTGGGGTTGCTCAGATTACGATGGCAACGCCCGTCATTTACCAGGATGGCAAAATGTTAGATATCATAGTGGATTCAAAAAGCACGGATTCACAATTATTCTACAGTCTTACCTCACAAGTGGCCGTAGGATACCGTTATGTTCAGTATTCAAAAGACCCATCGGCTATGCATCTTGGCCAGGTAAATTTCTTGCTGAAACGGTGGAATGAGGAAGACTCTCAGGCCAATATTTATCTACTCGGTGGATTAGGTGCTCAAGATCACTCTGTAGAACCCTACGTGGGTATCGAAACAGATTGGGAAAATCGCAGGATCTATCTATCTGCTTTGGCAGAGACACTTGGTGGTAATTCGTCGATGACTAAGTGGACTTTGAGAGCAGGCTTTGGTTCTTATTTAGCCGATTATTATGACTTGAATACCTGGTTTATTTTTCAGGCATCTCATATAGAATCAGCGCAAGAAAATGATACCTGGGTTATCCCTATGGTTCGTTTTTTTAAAGATAATATCTTGGTAGAGCTAGGTAGTAACGGCAAGATCCATTCCACAACATTTAGAATTCATTTTTAAAGGAGATCTACTATGAAAACAAAATTATTATGTTTGCTTTTAGTCAGCCTTATACTTTTTTCAACATCACTTATAGCCGAGACCCAAAAACCTATTACTGTAAAAGTAAAGGGTTTGGTATGTTCGTTTTGTGCGCAAGGGATCAAAAAGAAATTTTCAACATTTGATGCAGTAAAATCTGTGCAAGTCAGTCTAGAAAAAAAGACAGTGGTTTTAGAACTTAATCCAGACAAAACCCTGGATGACAAAACCATCAAAACATCATTAGAGCAGGCTGGATACGGCGTGACGAGGATTGAAAGATGAAAGAACCCCTTCGCAAAGGCAGTTTATTTCTGACGCTCTTAAGTTCTAGCTCTACTCTTGTTTGCTGCACCATCCCTGCGATATTCGTTGTGTTGGGTGCAGGCTCAACCGTAGTAGCTCTGGTTGGTATGTTTCCACAATTAATCTGCCTATCCGAACACAAGCCTATCTTATTTTTATTGGGTGCAGTGATGTTGGCGATTTCAGGATTTATGCAGTGGAAACAACCTGCGTCATGTCCGATTGATCCAGTTCTTGCCCAGTCTTGTCGAACTGTTAAGTATTGTTCTCGTTGGATTTGGGGGATTAGTTTTGTTTTATATATCATAGGGTTTGGTGTTTCCTATGTCCTACCGTTGTTGATGAACGAGTAGAGGCATTGTATTGCCTGAGGCAGAGGTTTTTACCCTGTCTCAGGTATACTTTTAATCAAACCTTTTTGGGAGAAAATAGGATCATATATTTTATTATTAAAATCATTATTTCAGCACTGATCTTTGCTTTAATTTGTGACTGTTGCAAAACAGACTAAAAAGAGAACATTTCCTTGAATTTCCATAAAAGCCGTAAAAAGCCATGAAGTTATCCACAGAATTGATGAAATACTCACATTTTTTTGTGAGTATTTAGAGAAGCCGGCGTAGATTTCCCTATGGGGCGCTATGTCCCTTGAAAAAGTGGGGGGCGTTTATGGTAACAAGACGTTTAACATTCCAAACGATGGCATCGAGAAATAACTGCGTCTGAACTTTGATGAGGCCACGATATTTTGCGTGCTTCTCAAACGATCTAGGTCTTTATTTTTAGCCTTCATATTTTGTTTCAGAATAGCGGCGCTGTAGGCACCACGTTTTTTCATGGCATCCTGAGCCTTGGCTAGACAGTAGGCCTTGTCTGCAAAAACCATTTCTAGGGCAGATCTGAGAAAAGCCTTCTTGATATGTCCTTTATAGCCAAAGCAGAATTTCTGCTTTCCCTTACACCCAAAACGGAGCGCATGATCACGGTTTCTTTTGGTCGATTGACAATGATCTTGAATAACAATTCAATGCCTTTTGTCCCAATAGAATTTCGGAATCGACAGAAAAAAGTATGGTCTGGTGTTATCTTAAAGGCAGTGAATCTACAAAGCCATCTAAAGGCAATATCAAATCGAAGTCGTGTCTCTAATTCACGATCCGATAGGTCATAATGAAATTGTAGATACAAGCATCGTATTTCTACATCTATGCCACTTCGCCCAACCTTTTTCTCAAAATTTTTAAACTGATACATAAATTTCGAAAATCCTAGGATTTTCAATCGTCCATAGCTTATGTTTTTCTGCCACTTGATCTTTTAAATCTATATCGCAACAGTCCCATCTTTGGAGAAGAGGGGGCCACTTGGCTTAGGAGATATTTTTCAAGTTTTAGATCGCTCTTTGAATGAGAAAATCCGCCACCGCCTATAGAGATAATATGTTTACTGTTTTGCCTCGTGGGGTTTCTCCTCCGTGTGTAAGTGGAATCGGGCTTAGGGTTATTTATTGAGATACTGCCTAATAAACAAAAATGCCCCAAGCAGTATGGGGATGGGAATCAAGATCAGTTTAGACCATCCTATTGTAAAAAGAAGCCATCCTGCGCTTAAACTTGCAATGGCTTGTGTCCCATAAACTAATGTGTCATTCAGTCCTTGCGCAGCGAATCTTTCGGGCCCGGTGAAGTATTGTGAAATCCCTGTAGATCCTGCCAGAAATAAAAAATTCCACCCGATTCCTAAAAGAACCATAGACCACCAGTAGTCATGGCAGCTTGTGCTGTGATCGGCAATGCCAATACATATTAAAAATAATAGTATGCCAAAGCCAATTAATTTTCGGAGTCCAAATCGCGTTAATAAAAACCCACTAAATAAAGACGGGAAATACATGGCAATGATATGACTCTGTATGGTCATCGTTGTAGCGGATGTTGAAATATGACAGATCGTATGCATTTGTAAGGGCGCAGAGGACATCAATAATGTCATCGTTACAAACGAAGAAATGCCACATAACGCACAGGCCCAGAAGAGGGGTTGATAGAGCACTTTAAGAATAAAACTTTCTCCGGACGGTTCTTGTTTTTCAACGGGTGCACTTTTTGTATAAGGCAATGTCGTCATCAATATTATGAATAAAGTTAACCCCCCGAATAACAAGGCTAGCGATCCAATATATTCTCCACCCGCTATCAACGTACGCCCAAACTGAATCATCCAGGAGCCTATGATTGCGGCGGCTAAACCAAACATCAATATCCAAGAATGCACCAATGCTTTTTGATCACCTGCATTTTCCGCGGCAGTAAATCGTATTTGATTATTAAACGCACAGCCGAAGCCGGCTATCAACGAGGAGAAACAAAATCCCCCAAAATAAAAAGTTTTGAGCGATAACCCAGCCAAACCAACCCCTGCCAATGTCACGAGAAGTCCCAAGATATGCCCCTGTTTTCTTCCTAAGCGCGACATCACCCAGGCAGACGTAGGGCTCCCTATCGCCAAGCCAACCACTACTAGCGAGATCGGCAAGGTTGAAAGGGTTAATGTCGGAGATAATTGTGGCCCCAAGAGCCCACTTATAAGAAATAAAACCGGAACAGTAGACGCTGTAATCGCTTGCCCGATTAACAGAATGATTAATGCCCGATTGAATGTAGGAATGTAAGCCATGAGAAAAGGATAACGGGATGGGGTAGCGCTGTAAATAAGATTATTAGTATTCAGGACAACGCATCGGGCTGAAGTAACTTTTATAGGGAATAGCAGACTGTTTAATAAGTTAAATGAGCAGTTGTATTTTAGACTAATACCATACAGTTCAGCATACTTCCGTGGGACCCAACCCTCTATTTTTGAAATTATCTGGAACATGTGCAGCCTATGTAGTGCCATCATCTGACTCCTCGTTTACCATCGTCGTACAGCCTCTACATGGGGGAGAGATTCAGCGTATACCTACTGCTGGCGTGATCAACGCTTTAAAAGTTCTGCCGGACAAAATAGTATACGCTACTCGCGAGGCCATTCATTTTCAGTCACGTCTTGATACAACCCATTCCGAATTTCGATAGCGGGGGTAAGCGCGATAGATCTTTCCGAGAGACTGTTGGTTTTGGGTTGTTCCAATGGACAGGTTTTAGTCTCTTCATATTTTTCTCGCGTGGTACGTTTTTAAGCACATGACGAGTCTATTTCCCATGTAAAATTGCAGGGAGATACTATTTTTTCTACTTTAGGTAAACAGGTGAGACGTTGGGACAAGGCTAGTAGTTATTCGGATACACCACATCCATCGGCAGAGGCCTCTCATAAGAACGGGCATCTGCTAGAGACAATGCGGCATATATACTCGTCAACTCTGGTGTATCAAAATGACTTAACACTTTTTTGGCTGCATCAATGGCCTCGTCATAGTGACGTTCTCGTATACTTTGTGCGATAGGAGCAATCTCTTCAGGCCATTCAAAAACGGGTGGGATGTCCTTTTCTACAAGATATTTTTGAGGTGCATCTTCTATGTGCTGAGCACTGTTTTCTTTATGGACAGGACGTTTTTGATAAAGAAGTCATCGGTTCCAGGTTCGCATTTAGATGCCGTTGTCAGGAAGCTATCGAAGCACTTCAGCAAGCTGTTTTGGTAAGATTTCCTGATGGAAAAGCTCTCGAAAACCTGAGTCTTACCTTACGGCTAGATCGAGGCTGTCAATGTACCGCTTTTGACTTTACTCAAGCGTCCAAGAACCTCAATATCTCCATTGAATTCTGCGATGTTCAAGCTCCAAATCAAAAGTCTTTTCTGGAATCCTTTTTTTGCCAATTTTAAGCGTGAAGAAGTCTATCGTAATATTTACCAAAATGCCCTACAGGCTTTTTCTGCCTGGCCAAACTATCTGGATCGGCACAATAATTGTAGACCTCATGCTTCTATTGGTTACCTTTCACCGGATGATTTTAGGCGTTTACACACCAATAAACCCTCTCTTGTTAATGACGAACTTTAGCGTTAGCTGTTATAGATAATGTACATCTAACGCTATTGCCGAATCAGCATTTACTTGGAAGGCTTTACCATTTTTGACTGATGAAATGATTTTTGTGAGAGTCTCGTCAACATAATGTGCGGCCGTAAAATCTTGGAGTGCGATACCAGGTTTTATGGCGCCAGAACTAATATTATTTTGATAGGCCGGTGCACGTTCTGGTTCCGAATCGTAATGAGGGCAACAGCTATTTTTTAAAAATCCGAGACCGTCTAATACGCCTAGAGGCCATACAGAATCGGTCATGCACTGTTCAAACCAACAGATCGCGCCAGCGCTTACTCCCGCCAAAACAATGCCCCGGTTGTAGGCTTCTTTTAGGAGGGTATCCATACCCCAGGTTTTCCAGAGAGCCAACATACTTTTGGTATTTCCTCCTCCGACATAGATGATGTCTTGACTAAGAAGTTTTTCTTGCCAACTGTCTTCAACACGATCAAATAATGAAATCCAAGTAGGCTTAGCACCTAATGTGTGAAAGGTATCGTAGAATTTGACGATGTATTCTGGTGATTCTCTACTAGCTTGGGGGAGCATACAAATCTTTGGAGAAGAGGGCGCCACTTGGCTTAAGAGATATTTTTCAAGCTTTAGATCGCTCTTTGAATGAGAAAATCCGCCGCCGCCTATAGAGATAATATGTTTAGTGTTTTGCATTGGGGTGTTTCACCTCCGTTTGAAATATCCGCTGGCACCATGATCTCTTAAACTGGGGTTTTCCCCGCTTTCCAAAGATCTCGTTGTAGTCGTTTGTTAACAAGATTTCCGTTTTCATCTAAGTGTTCTTCAAGAAATTTTTTAAGTCTTTCGAAACTAGCGGCACTATTGTTCTGCATGAAAACCTGATTAAGAGGCTCGTAACCAAAGTGACTAACGTCAAGCCTCTTGTTCTTTTTCTCATCCATATAGACATTAAGTGTGCCTAAAATAAACTGGCCAACATCTTGGGTTGTGGCATCTTGAAGTAAGTGCGAAAGAAATTCCTCAGGATTGGGTTGTTCCAAAATAAAGTCTACAAGCATTTGGTCAAATATGCCACGTGCATGAGGGTGGGGTGTGGCTTTATGTGTTGGGCTGGCGTGAAGTTTGAAATAACTCACAATATCGGATTTATTCATCCCAGCTTCTTTAAAAAAATCCGACAATTTAAAAGCGGGTAATCTATGATCATATAGTGCTTGTAGTCTAATATTTAATTCAGAAAATTTTGTTTGTAGAGGAGCTGTTTTTAAGGCAGCCAGTGTGTTGTTAGAATTGGAAGATAAGCGATTGGCAGGAGAAAACGAGAGGCTTGTCATGGGA
>SICP01000027.1 GCA_009691415.1 Candidatus Margulisiibacteriota bacterium
ATCATCCCTATATTAAATGGCCTAACCATTGATTGGCACTAATGCAGATACAGTTTTCTCTTTGCTCAAAAACCCCTTCTTTTTTTAAGAGTTGAATGCCAGGCACATTTAAATGTTTTGAAAAATATTTGAGACTTGGACTGAGTTTTTCGTCGCTGAGTTTGACCTCAACTAGAAACCAAGGCTCGCCATCCTTGGTCACAAGAAAATCAACCTCTCTCCCCAATTTGTCCCTTACATAAAATAACTCTGTTTTGGCTAACCCCAGCAAACGCCATGTTTGCACCGCTTTGTATAAGTGGCTAGCAATCACATTTTCGAATTGAGGCCCCTCACTAGTGCACTCTGTCCAATTCCAGAGAAAATACTTGGGTTGTTTTTTAAGGCTTTTAGTAATTCTTTGTGAATAAGGGAGTATTTTGTATACAATAAATAATTTCTCAAAAATAGTTAGCCAATTTTGAATAGTAGGAACAGATACTTGGATATCTTCTGCCAGAGATGTATAGCTCATTAAACTGCCTATACGACTAGGGAGGATGAGCATTAATTGTTCTGCCAAACTGAGTAATTGGATATTAGTTAACTCTCTAAATTCTTCTTTGATTAAGAGGTGTCTACGCTGGTCCGCCCATCGTAAATATTCTGTTTCAGAAGCAAGAAGAAAGGGTTCAGGAAATCCGCTAAATCGAGTTAATTCACTGAGTCCTTTCAATGGGGAGTGAGGAGTTAAAAGCTGCTTTATTTCGGGGAGTGTGATAGGGATTTTGTTGATTTCTGCTAGCGTCAGGGGATGTAATTGATGGAGATAGTAGCGTCCAAAAAGGCTATCTCCTGATTTTTGGTAAACATCTAACCGTGCACTTCCTGTTACAATCAAATGGAGATCAGGTTTGTATTTATCATAGACACCTTTTAGAAAATTCTTCCATCGGTCAAATTTATGCAGTTCGTCTAAACAGACATACGACTCTTGTATAAAATTCTTCTGAAGTATTTGTAGTCTATCCGTTTCATCATCATAGAGAAGGTATTTTCCTTTCTTATGAGTAATGATCTTTTTTGCAAGCGTTGTTTTTCCGATTTGGCGTGGACCCGAAATAAAGACCATTTTTCTTTCAAGGTCTTCTGCTATTTTAGATTCGAGTGAGTGATGTAAATTCTTCATATGTACTTATCATACCAAAGAAAGCACCAAAATAAACCCCATTTTAAAATGGGACGTCCCATTTTAAAATGGGGTTTTAAGACGTCGCAAAAAAGAGAGTAATAGACATCCCCCCGACACCCACACAATCCAATCCCCAAATTGCGTATAAAAACTTAGTGGCAATCCCACATAAATCACGTCTTTCAAAACGGCCTCGCTATTAAGTTTTGTTTGTTTTTGTATCTGTCCATAGGGATTAATAAAAGCCGAAATGCCCATGTTGGAAGCTTGTGCCAAATAGCGGTTATTCTCGACGGCGCGTAGTTGACCCATCTGAAGATGCTTGGCAGCTGCTGACGAGTTAAAATACCAGGCGTGGTTGGCAACAACAGTGATCCATTGGCCTCCATTCAAGACTTGTTTTCGGACATACCATGGATAAATAGATTCCAAACAAATCGCATTGGCAATGGTGTAGTCTGTGGTTTTTAAGACACTACTAGAGCTGGCGGGTGTAAAGTCTTTTTCTGGAAGAATACTACCCAAAGAGACTTTTAAAAGAATGGAACGGAGCGGCCAATATTCACCAAAGGGCATTAACCTGTATTTGTGGTAAACCAGTGGAGCCGGATCATGATAGCCAACGGCTGCTACGGCATTGTAAAAAAGCGAATGGTGCAAGTAGGGGGTTCCTAATAAAATTAAGTTATGTTGTGTAGTGGTAATCTCTCGAAGAGAGTTCATAAAAGTAATGTTGTCCAAATTAAATTGGGGCGTAATGGTTTCTGGCCAGATGATGACATCGGGGTGATGGGAGGCCCTAGAGAGAGCTAAATAGGTTTCGCGAATCTCTTGAAAGCGTCCAAAAGAAAACTTCAAGGATTGGTCGTGATTACCTTGAATAATGGCGACAGAGATTGGTTTAAACCCTTTTTTTTCGGGGGGATTAAAAAATATGAAAGAAGCTATAAGTAAAAGCAGAAAAAAACCTACTCCCCATCGTCCTTCTTTCTTGAATAGAGAGAGTAAAACAACATTCGCAATCACTACCAAAAATGACAACCCATAAAGTCCACCCACGGATGCCAATTGCAACAAATGAGGAAACGCTGTCATCGTGTAACCCGCGCTGGCTGCCGTATTTCCAAAAGGTCCTAGCGCACGTAACCACTCAAAAACGATCCATGCCGCCGGAAATAAAATTATTCTAGGACAGTACGGTTTCAGGTATCCAAAAACCCACAGGCCAGCACCATAAAATAAGCCATAATAAACAGAGACGACACTCCATAAAATCAGTAGTCCCCAAAGTGGTGCGAAGGGGGTTAATGAAAACAGCCAGGCATGAAAAATACCCATGACGATTACGCCGAAAATGAAGCCATTAAGAAAATTCTTTTTTAAATTCGTAAGGGGAGGTCTGGAGGGGTAGTCTTTTGAAACAGCCCAAATCAAGGGAATCAACGCAACAAACACGAGCCAGTTATGATTAAACGGTGGAAACGTCAGACTATATAAAAGGGCCGATAGTAGTGCGCCTATAATACGGTGACCTCCCAAGATATCAAATTGGCGCCTGCAGGGACTGTGGGGTTTGGAGAGATGTGATCAATAGTGCCAATTTTTTGTCCGGATTTGGCCTCTATATAAGTTGAGAAATCATCCAAACTATCCTGTAAATAACCCGTGCGGGTACTATCGGCTAGCTCTGCAGTAGCAAATTTAAAAAATATTTTTTCAAATGAAGGAGACAGAGACTGAATCGAAAATCGAAGCGTAATAGTATTGCTGGGGCTATTGGATAGAATCGGCGCAAAGCTAGTATTGATCTGATAGGCGGCGTTATTGGTGGTGGTTGCAGAAAAGGCTGTGGACTTAGACGGATAGTGAGAGGCATTCAATCCAGGTCCGACCACAACATAATCAGACCATGTTGAAAAAAAACTTTGATAGTAGGCATTGATGCCACCGGTTAGGATTTCAGGATTGGTTTCGTCAAAAGAAATTTCTCCAGGTGTAGGAAAATATTTGCTAGGCGGAATAGTGGGGAGAGACGGAGATGCCGTAGGAGAAAAAATGATGTAGTAACGAAAACGCGTGAGATCGACGGGTCCAGAAAACGTAAGGCGTACATTTATATCCAAAATTTTACTTTTTTCTTCAACGGTTCTGGCGCATCCCATACTCAACAAAAAACTACCGAGTAGAATAAGTTTAAAAGCGTTCTTTAGCATCATTGTTGAGCGCACCTTTTACTTTCACTCCGTCTCGTGTTTTGGTAAAACCAAACGAATCATTGGGGAAAGCGTTGATTGTGAATAAGAGTTGTATTTCTTGAATCTGCTTATTATAGCTGATTTTGACTTTTCGACAGTGCTCATTTTTGACCAAGCTAAACGTTTGAATCTCATATTTTCTGGGATCAAAATAGTGAGATCTTCCACGTGTATCATACGTAAATAACGTCTCAAACGACCATTCATAATCTTTGTCGGCCCCCAGTATGTGTTTAAACAAAAGATTAGATTGGCGAATGTACCCTTTGTTTAAATCTTGAGAATGGTTTAGGGAAAAACGTGTGTTGCTAGAGGGCGTAATATCTAGCATCCAAGTTAAAGGCTGTAAAATATTCGCATCTTCAAACGCTACAGCATGATGCGATAAATAATCATTTAAGCGATTAATATCCACCCCTGATCCAATCGTGAGCCCCACAAAAGACGACGGTTTAATAACTAGTGTGGTGTTATATGGATTCCACTGATGACGCTCAAAATCATACCCAATGCGATGATCCCAAGAAAAGCGACTACTGTCCAAATAATAAAGCGTAAAGGCTTGGTCCAAGACATTCATATTAAGTCGATCATCTTTAAATGCGGTCAGAAAAGGGGAGTTCCCTTCTGGCGGAATAAAGCGTCGTTGATAGGTCGTCGTCGTTTTAAGAAAGTCCCAAAAAGAAGCTGTATAAGACGGTGAAAAAGAAAGCTTATAAAGTGCATCTCCTTCAAAAAGACCAACCCCTGGTGATTTGAAAATCATTTGTTCGTACCCCATATTTAATCGAAGTGTGCCCTTGCCAGGAAGCCCATCGAAAGTTCGGCCCATCGTTTGCCGGAAAATATACGTGTTGGGCTCCAATCCAAACTGAGACGAGGTCGGAAACGTAATGTGTTGGTTGTGCGCACGGTCATATTGCACCTCTTGATAACGGGCCATAATCACTGTGCTGTTAGTAGAAAATCCATAGAGAGTAGGATCCGAATACATAAACGTAATTTCGGGTTGTTTATAAAAAAAGTTATTAGCGTTACTAAAGCTATCGGTCGTGACACGTCTCCCATCCAAATCAAATAAATGATCGATCACTACTTTGGCAGAAAGCCGGGTATCCAATTGATGGAAAAATTCTGTGGTTGCTTGGAGCCGTTCATCGGAAGGGATGTTGTCTAACGAGGAATCACGACTGTCATAGGCGAGACGTGTCGTGAGTGTAGTATCTTCAGGGAGTCGTAAAATATGTTCGGCTTTGGAGACCACCGTTTGATTGTGGAGAATAAGGTTTTCATTGCGTACATAAGAAATACTGTATTGTTTTTCTTGATTAAAAGATCTGTCTAAATTGATCGTGAAATCATGGGTAAATTGCGTAAAACGTTGTGAATCTAAAACGTTTAGACGCATCACATCACCCAAATCATCATAGAGTAGAGTGGCTGTTCGATCTTCATGATGATCACGCCCCCGAGAGTTAATGCGTTCGGCATCGACTAGAGTATAGCCGCCAGAAACAGACCAGACTTTATTTAACCGGTAGGATTGTTGAAGCCCAATACGATAATTCTGAAGGCCTGTATCTTGTTCTCTCAAATAATAGGTAGAAAGAGTCCCATAGTTCGCATTGCCAATATCATACTGATGATCGATACCCAGTCCTACGCCTTTGAATTGAAAAAAGTCTACAAGTACGTTGGAATCTTTGCCATTAAGATGATCATAATCGATTGTATTTTGCATAAACCAGCCCCATCCCGGCGTAGTTTTTTGTCCAATCGTGGGGAAGTTCCAAATAATATGACGCTTGCCCAACTCATACGTATAAAAGGGTGCCCAGACCTGAAGTGGCAAGAAAAAAATAGGGTAATCCAAGATCACATCCGATCCCGTAATACGATTGCCAGGGAAGTAATCAAACTGCCGCGCCTTAATCTTGTAATGGGGATGCAGCAAATCGCAGCTCGTCATTTCCGCATACGTACCAGACTGATGATCGGGCATATCTGTGAGTGTTTTTGCATGAACAAACATCATGTCTTTACTATCAGGAATTTTCATTCGGGTACGAACATCTGCAAGCGTATAGGTAGAGGTTTTGAGCTGTATTTGAATGCCAGATGCAAACGCAGAATCCGATCCACGCGTTAAGACAATATTTCCTGATCCCCAGGCTTGCTGTTCGTCCACATTGACGAATAATTTTGGGGTACTGAGTGTGATGTCATCAACACTGAGAAGTACATTAGAAGACGCAATCATAATTTTATGATCTTCCGAATAGGAAAGTTGATCGGAATGAAGTTTGTATTTTTTGGATTCGGCAGAAAGAAGAGACGTGCTTAGTAGAAATACTAAAAAAAAACTACTGAGATGTCCATTACTCATCAATCAAATAAAGTCAGAGAAGTTGGCGGAGAAGTAGCCTGTTTATGCGCTACCTGGGGAGTCGAAAAATAGGGGATAAACGATAGTGTGAAAAGTTCTGTCCAATGGGCAAGCGTTTCGGGTGTCAAACTCAAATATCGCAATCTGCGATGCAACAAATGAAACACATGCCCCGTTGCCAATGCCTGCCGCCAATAGCGAACCGCATCTTGGAGTCGATGTTTGCGATAATACAATTCGCCTAAATTAAATAAAACCAATGGATTATGAGGGTTAAGTGTATAGGCGGCTTCAAACTGTACAAGCGCCTTATCCAATTGAGATTGCATCATGTAAGCAAGTCCTTTTGTGAGACCAATCGCATCCAATTTATGGGCATGCTCAGAGGCTCGGTCAAGATGTGACATGGCCTGACCATAGTCTTGTTTGAGTAAATAAAGTACCGACAAATTGCAATGCGTTGCAGTCAGAGAATTATCCATTTGCAGTGCCAATTTAAATTCTTCTTCAGCGGTTTTTAAATTCCGTTTGAGGACATGTGTAACACCATTATTATTGTGCGGATGTGCAAAGCTCAACGTATTGGTATGGGCAAACGTTTCATTCTCAAGATTTTGAATACTAAAGACGGCAAGTGACTCCTGCGTATCCAAACACGCGCCTAACATGAGTCCCCGAAGATCCAAAAAGCTTTCATTTTTTTTCTGCGCAATCAAAGACTGAACATTCGGAAAATTAACATCGTATTCCATGATTTTTTCCAAATAGTGCATGGCTTGAGACAGGTCGCCCATATGTAAATAATTAATACTCATCAAATACCGAACCCGATTTTGAAACGGCAAGTGATCAGCCTGACTTTGTAGCAGACGGGTGAGTTGACTCACGGACAAATCATATCGGCCCATTTCCAAAAAACAGCGACTAATTAATAACTGGGCCTCTGGAAAAAGCATGCGGCCAGATTCAATTTTTTGGAAGTGATCCAGTGCCTTATAAAAATCTCCTAGATACAAATATAAAATGCCCATTTTAAGTAGGTTTTCTGTAGAAATTTTGCCAAGTGGGGCAGGGGTTTTGAGAAGTGTGTCTAAAGACGTCTGAACGTGACTCTTTTGTAAATCTTGAATCCGTTCATGCAATGCCCAAGACTCAGAATGACTCTCAAGAGCTGTAAATAAAAGAGATAATGCGCTTTCAGGTTGGCCTTGTGCCAGCGCCAATTCCGACAATAAAAACGTGGCGGCTAAATCATGTTTGGTATGTTTGAGTCTCATAGCTTCTACGGAGCATTGTGCAAATTCACCTTTCTTAAATGCCACGCGTGCAAGGCCTAAACGACAATCCAAAGCCAAGTCTGGATCCTCATCCATTAACGCCAAAAGACGAGCTCCAATAAACTGAAACTCCGACGATTCTGCCACCAAAAGCAACGTAATATAAGATAAGCTTTCTGAATAATGATGTTGTTTAAACGAAATGTCAGACAGGAGTTGTAGTGCCATAATCTGATTGGGATAGAGATTTAACACCCGTTTTAAAAGACGAATAATTGGAATAAATTCATCGGGTCCTAGCACATGTTCAGCGGCCAATTGCAACAAAGAAACCGCTTCTGAAAACGCACTTTCTTGGATCAGTAAATCAGATAAATACAGCAAAATATCATGGGTGTTTGGAAAAAGAGACAGCATGTCACGCAATTCCTGAATCGCATCGGTACGCGCAACGTGTCCAAGTCGCATTAACTGTTCCAAATGGTGCAATGCTTTTAACGGGTGAAAGCCTTTAATATAAATCGAAATTAAAATGCGCCGTATCTGTGCATCATCGGGATTTAGAGAGGCCAATTCCTCACATTTTTCGGCCATTACACCAATTTCTTCAGGCGATTCTGCGGACAATTTTTCGTATATCTTAGCGGCTTCTAAGTGCTGTCCTGAATAAAAATAGAATGAAAGTAGCGCTTTATAGTGATGACTGCTGGGCTGTTCCGAAACCAATGTTTCATAAAACGAGACGCCTTGGTCATAGTGGCCTGTTTCAAGATAAAGCTTAGGCAAAAGATCCAAAATTGCCGCATCACGAAGCCCTTTTTTAAACGCTTTTTCAAAGAGAGGGCGCACCACATTTTTGTCCGGAAAATGTTTATACAGTTTGCTCAGGAGTAGATACGATTGCGTATAATCTGCATCCATATCGACCGCTTCTTCTAACTCGTGTAACGCCTCTGTATACAGCTTGCAATGAAAATACAAATTCGCAATAAGTAAGCGCAAGCCCATCAAACCAAACTGGGCATTCAGACGCTTATACAACACGATTAAAACATCAGGTAATTGTTTGGGATCTAGCGCAATGACACGTTTAAATCGCTCCAAAGCTTCCAGTGTTTGATTGCGTCTAACCATGAGTAATCCCAAGTCAAATTCGCGAGACGCTTGGTCTTTTGCATTGAGAGAAATAGAGTCTGTAGTAGGTAAAATAAAAGGCATGTTATTTAAAAATAGACTGATACAAAATCACACTGGCACCCACAAATCCATACGCTAAATTTGGAATCCAAGCCCCAAAAAAAGGCGTAAGATGACCATCGTTAGCAAGCGCGCGAAAAATTGCCACGATAAAGAAATAAAATCCAACAACCAACACCGCTGAACAAATGGCCACAATCACTCCCCACCAGTCTTTTCCGGTGCGCACAAACGTTAAACAGAAAGCAATGCCAATCATACCAAAAATAAGACAGGCAATAGGAATGCTTTTTTTAAGGGCGAGTTCCACTTGTAGCGTACGCGTATTAATCCCACCCTTTGATAAGATCTGGATCTTATTTTGTAATTCAGCAGAATTCATTTCTTTGGGAGATTTGTGTTGTTCATAAAACACACTCAATTCTTGATCAACATGAATGGTTGCTTTTTTAAAGTGATCAAAAAATTCCAAATGCCCATTATCATTCACTTCATAAATCGCGCCATCTTCCAACGCCCAAGATTTCTCCGTCCAATGGGCTAATTTAGCAGTCGTAATACGGGGGAAAAGAGGGCCTTCTTCAAAAATAAAAATACCACGTAATGTAGTGGTTAATGGGTCAACAGATTTAATGTAAAAATATCGGTCTCCAGGAACTTTGAATATCACGTTTTCAGCAACTTCAAGAATAGGTTTTTTAGTGATTTCGCGACGTATCAACGTATCAGAAACACGATTTGTCCAAGGTACCACTTTTTCATTGGTGACATAAGAAATACCCGAAACCAAAGCTGAGAGTAATAGAAGCGGGGCGAGTACGCGTCCAATCATAACGCCAGATGCCTGCAAGACAGTCAGCTCGTTGTCTTTAGCCATGCGAATAAGTACCAGCATCACCGCAAACAGAACCGCCATGGGAAAGAACAGAACCATAATGGCAGGGAGTTTGTAGAGAAGAAGGCGAAGCGTAACAAAGACGGGAATACCTTGAGAAATAGCCAAATCGACTAAATACATCAAAATATCCACAATGCCAATCAACGCAAACCCACCGACGGCAATCATAAATGGGCCTGCGAATTGACGAAACAAATAGCGGTCGAGAAGTGTAAAAGGGCGAAAACGAAAGTGAATTAACTTAAAAAACGTCACTCGCGCTTTGCTGCTGCTTGGTGCGACGTTCTGCAGCTTTCTTTTTGCGTTTTTTTAGATCAGAAGGTTTTTCGAAAAACTCGCGTAAACGTAGTTCTTGTAATGTTCCTTCATTTTTTAACTTTCTCTTAAATTTCCGTAAAACAGAATCGATTGATTCTCCGGGTCTTTTTTCCTGACGTGCCATGTAAATTCCTCCTGAGTTACCCGGGGGGCCATGAAAACGAGCGCCCTGCCAGTAGATGAAAATGAAGATGATCCACTGTTTGCCCCGCAGTTTCTCCAGTATTGGTGACGATTCGAAATCCCGAATCAGAAACACCCAGTTCCTTTGAAATGCGATCAATAGCTACGAACAATTGAACCATCAGTCGAGCATGTTCTTCGGTCAAACCTAACACATTTTGAAAATGTTGTTTCGGAATAACCAAAATATGGTGAGGGGCTTTGGGAGCAATGTCCCGAAAGGCCAATACATCGCCATAGTTGTAAATAATATCTGCTGGAATGGTACCTTTAACAATCTTACAAAATAGGCAGGATGTCATGATAACCTCGCAAGTAAAGCGTCCAATTGCAAACGTTGGTTTAGATTATACTGTAATTGCATCAGAATTTCGATCATCATTTTTATAGCCTCAAAATCTCTCGGTCTAAGTGTGGCTGGATTGTCGATAGCATACTGTATCCAAGCCCGAAGATGGGCGTCAATAAGGGTCTTATCTTGTGATAAAGTTTCTGAAAGCATAAGCCGATCCATTTCTGGAAGGGCCAATAAATCCGGAAAACTAAGCAGTGACGGATCTGAAACAGGCTCAATTTCTACAGGGAAATCTAAAAGCTGACACCGAGAGCGCACCGTAGGTAATACGCGAAACAGATGATGGGTAGACAATAAAAAACAAACCCCTGGAAGTGGTTCTTCAAGCGTTTTTAAAAACGCATTAGCCGCCTCAGTAGTAAGGCGATCACATTCTGGGATAATCACCACCAAATAGCGACCAGAAAGAGCACCAAATTTTACAGACTCCTGGACCTGTCGAATCTGATCAATACCAATCGATTTTTCGGATCTACACACAAACAAGTTTCCAGCTGCTTCCGTGCACTCCAATCGGTCAGCAAAATAAAACAAAGACGCCACAAGATCCGCACCCAGAGGGCCATAAAAAATATAGCCGCTCGAGACGCGTTGGTTCGAGACGATACCTTCTATCAGGATTTGGTTGCGGGTATTAATGGGCAATCAATCCCAACGTAGCTGCACCCACAATACCAATAATCATCCAGAAACTTTTCTCATCATTTTCTTTTTTGAGCTGCTCAATTTTTTCTTCCAATTCGGACTGCACCACACTCATATCTTCATCCAAAGCCACCTGATCGTCTTGCAGTTTGGTGACTTTAAGATCCGTCAGCTTGTTGGCAGTTTCTACTTTAGTAAGATAATTTTTGAAAGACTTCGAAAGTCCCGAAAGTTCTTGGACATCAGACTGGCTCAGCCCTTTTTGATCAGACTCTTCAGCACAGATAGCAACACTTCCTATCGTTAGTATTAAGACACTTAATAGCACCATCAGTTTATATTTTTTCATTCTGAATCTCCTTTATTTTGTGTATCAATATTTACTGTTACCGTCTCAATCACTTTGTCCTCATGCATCAGCTGGATGAGGGATGAACCTGATTTTTTGGTGCGAAAATGTAGCTTGCACACGTCTAGTCTATACAGAGAATCTCCCGTATTTAAATCAGCAATTTCAACCCGTCCTGGCGTCTTTGTCACAGTATCGGAATAGACGCTAGGCTGATCTATAAATCTCGCGCCATCGCTCACTCGTAGTAAAGTTAGTTCCTCGGGATTATACAAAATCTGATACGTCTCTCCTAGTAAAGAGGGGGCCTGATAGAGTGAAAATTCGGTGAAGAAAAAACTGTCACTATCAACGTTTGAATCGCTTAGTGATAGATGTTCTGAAAAAGAAGCAGGGCCTGTTTGTATGGTGGCTTGCAGCAGATCTGCTTTAGTTGCAGATGAGTCGAGCGAAACAGAAATCGGAACCGATTTTTTTTCGGAAGTATTTAAATTAATTTTCCAATGCAGTAAAACGGTTTGATTGGGGCGTAGAGATCTAAGTGATTTCTTTGGGACTTCAAAGCCTGCAAGACTGGCTGGGTCAGAAAGTTTAATCTCAGCGTCAATGTCATGAAGGGTATGCGTGGTTGGATTGGTTACGTACACAACCACATCGGTATACGCGTTAATGGAGGCTATCTTAGACGTAGGCACACGCAGTTTTGAAATAATTCTAGGTGGAGACAAGACGTCTATTTTTCTGGAAAGCGCATTGCTTTCAAGCGTATCAGATTGTACCGAAACTTTGAGTGTTTTAATACCAGAAGGTGGGTTATCCAGCTCAATCTTCATCGGAATTTGCCGCGTCTCACCGGAATGTAAGGTTCCTAGTTTGAAAGTTCGTTTCCCATTAACAGGAGAAAACCCCTCTGGCAAAGTAAACGTTACAATCGTATTTTGAGAGTCATAGCCACCAGAATTTGCAATATAAGACATCATTAAAAAAGGTCGTTTTGAACTACTATGAATTTCTGCCGGAGCCGTAAGCCCAAGACTTAATAATCCTGGAGATACTGTGAGGCCACCCAATCCGTATAACGTTGAAACGTGCAGTGTTTTTTGCGGCGCTAGTGTCGTGGGATTCCAATACATCGCAAGGGCCGTATCTTTTTCTGCTTCACCTGCCCGTATAAAAGATCGGCCTTGTTCGTACGGAAACTCCCAAGGATAATCGGACAAAGTGCCCCAGTTGGCCAAATATAACTTATCTGGTTTGGCAATGCCCAGCTCTGAAGAATAAATCGTGCCCTGTGCAATCACGTTAGGGGAAACCAAGTCGTCAAACGCCTGCCAATAGTCAAATAAAGCCCCACCCTCAAATATTTGTTCAGCATCACCTGCCTGAGTCCCTATCCGAAAAGGGGCGCCATCGTTACTACCCAACTTGGTGTCCATCATAATGCGAATCCCAACGTCGTGCGGAATCGTGCCTTCATTCACAGCCGAATACGAAATCTGTGCGGTATCCATTACTTTTGTGGAGGCATTACGAATAAACGAAAGCGTTTGTGTCACAAGCACGTCTTTAAATCGACAGACAGTCACAATGCTAGAGGGCTTCACAGCCTGAGAAACTACCGTTCCAAACGTAATGGGTTGTCCAGAGCGTTGGCTTAATCTATGCCCCTGTCCACCAAAAACAAAATCGCGTCCATCAATACGTACTGTTGTATAAGATGTCCATGGAACAGGTTGTCCGTAAATTAAAGATTGATTGTTATCTTTTAAGTTTTTGGGATCACCACCCGTTGTTTCAATAGCAAAACGTCCAAGATCTTCTGGGCCATTATTGACGACAAACTTAATGAATTCGTTTTCAACAGACACATTTTCTGCATATAAAACTGGAAGAGATCCTAGCAAAACAGCCAATAATAAAAGTCGTAATTTCATCATCATCTCCTATCTTAATTTATAATCATGACGAAGTTGAATAGTATCCGACACTGTTTTTCCAAGAACACGTTTTGGTTCGAAATGACGCGACGTCACCGAGCGTATAAAAGACTCGTCGAGAATGTCATGGCCACTCGTGCGAATCAGTCTATGTCTCACCACTTTTCCCGTCTCATCAATCGCAAATTCTGCTATAACCGTTCCTGTCCATTCAAAATTCAAAGCATACTTCGGATATACCGGAACAATTGGAGAAGAGGGTATAGCGGACTTGCGATCTCCGGGCAATTCAGATGGCACAGATTCTGTTCCGGTAAGCGTCGTAGACGATACTGGTTTTGCGGATGCTTGAGGCGTCTGAACAGGAGATGGTTTCGCTGGTGGTGCAGGAGGAGGTGTTAATTGTGCCCGTTTTTGTGGGGGTGTTTTTGGTGGTGGTGGGGCAGGAAGTGCTTTGGGCGTAGGTTCTGGCGTAGGTGGTGCCGACATAGAAAGAGAAACAGGAACACTGTATAGAGTTGGCTCAGCATCTGATACGGCCATTTTAATATACGGAAAAGAAATAAAAAACAAAATGGCGTGAAGCACAATGCTCACCGCCAAAGAGATATATTTAAGCGTGCGGTTGTTTGGTGTCATGTGCTTCCAAAACCACATCAAAACATCCACCTAAACGAACATGATCCAATACCTCAACCACAACATGATACGGAACCACTTGGTCGGCATGAATAATGACATGTGTCTTCGGATCAGCTTTTACAAGGAGTGCAATATCCGCAGATAACGTTTGCATTGTCGTAGGCATGTCATTGATCAAAAGATGCTCAGACGCATCCACACTTAATACAATGCCTTTGCTATTATCCGTACCGGTCGACGCACTGGGTAGTTTTACTTGTAACCCTTTTTGATGCACCGACAAACTTGTTGCAACAACAAAGAAAATTAAAAGAACTAAAACGATATCAACAAACGGAGCAAGTTCGATACGGACCCCAGAAGTACGTCCAGAATTCCGAAACCGCTTCATATTAGGCTAGGCCTCCACCAGGTTCATTCGTCTGACAAAATAGAATGACATCATGTCCCACCTGTTCTAGTTCCACCAAATAAGCCTCCACTTTATTAGACAAATACTGATGGAAAAAAATCAAAGGAATCGCAATAAAAAGGCCCGCTGCGGTAGTCAACAAACTTTCCGCAACCCCTGCAGATAACTTGGTAATGTCTCCACCAATAGCAGTGCCCGAAACCACATTGAAAATCTTAATAATTCCTAAAACTGTTCCCAACAACCCCAACATCGGTGCCGCCGTAATAATCGCAGACAAAAACGCAATCGTGCGATCCACGCCAGAAATTTCTTTGTGTAAAAAATGTTCCAAATCCGCAGTAACATCCGATTTCTCAAGATGTGTAATCGTCAGTGCATGCGCTATTACCTGACAAGGAAATCCTTTTTCTTGCCGAAGCTCATGTAACGCTGATTGTTTTCCAGACGATAAATACCGGGCTTTCAACTGATCAACCATGTCAAATTTAATGCGATTAAAAAACAAAAAGAATAGCCCATGAATCACCAAATAAAGTCCCCAAACAGAACAAAGCAACAGAGGGATTTTCATAACCCCTGATTGTGAAAAAAGAATTAAAATATCGCTATTGATCATGATGTCCTCCGAAAGACTTCTGTAAGTTTATTTACTATAGTAAATTTTAGAGTGTAGCGATGTAAATGTAAACGTTGCCAAATATCTTAAACACAAAAATACAGAAATTTTTTTAGAGCTCTTTCCGATATCTTGGCATGAATATTAAAAAATTAATTGGGATGACTTTAAATTCTCCGCGTCTTAAAATCTTAGAGCTGACAGAAGGTGTATTGATAGATGTTTATACTATAGTCAAGTTTTGGCTTCTAGAAAAAGAAAGTGCTCCTAAAAATGGCATACATAGGTATATTTTTGATTCGCCTCGTTTTACCACTTCTGCCTTAGATCCTTACTTAAGCTTACCTGCAGATGTCGTTGCTGAACTCGGTGAATCTGTGATGGGTAAGTTAACGGTTATTTTTCGGAAGGGAGTAGAGGTGGCAAGACAGAATCAGTTATGCCATACCGATTATTTGACGGCTTACCTAAGATTTAAACTTGAAATCATTGAGCCAAAACAGCGTTTTACAGGATTTACTACCCATCGAGATGGACATCAATTTACCATTGTTGTGCCCCTTGGTACAGAAAACTTAAGTGCAACTCCAACTCAGTTTTTTGATGATGCCAGTCGATCTCTTGGTACGGTGGGCTTGCCTGGAGAGATCGCCGTTTTTGATGGCGATCTACTTCATAATGGATCCGCAGCCGATCTAGAAAATCCCCGGGTTGAGGGATTTAGACTGGTACTGGCTTTTTTTGTGTGTAAACCTAATGAAGAGTTACACGCCCACATCATTTAAAAACCGAATTAATTCAATTAATCCACCATAATTATGGCGATTAAAGTTAAAAACTAATCGGGGTTTGTCAGGATAATTGAGACAGTCTTCCGGAGTTTCTTCTGCCGTGGCTAATTGAAAATTTCCGTCCCGCAATAAATAGGCAAAATCTGTTTGTAGCGTTGCCATCGTGTCTTCTGGCAATACACTATTTAATCTAAAAACCGTTTGCGTCCCGATATAGCGCACAGAATGGTAGATCCGGAAAAAATGGGTAATTTCATGGACCGCGGCTTCAGCCGACTCTACACGTGAAAACAAAGACAAATCTTGTGGAGAGATCAGCTCTCTATTTAGTAACTCAGTGTGGATATAAGTCTCTAACGATTTCCAATAATCATTGCCTTTTGGTGCGACCATGATAATCGGACGTGGTGCGCTTCGACCTGTTTGTACCAACGTTAGAATTTCAAAAAATTCATCATGCGTCCCAAATCCGCCAGGGAACAAAACCGTGGCATCAGATTCTCTCACAAACGTTAATTTTCGTGTGAAAAAGTAATGATAATTAATAAATTTGGGATCATCTGCAATAAACGGATTAGGGTCTTGCTCGAAAGGCAGCTCAATATTGACGCCAAAATCCATATTGGGCATTGCACCTTGGTTTCCGGCTTCCATAATACCGCCACCAGCACCCGTAATAATCATGAATCCCTTTCGGGTAATTTGGTTCGCAAAGGCCTCGGTCATAATATAGGACGGGTCGGTCGGCAGCGTGCGTGCCGAACCAAAAATAGACACTTTTCTCACGTCTTTAAATTTATAAAATACTTTAATTGTGTCACGAATTTCGCGTAAAATACGACGCACCATACGTGCATCACTTCGTGTGCTATTGCTATCGTGCATGCGCAATAGCGTCCATATGGATTCTTTTAAAATATCTACAGAACTCAGTGTTTCAAACTGGGATACAAAAGCTTCAAGTTTTTCGGTTACTTCCGGTTTATCTGACATGCGCATGATGCACTCCTGTTATTTGTAAACGAGATGTCCCGCAGCTAATTTATGGGTTGAAATAATACTCTAAGGTTAGAGCGTGATAGAAATGATTGCAATGTCGTCTTTTTGTGGATGTGTATTCTGATGTATAAGAATGGCTTTTCCAATGGCATTGGCTATGTCAACAACAGGCTTTTTGGTAGTTATAAAAGGCAGTATGACACTGTAATCATAATGGCATAGAACGTTGTCAGTTCTGGCGAGAAAAGGAACAAGCTTCGTATTACAAGCGTCAATTAGTCCATCGGAAAACAGCAGTAAACTATCTCCTTCTTGTAGAGGAACGGAGGTGTTTTCCCAGCGTTCGTTTTCAGAGAATTTGAGTCCAATACCACCTGTTTTCAATTCTAAAACCTTTGAATCACGTATCAAAAGTCCGGCTTCACTACCGGCATTTGCATATGTCCAAGTCATTGTTTGGGTATTTAATACACCATAAATCATAGAGATAGGCACGTGTATCCCTTGTTCACGAAACAAGAGCGTATTGAGTGTAAACAATGTTTCGGATGGAGAGGTAATAACTTCATATGGATATCTGTCAAAAAAATCAGATAAGATTTTAGAAAATAAAGAAACAACTAAGGCCGCAGGAATCCCTTTTCCTGTGACATCGATAAGAGCGACAAGAACAGTATCTTTATCAAGCTGTCGAAACGTAAAATAATCGCCAGAAAGCATATAAGCAGGCTCAAAAAACGCTGAAAAAGTGGCGCCAGGTATGGTAGGGAGCGTTTCTGGAAGCAACCGTTTTTGGACCGCTTGGGCAACACGTAATTGCTTATCTAACTTCTCTTTTTTAAGTAATTCTTTATTTTGAATTTCTAGTTTTTCATTGGATTTTTGTAATTCTTGAATAATATGCAAAAACTTTTCTTGAAAAAAGAGGATAGATAATGTTGTGACGCCTATGGTCATGCTAGAAATACTTAAATAAATAAACCGAATATAGGTATCAGGAAGTACGTAGAAAATAGGGAGTCTTACGAACTCAAAGCTTAGTAAGAAAAAGTTTAAAGTTGCAAGGGATAAAACACCATATTGGTAGAAACGTTCTTTTTTTGAAAAGAGCATGGGCGCAACAGAAATTACGGTTAAATTGAATAAATAGATGCCCGTTTTCTGACCTAACGCAGTATTGTAAAAAAATACAGCTCCGATCGTACAAAGCAAGAGTACAAGCTTGGAAAGAAGATACTGTTTTTTGTGATTTAAAAAATATGCAATCAACAAAATGCCAACAGTACAAAATGCAACAAGAGCTAGAGGCGGTTGATTAAGAAGTGTGAATAAAAGTACATAGAAAGAGGCTACAAAAATAAATGAAAGTGTAATTTTATTAGCTAGAATTATTTGATCAACTTTTGTGTCATCTAGATCTGGCGTTATACCTGCAAGAAACAAATTTATTCCCCATTTTTTAAATTAACTTGATTATATTGGAATAGGTTTTGGAAGCTTATAACGTGCAGAATATTGTGAGTAGTGAAGGTTGCTTTGTATCCAAAAATCCATTGCTTTTTCTATCTTTGAGATGGTATCAGCGTAGGTTTGATATAGCAAGGACGCCTCTAATTTGGTGTTTGCAAAAGCTTCATCAGAGGTGTCTAAGTGTAAAAATTGTGTGTCATTGAGATGTAGTTGATGATCAGAAAGTTGTGTGCGCAGTTGATCTTTTTGAATACTATATTCTGTTAAATTAAGATCGTGCAATTCTTCTAGGTCTAATTTTGCTGCCATAAATGCATTGCGTGGTGATTTTCCATCATGACAATGAGCCTGGTATCT
>SICP01000028.1 GCA_009691415.1 Candidatus Margulisiibacteriota bacterium
CTCCTATTTACTCTCCGCCCCTCCTCATACTAAAATGCAAAAATGACAACACACAGCGTCCCTCGCGGAACAAAAGACATCTTGCCCAGTGAAATACCCTATTGGCATTTAATAGAATCCACAGCCCGCAACCTTTTTGATCTCTATAACTACCAAGAAATCAGAACCCCCATTTTTGAACATGCCGAACTTTTTGAACAAGGCATTGGTCAAGGCACTGACATCGTTGAAAAAGAAATGTACACCTTCACCGACAAAGGCGATCGTCGCCTGACTCTTCGACCAGAAGGCACCGCTCCCATTGTGAGAGCCGTTATCCAACATCCAGAATTGATCCACCACCAAAACGCCAAACTCTATTATTGCGGACCCATGTTTCGATACGAACGCCCCCAATCAGGACGCTATCGACAGTTCCACCAAGTGGGCGTCGAATACATTGGCGAAAGCAATCCCGAAGCCGACATCGAAATCATTTCTATGGCCTATCGTTTCTTTGAAGCGCTAGGACTCGAAAAACTCACCGTCAATGTCAACAGCATCGGCGACGAAATTAGCCGACCCGTTATCAACGAAGCCATCCGCCAATTCCTCGGCAATACCAAATGGCTCGAAAAAGAACTCTGCCCCAGATGCCTCCCAAGATTTAATCAAAATCCATTACGAATTTTGGACTGCAAAAACGAAGTCTGCAATCAATATCTCTCAGGCATGCCAGATATTAAGACCTTACAAAGCGCCGCCTGCAAAGACCACTTTCACTCCGTCATCGATGGCCTTAAACGCCTTAAAATACCGTTTAAAGTAAACCCGTTTTTAGTGCGCGGACTCGACTACTACACACGCACCACATTTGAAATCATCTCTGATAATCTGGGTGCACAAAATGCCATTTGTGGTGGCGGCCGTTATGACAATCTCATCAAAAAAATGGGGGGGAAATCCACGCCAGCCATTGGCTTTGCATTCGGAATCGAACGCATCATACTCGCCCTACAGGCACAAAAAAAAGTCATCAAAAATACCCACTCTCTCATTTTCATAGCCCCAATTGGATACACTTATTACAGTCAAGGCATGCAAATGTTAGATACGCTAAGACGCTCCGGATTCAAATCCGAAATGGACTACGCACAAAAAAATGACCTCAAATCTCAACTTAAAACGGCCAATAAACTCAAAGCCACTTTCGTCATTATTTTAGGAGAAGAAGAAGCTTTGAAAAATACAATTATTGTCAAAAATATGAAAACGGGAATTCAAACAGAAATCCCATCCAAAACCATGGTCAAATATCTTCAAGCCCAGACATAGTATGTATAGAACCCACATCATCTCAGAAACCATCGCTCTCCCACCTGGAACAGAAATCACCCTCGCCGGTTGGGCCCAAAAAGTACGCAATTTAGGAAGTCTTTTATTTATCGATTTAAGAGACAGAAGCGGTCTACTTCAGTTGGTTTCAAACGAAGAAACGGCCGACAAAATCAGAACAGAATCGGTCTTACAAGTCACCGGCATCATACGAGAAAGAGAACAAAAAAACCCCAGTATTCCCACTGGGAATATCGAGCTTTCCATCACCAAAGTCACCGTTTTAAGCACCGCCGAAACACCTGCATTTTCTCCACTTGCATCCCAAGAAGTAGACGAGCTCATCCGGCTTAAACATCGCTACATCGAACTCAGAAACCCAGAAATTCAGGCAAAATTTCAAAAACGTCACCGCATCACCACCACCATTCGAAACTACCTAGACGCACACGGATTTTGGGACGTCGAAACCCCCATCCTCACCAAAAGCACACCCGAAGGCGCCCGCGACTTTCTCGTCCCATCACGCGTCCAAAAAGAGTCGTTCTTCGCACTTCCACAATCGCCCCAACTCTTCAAACAACTCCTCATGGTCTCAGGGTTCGAAAAATACTACCAAATCGCCAAATGCTTCAGAGACGAAGACCTCCGCGCAGACCGCCAACCCGAATTCACCCAAGTCGACATCGAAGCCTCTTTCGTCACACAAGAAGACATTATCGCCCTCGTCAATGGACTGCTCAAAACCGTACTCACCTCACTATCTCTTCCCTTCCCAGAAACAGTCCCACTACTCACTTACAAAGACGCCATGACTCTCTACGGAAGCGACAAACCCGACCTACGATTTGATCTCAAAATTCAGGACATCTCCCCCATTTTCATAGAAACAACCTGCACCATTTTCAAAAATCTACCCGTATACGCCATACTCGTCCCAAATGGCACCCAATTTCTAACCAGAAAAGTACTCGACGAACTTCCTCAAATCGTCGCTCACCACGGCATCAAAGGCGTCGCCTGGGTCCATCATCAACCCGAAGATCTCCACTCCCCTATCGCAAAATTTCTATCGGATGCCGAAAAAGAAACTCTCAAAAAACACATACCCGTAGGTAGCACCCTCCTCATCATTGCACATCCCACGCACGCACTACCCGCGCTCGGCACACTCCGTCTTCATCTCGCAAAAAAACTTAATTTAATCCCAGAAAACACCTACAATTTTCTCTGGGTCACAGACTTCCCCCTCTTCGAAAAAGATACCGAAACCGGCGAGCTCTCAGCCTGCCACCACCCCTTCACATCCCCCCATCCAGAAGACATGCCCCTCCTCGAAACCCAACCAGAAAACGTCAGGGCTTGCGCCTACGACATCGTCCTAAACGGCACAGAAATCGGCGGCGGCAGCATCAGAATCCACGATGCCAAATTACAAGAAACCATCTTCAAATCTCTCAAACTCACCCCCGAACAAATCACCGGAAAATTCGGTTTTTTTGTAGAAGCCCTAAAATACGGCACCCCACCACACGGCGGCCTCGCACTAGGATTAGACAGACTCGTCATGCTACTCACAGACAGCCAGTCCATCAGAGAAGTCATCGCGTTTCCCAAGACACAAAACATGTCCTGCCCCCTCACCAATGCCCCATCAGAAATCACATCTGAACAACGAAAAGAATTAGGCCTAAAATGAATCTCGCCCAAGTTATCCCCGCAATCGACATTCTAGACGGAAAAGTTGTGCGGCTTACAAAAGGTGATTACAACCGAGTAGAACATTATTCAGACTCTCCCGTAGACTTCGCCAAAAAGTTTCAAGATCAAGGCGCTACACGCATACACCTCGTCGATCTAGACGGCGCAAAAGACGGCGCCCTCACCAACCAAAAAACATTCGAAGCCATACGAAACAATGTCAGCTGCAAACTCGAACTCGGTGGCGGAATCCGTAATCAGCAAAACGTACAAACACTCTTTGAGATCGGCATCGACTATCTCATCCTAGGCTCACTCTTCATCAAAAACCCCGAAGAAAGTATTGCCATCTGCCAAAACCATCCCCATAAAATAATCGCCGGAATAGACGCCCACGGTAAAAACGTCGCCATCCACGGCTGGTTAGAATCCAGCGCCATTACTATCCACGAATTATTAAAAACACTAGAAACAGTCCCCCTCGAATCTATTATCTACACAGACATCGCCAAAGACGGAACGCTCGAAGGCCCCAATCTGGAAGCCCTAGACTCTATAGCCACATTAACCAAGCTCAACATCATCGCATCCGGTGGAGTCGGCACCATCGACCACATACGGGACATACAAGCACTACCCCATTCCAACATCACTGGCATCATTGTTGGCAAAGCCATCTTGTCAGGAAAAATTGACCTAGCTACAATCTAAAATTCAAGCGCCTACTTAAAAGGAAATCATTATGAAAGAAACCAAAAGCATCTGGAAAAACGGCCAACTTATCCCATGGAAAGACGCCACCACCCACGTTCTCACACACGCACTCCATTACGGGACAGCCGTATTCGAAGGTATCCGCGCATACGAAACCCCAAAAGGCCCTGCCATTTTCAGAGCCCAAGAACACTATCAACGACTACTTGATTCGGCCAAAATTTACTGCATGCCCAACGAATACAACGTCGAACAAATGATACAAGCCACTCAAGAACTAATTAAAGATAACGAACTAAAATCCTGCTACATTCGGCCCCTACTCTATTACGGCTACGGGGAAATGGGACTTAATCCTAGAAAAAACAAAACAGAACTTGTCATTGCCGCATGGGAATGGGGCAGCTATCTGGGTGAAGAAGGACTCGAAAGCGGCATTCGTTGCAAAATGAGCTCCTGGACACGCCTAGACTCTCGCATCATGCCTCCCCTAGCCAAAGCCACCGCCAACTACGCCAACTCCGCCCTCGCCAAAACAGAAGCGATAGACTGCGGATTCGATGAAGCCATTCTTCTTAACACCAACGGTTATGTCGCAGAAGGCCCGGGTGAAAATCTTTTCTTAGTCAAAAATGGCATACTCTATTCTGTACCACCAGAAGAAAACGCCCTGCAAGGCATCACCTGCCAATCCGCCATCGACATCGCCAAAAATTTCGGCATTCCCACCCAATACAAACGCATGATACGAGACGAACTCTTCCTAGCCGACGAACTTTTTTTCACAGGAACAGCAGCAGAAATCACCCCTATTAGAGAAATCGACGGGCGCATTATTGGTACAGGAAAACGTGGCCCCATCACCGAGAAAATTCAAACCAAATTTTTCCAAGCCGTTAAAGGCCAAGACCCAGCCTATAGCCACTGGTTAACCCAAGTCTAACCTCACGGATTCCACCTAATTTACGAAGAACAACTCCGCATATTTGACTTAATTTGCGGAGTGAACGCTATTCAAAACCGTACTAGAATCCACACAAACATGATCTAATTTTAATGTCTCACCTTTTGGAACACGAATCACCACATTCCCAGAAAAAGACACCCCTTCTCCAATTACCACATCCCCTTCAATAACCAAAGACTTCAGGCCTTTTAAAGAAGGCGCCGCCAACACATGAGCCAAATATTGTTTAACCGAGTAGAAATCAGAACCCAATTTAACCAACGGATACGCCTTCTCCACAGAGTCTTCTGCAAACGAGAGGAATCCATTTTCATGACGCATAATAAGATCCGACTGTACCACCAACAAATCACTAGTATGCTTCACAGGTAAAAACCGATCACGAGGCACCACCATCACAGCACTTTTTTCAAAACAACCAATAGCCGCACCCATGGCAGATTCCAACTGAATAATCGCCTCACCTTCACACATTTTAGAATTTAAAATCAAAGGTAACTGAAGATCCCCCGAAAGCAATAGTTTCTTAAGACTATCCAGACGCACCCAAATATTATTCGTATTGAAATAAGGAAACTGAGAGACATCTTCAAAATCTTTAAGATGGGCTTCTTCCAATTGAGACCGCTCCAAAAGCGCCAGACGATTGCGATAACGCACCACCGTCCCTCCCTTAATATCCATCTGCGTTTTGGGTGTCATCTCCATCAAAAAATCCAACTCATGACGATGCATATACCCTAAAATTCCAGGATCTAGATCAGGCCCCAAATTATCAGAATTCGAAATAAAAACATACGTAATCCCACGAGACAATAACGTATCCAGAACCCCACTTGTGAGTAGAGACCAATACACATCACCATGCCCCGGAGGATTCCAAGCCTGTTGACTATCTTGAGGTAAAAAAGGCCCTTTTGTTGCCGCTAAAATCCTAGGAAATTGATGCTGTTGAAACGCAAGAAAGTCTATAGAATCTGACAAAAATTCTCGCGTCTTCCGATCCGTACTAAAACTATTCATTAGCACAAACGGAATCGACTTCTGCCACCGCTTACGCAAATACCGTATCTGATCACAAATTAAAGATAAAAAAGTAGTTTTCTCTGATAAAGGAACCAAAGACTTTGGCCCTTCACATCCCATCGACATGCCCAACCCACCATTCAATTTTAAAAAAGCAACCTGCCCCATCAAAGACTCACCCAGCTCAATATCATCGGACGAAAGAGAAGCCCTTTCAACCACTTCATGAGCAGAAAGTGGATCAATATCATCCCAGAAAAATTTCCCAGTATCCCCTTCTAAAAAAGCAGCATACATCCGACAAAACTGACGCTTCGCCTCATCTGGCAAACCATCAATTTGTTCATGAAATAATTTATTACCCTTTAAAAGTTCCATAGAAGCTGTACAGTATAGCCATAAATCACCATTCCTAAAACATTACATTTGTTGTAGTGTAACGGGCATCATTTTCAGGAGGAAAACATTCCATGAATTCACAAACAATAAGCGTAAACCTTAACGAATTAGGTATTGAAACTACAAAAAAATGCTTCAGAAATCTAGACTACGCGACACTCTTCGAACACGAAACGGATCCGTCATTAACAGGCTACGAAAAAGCCACACTGACATCGCAAAATGTACTCACCGTCGACACCGGAAAATTCACCGGACGCTCGCCAAAAGACAAATACATCGTCAAAGATGCCCAAACACAAAACACCGTATGGTGGTCAACAGAAGGCTCTGACAACAAACCCATCAATGAAGAAACTTGGTCACATTTAAAAGACCTCAGCACCACACAACTCACAGATAAATCCCTCTACATCATGGACGGGTATTGTGGCGCAAATCCAGAAACACGGTTGTCAGTACGCCTCGTAACAGAAGTCGCATGGCAAGCACATTTTTTCAAAAATATGTTTATCCGTCCTACAGAACAAGAACTCGAAAACTTCAAGCCAGACTGGACCATCTTAAACGCATGTAAAACAAGCTGCAAAGACTTCGAAAAACATGGATTACGCTCCGAAGTATTTATCGCATTTAACGTCACAGAACGTATGACTTTGATCGGCGGAACATGGTACGCCGGCGAAATGAAAAAAGGTATTTTCTCTCTCATGAATTACCTACTCCCTCTCAAAAATATCGGATCATTCCACTGCTCAGCCAACATGGCAGAAAATGGTGAAACCGCCCTTTTCTTTGGACTATCAGGAACAGGAAAAACAACTCTTTCTACAGACCCAAAACGCCAACTCATCGGTGATGACGAACACGGATGGGATGCACACGGCGCATTTAATTTTGAAGGTGGCTGCTACGCAAAAACCATCGATCTTTCTGCAGAAAAAGAACCCGATATCTACGGAGCCATCAAACGTGATGCCCTGCTAGAAAACGTGGTCTTCGATGCACAAGGTAACGTCGATTACAAAGACGGCAGCAAAACCGAAAACACCCGCGTCAGTTATCCGATCTACCACATCACCAACATTGTCAAACCCATTTCAAAAGGCAATCACCCCAACAAAATTATCTTCTTAACAGCCGATGCCTACGGTGTTTTGCCTCCAGTTACTAAACTCAATATCGATCAAGCCATGTACCAATATCTCAGTGGCTACACCGCAAAAGTTGCAGGCACAGAGATCGGTGTCACCGAACCAACAGCCACATTCTCCACTTGCTTCGGAGCTGCATTCCTAGCCGTACATCCTACACAATACGCCGAAATTTTAGGCGAAAAAATGCAAGAACACGGCTCAGAAGCCTACCTCGTCAACACCGGTTGGAGTGGCGGAAGCTATGGCATCGGAAGCCGCATCAGCATCAAAGCAACACGTGCCATCATCGACGCTATTTTGGATGGCAGCATCAACAAGAGCCGTTTCGAAATATTCCCAAGATTTGGATTCCAAATCCCCACATCACTATCTGGTGTAGACGCGCAAATCCTAAACCCCAGAAACACCTGGCAAGACAAAGCTGCCTACGATGCCACACTCGAAAAACTAGCTGGCTTATTCGCCAAAAATTTCACCAAGTTTTCCGGAACATCCGAAGGCCAAAGACTCACACAAGCCGGTCCTAAATAAACCACCCCATCCCCGAGGTGTCTCTCATCGGACACCTCTCTTGTTTTAGAAATTTTTTGAAAAATACAGAGATGCTAAATAACCTGCTTCAAAACCAACACTCACCCTGATATACTTTCAAAAATATGCTAAAAAATGACTTTTCAAATATGCGACTCTTCTGTGGGAGTTCTCACCCTAGTCTAGGCAAAGAAATCGCAGATTACCTCGGCATCGAACTCGGCAAAATCCAACTCTCAACATTCAGCTGCGGCGAAACCTATGCACGCATCGAAGAATCTATTAGAGGCTACGAAATCTACATCCTGCAATCTCCCTCACAAAACGTCAACGACGACTACATGGAACTGTTCATCATGATGGACGCTCTCAAACGCTCATCAGCAGCCGCGATTCACGTCATACTTCCTCACTTTGCCTATGCACGCCAGGATCGTAAATCAGCCCCCAGAGAACCCATTACATCTCGCCTCATCGCAGATCTTCTAACCTCTGTTGGATTCGATCGCCTCATCACCATGGATCTCCACGCAGATCAAATCCAAGGCTTCTTCTCACAACCCGTCGACCACCTCACCGCCATGCCCCTATTTGTCGACTACTTCTCCAAAAAAAATCTACCCGATTTGGTTGTCGTTTCACCAGATACCGGCAGCGCAAAATTCGCCAAAAAACTCAGCGATAGACTTGGTGCCACACTCGCCATCTTGCACAAAAGCAGACCCGCACACAACATCGCAGAAATTACCAATCTAGTTGGAGACGTCAAAGACAAAACCGTGCTCATTATTGACGACATGGTAGACACCGCTGGCTCCGTCACCTCCGCCATACAAGCCCTTCGTAAACACGGTTGCAGAGAAGATATATATTTGGCATGTACGCACGCCGTCTTCTCGGGCCCTGCCATAGATAAACTCTCGACAGCAGGCTTTAAAGAAGTCGTCGTTACCAACACCATGGACATTCCTGAAACCAAACGCTTCAAAGAACTCACCATCCTCTCCTGCGCACCCATGCTCGCAGAAGCCATTCGCAGAAACTATCAAAAAGAATCTATCTCTTCGCTATTTATCTAATGAATTCAGAACTTATAAAATCTCTGCTCCACCTAGACACCACACTCTACAGCATCATACAAACCTATCACGACTGGACTCACGCGCTTCTATTTCTCATCGTCTTTTGTGAAACAGGTCTAGTGTTCACCCCTTTCCTACCAGGTGATTCGCTCTTATTTGTAGCAGGAAGTTTTGCCGCAAAAGGACTACTCAATCACTGGCTTCTCTATGTATTATTACTCATAGCCAGTATCACAGGAAACATGATCAACTATACCATCGGTAGACAATTTAGTAGCTATGCCGCAAAAACAGGCAAAATACCATTCGTCAAAAAAGAATACATCGAACGCACCCAACACTACTACGAAAAACACGGCTTCCTTACCCTCATCCTCACTCGATTCATCCCGATTCTCAGAACCATGGCCCCCTTCTTAGCCGGCGTAAGCAAAATGAGTCGCCCCCATTTTTTTTTCTACACCGTTTCAGGAGCCTTTCTTTGGATCAGCATTTTTTATTGGGGTGGCTACCTATTTGGTAATATTCCCATCGTCAAAGACCATTTCAACTGGGTTGTTATTGGGATCGTACTGGTCTCTTTTTTGCCCCCTATTCATCTGTATATCAGATCAAAGAGAAAGTAGACCCCCTAACATACCAGCATCCTCATCCCTCCATATCACCTCACCCGCCCTACGGGCACTCAGATCACTCTACCGTAAACTCCGTCTCCACATTTTCATCCGCTCTCACCGATTCATTCAAAACATTCACAAACATCGTCCGACTCGACAACGTGTCTCGCTTCTTTCGCAACACCGTCACACCACCTAACAACTCTAGTCGCCCAGAATGGTCCTCATAAAATAACGCCCAGCTCGTCGACTTACGTGCAGGCTGAATCACCACCACCCCACCCTCCGCCAAAACAGTTTTCTTCTTTGCATCAAAAAACAAACGCTGACAATTCAATGTCACTGGCTGCCCGATCCCCTCTGCCATTTCTTTATTCACAAACTTAGACTTACGCTTTTTATCCAAAAGCCAATTCAAAGACATCGCCCTCAATTGTACATTTCCCGATATCGCAAACGACTGACTCTTCTCAAAATACGTCGCTTCACGACCAGAAATTTTTTTGTCTGGCTGTATAATCATCACATTCCCAGACAACATTACTCCCACGTCATGATCATCTAGTAAATGATAGGTGAGTCTATCAGATGAAAATCGAGTCGGTTTTTGCCGAAGCACTTGCTCACGAGAATCCCCTCGCGCAACCGTCCCCCTCTTAGTTAAAAGAGGTTTTCGCCTACCCACAACCCCAAAATCCATCACCGCCACATGATCATCCACAGACAACGTCATTCGATTAGACGATACCCAAAATTCAGGTGAATCCAAAACCGCCCCGTCCCGCATCGTCACCACATTACTACTTACATTAACCATCACTTGATTGCGTGGTCGAATCACCACCTCATCTCTCACAATCACCACATCACCCGTCAAATACACCATATCCTCCGACGCATAATACCGCAAAGAACCAGCCCGAACTTGTGTGGGCCCAGTACGCCTACCCGATTCCGTAGGCCCCATATCTCGACGAAGCAGCGTCGCCTTCAAATGACCATCCGCCATCATCACCTTATTACGCGAATTAACTTTGAGAGTAGCTGCACTTAACGACGTTAATATCTTCTGCCCCTGCTCATTAAACAATTCCCCATCATGAATAGATTCTAAAGAAAAAATCGTCTTGCTTCGGCCCGCCCACACATAATCTGCCTCTACGTGCCAACGCCGCACACCGTCTGTATAACCCGAAATCTGAGACCCATAAATTTCCAAAAGTTTCTTCTGTTCAGAGGGCACCTGACCATCATCCCAATCCAAAACCACAAACGCCACGATCCCTCCAAACAAAACCAACCCCCATCCCCACACAAAAGCACGCATCTTCATAAAACCATTATGATATAATCCGAAGACATGCGCCAATATCTTTTCATCTTCATATTTCTTCTAAGTGGTTTAACCTGGGCAGACCGCGAACATTACGTAAAAAATCAGCTCATTGTTAGAATGAAATCCTCATTCGGCATTAGCAGCTATTCCAATAATTTTTTAGGTCACCCCATTACCAGTATGAAATCTCTTTGGACACCGAAAACCATAAAAACAAATCAATTCACAGCACGATCTCAACCATGCGTTATCACCTTTTCCACAGATCAAGATATCCCAAAATTGATTGAAGAATTTAAAAAACATCCAGAGATCGAATCCGTTCAGCCAAACTTTATTCTCTACCCGAGCGGAAAACTTATTCCCAATGACCAAAAGCTCCCTGGCCAATACCATATCGAACTCCTCAATCTCCCCGACACATGGGAAATTTTACGAGGCTCTAGTACAACCAATATCGCCATTATTGATACCGGCATAGACCTCACTCATGAAGATCTTGTTGATAAAATCTGGCATAATCCAGGAGAAATTCCAAACAACAGCATCGACGACGACCACAACGGATTGATAGACGATAGTAACGGCTGGAACTTTGGCGGCGAAAACAATAACGTATCTGACACCGATGGACACGGCACCCATGTAAGCGGCATCGCAGCAGCAAACACCAACAACACGATCGGAGTTGCCGGAGTAGGCTTCAATACGCACATCATGGCAATCAAAGCTTCTGGCCTCACCAATACGTTTACAAACTCCGCACTCATCGATGCCATTAGATATGCCGTCCATAACGGCGCAAAAATTATTAACATGAGTCTGGGAGGAGAAGATACCAATCCAGATTTAGAAGCCGCTGTGAATGATGCCTACAACCAAGGTGTTACCATCGTAGTTGCCGCAGGAAACGAAAGCAAAAATGTCGACACAACCCCTGTAGCTCCAGCCTATTTTGAAAACGTTATCACCGTATCTGCTTGCACAGCCAGTAGAAATTTTGATAGCTCCTATAGCAATTTTGGTCCCAGCATTTCATTAATGGCACCCGGAACCCACATACTATCCACCTACAAAGATAACCAATACGCCCGTTTAACCGGCACCTCTATGGCCTCCCCCATGGTAGCAGGAATAGCAGGACTTTTTCTCAGTCAGTTTCCCAATCTTACCAACCAAGAGCTCTACACGCTCCTCACGACACACGCCACCGATATCGCCCCAACAGGCAGAGACGAAGAAACAGGATTCGGCCTCATCAATCCATTTTTAGCACTTCAAGGTATCATCCCCATTTCCAATTTCTCCAAAGCCACTAACGACTTTATTCAAACAGACACACTACTCACCATCACATTTGACAGCATCAATCCCATCGTAGAAAACACCATCACTCTCACCATAGAAGGGGACGCTACCACCTATACAACTCAGCACAGCAGCCACGCATTATCCCTATCCGGAAACACGCTCACCATAGATCTATCCCGCCTCACACTCCCACAACAAAATAGTATAACGCTCACACTATCCGTCACAGACACAAACAATAAATCCGGCACAAAAATCGTCACATACCAACTCGAAAATCAATTTCGTTTTACAGGCCCAGATGGCAGCTCCGCCAAAATCCTAAACGCACCCAACCCCTTCAATCCCAAAAAAGAGTCCACCAAAATCGGCTTCCAACTTTCTCAAACCGCGCACGTTAAAGCAACAATTTATACGCTTTCACTCAAACCCGTTTTCAAATTAGACACCACCTACCCCACCGGGTATCAAGAAATTATTTGGGACGGACGGGATCTCACCGGAGACCTCGTTCCCAATGGCGTTTACGTTGCTATTCTCTCAGCAAATAACAACGGAAAAACCATCGTCAAAAAAACTAAAATTGCAGTTGTAAGATAGATTATTTAGTCTGAGTTTTCGGTTTAAAATATCTCTCTAAATAAGCCCCTCCTGCCGGACACTTTAAGCTAGAACAAAGAGCCATCACGCTAGAATCTTTTGAAAGCATATATTCTAAACAAACCCTTAAATCTACAGGCCTAAAAAGTTCGCAGGCACTCTTTAGCGTAAGTAACGTTTTATCCGCAAGTAATTTATACAGAAAATCGGGCTCTGGCTTACATCCAATTTTAAGTAATTCCAGAGCAACAGAAAATTGATTATTCTTACAAGCAACAAACAAAGCAGAATCCCCTTTACCAATAAGTTCATTCACATTTAAAGCAGGAAATTTAGATGTAATTAAGCGAAAAAGATGCGTATTAGTAGACAAAACTGCGGCCTGCAACAATCCACGAGGAACCGCCTTACTATAATATGCGCTCAGCCAATCAAATGTTTGCTCCATACTTTGCTTTATGACCAGATGGATAGGCATATTCCCTTGATTATCAGCACGAAGAGCTAATTCTGCGAACAAGACATCATTTCCAGTACACGTATTCAACTTCGATTTAAAATCGGCAACAACCACCCCACTAGTTGAAGCCACAGCAGCATGCAAAAGAGTACGTCCATTCGTATCAGTCAACTGCAGAATCTTACGTTGTAAATGCTTACTATATAACTGCATCAATTTTTCAAGCGTCACCATTTTTACTTTAGCTACAGCCAAATGTAAGGGAGTTTCACCAGCTCTATTACACCAGAATAGTTCTGCATGAGCGATACCAAACTTATAAAAATAATCTAAAACCACATCATTTCCCACTTCAGCAGCGACATGAAATGCCGTATTTCCATGAGCATCCCGTAAATTAGCCACTCGTTTAATATACTCAGGAAACGATTGTAAAAAGCCCTCTAAACCACCATTCCCTTCACGAATCAACAGATGAAATAAGCGATAGTCGCCATAAGAATTACGGGAAAGGTCAGACATTTTCCGTAAAAGATTACTTGCATTGTTAATCAGAAACGATTTCACTTTCCCTTGAAAAGGACTTTTATCATTCGCAGAAACGGTAAATAAGCTATCCATAAACACCAACAAATGCCCCGAATCACTACTCACTGCAAATAAAATGTCTTCCAATAATTTATCAACTTTAGGTGAGGAGATTTTGCTACACATCAGCAATTCAAATAACACTTTAAAGTTAGCAGGGGATCCATTTAATGATGACAACAAAGCCGTAGACGAAAAATGCTCTATCGCTCTGGTAGAAACAAAATACTCCAAATCAGGGTCACTCCGCTTCAGGGATAATCCTGGACGAGATAACAATGCAGACAAAACCTTCACATAATCAGAAAACATTTTTTGCTCCTGTACCGTCTTCATCACAGAAAGAATTTTTTCAACAGGAACAAACCCATCAGCCCCACAGACATTTAAACATTGAACAATTTCAACTTCACTGACGTGATAACCAATGCCATCAAATAATTTTCTAAAGAACGCCTCCCGAACAGTCTGATTACATGACAAACCCAACTCCATTTTATTACCTGGAATATTCAAAATAGACTGCAAGTTACTCTTATGAGCAAACCCAAAAAAAACTTCTTTCAAAGAACTTAAAGACGAAATCATATCGCGTTCTGTCTGAGACAAGTTACCTTGAATAGTCTTCACCACCATGTTTAACCCATCCCATATCACCCCTTCATTCAATACACATCTTGGGAAATAACGAGATAAAACAGCATCTGAGTTGTTTATGGGCAAGGCCTTCAACACACCATTCAACTGGACACGGGTCAAAGGCAGCACTACATCACCATCAGAAGAAACCGAAAACACTAATTCTGGATACGCTCGCAAAGAATTCAATATAAGAGTTACTTTTGGATAAAGCTTCGAATCAAATTTTCTCAAAAGAAACGACGAAGTAACTGGATCCGAATACGACGATAATAAAGCCCAAAACTGAGCCAACGCATCTGCATCTAACGCCATCAATGAAATAGGCTTAAAAAAACACCCTAACTCCTGATCCGAAATAGTTGACACAAACGTACTCACGCAGGTTTTAGCCTCCGCTAAAGAATTAAACGAAATACTAAATAAAGCAGAAAATGCGGGATCTCTAAGCAAATTACGTACCACATCTTTATCCGTATTCTGCAGTCCAAAAGCCTGCTCTCTAATCAAAGATTTAAAAACATCCTCTGCCTCCTCAGGCGTAACCAAACCCATCACAACTTCAGCAATCTCAGGCAGACAATTCCATACTCCCATAAAAGTAGACAAGAATGTCTTACTATTAACCTTCTGAGCTAAAACAGAAGGATCCTGTTTTAAAACTATCGCTACTTTAGAGTAATCCTCCTCCAAAAAAGCATCCCGAAGTATCAAAAGAGTAGCGTGCATTTTAATCAATCCCTCTTTATGAGACTTCACAGGCAATACACCATACTGATTATTATAGAGAACAATTAATGACATACTTATTTCGCCAGAGGCCACCAATATTTTATTAAAAAAATCTTTTTGTTTCAAAGAATTAGTCACAAAATCAAATAAAGTTTTCAAAGAGCCAGGAAGTATTTGACTACGAACATACAAGACAACATCCTCATCACCTCTTTCCTTTGCCAAATCTAACAACGTCTTCCCATCAAATTTCAAAAGCTTGATGTCATGATTAAACACAAATACACTACTTGATGCGCTTTTTACTCCGTCAAAACACTCAGAAATTTGTTCCAAAGTTCCAAACCTCACCACCTCCACAAGATCCGAAACAGACTTTACATGAGCCAAATTATATTGAAAAATAGAAACAATTTTTTTAATCATGTTCTACTCCTAAGCTTTAATGTACTTACCTAGGTTATCGAAAAATAAAAGAAAAAAATTTCAATAAATCATCTTATAAATCAAATAATCATCCATCACCCGACGAATATACGCCTGCGTTTCTAAATACGGAACTTTATCAACATACGGATCAAAAGAAGCATTTCCAAACTGCTTCGACCACTCTTTCGCCATAATCGGATCCGTATGATACGCCGCCAACACCTCATGCACACGACCATGAAATTCTTGCATCAACCAAGCAAGATAAAAACTACCATATAAAATAGACACTTGAGGACGCAATAAAAGTTCTGGAGGTGTCTTAGCCACACCCAATCGAAACGATACATCACGAC
>SICP01000029.1 GCA_009691415.1 Candidatus Margulisiibacteriota bacterium
ACTAGAATCGGATGATATATTTTTCATTCCTAATTGGTGCGGGATTAGCTCAGTTGGTAGAGCGTCTGCTTGCCAAGCAGAAGGTCGCCAGTTCGAATCTGGTATCCCGCTCCAAAACATTTTAGGCATAAAAATCCCCTCCGTTCATATAAAGGAATATTGTTACGATGAAAATACTTGAGAATAAGCGTCATGGTTTTACTGTAGATCTTACGATTGAAGTGCCGGCTGAAGCGATTGACAAGGGATTAGAAAAAGCCTTTAGACAGTTGTCAAAATCAGCTCGAATTCCTGGATTCAGAAAAGGAAAAATCCCTAGAGGCCTTTTTGAAAAACACTATGGCACAGATGTCTTGGTTCAAGAGAGCCTTCCTGATGTCATTAACCATTCTTATACAACAGCTGTTTCTCAGCTGGATCTTCCTGTAGTAGACTTCCCAAAAAATGTTCAGATTCCTCCTTACGAGCCGGGTGTATGCCTTGTTTTTACGTGTTCAGTGGATGTTGAGCCTGAAGTAAAACTTGGCAAATATAAAGGCCTTAAAGCCACCCGTACATCGGACAAAGCTCCTGTAACTAAAATGGATGAGCAGCTCCAAGAACTTCGTGAAAATTATGCTGATTATGTCGCTGGAGAGCATCCTGCTCAGGATCAAGATATTTTGCTTTGTAATGTTAAAGCAACTGTTGATGGCGAACTTGTACAAGCATGGAGCCGGGATAATGTCGGCGTGAAATTGGGCGCTGGTTATTTTGGCGAGGAATTTGATAAGGCGTTATTGGGTCTACAGAAAGAAACCGATACGTCTTTTTCTGCTTCTTTTGCAGAGGATTTTTATCAAAAAGATGTGGCCGGGAAAACGGTTCAGTTTGATGTCCATGTTGTTGAAGTACGTCAGAAGACACTTCCTGAACTGGACGATGCGTTCGCAGAAAAAGCGGGACAACTCTCCACAATAGATGCGCTTCGTGATCGTATTCGGGAAAACCTCGACGCCCAAGCCAAACAGGAGAGCGAAGAAAAACTTCGTGCTGATTTAATGGAAGCCATTATCCAAGATATGACGGTGGATATTCCTGCAGCCATGATTGAGCGTGAAATGGATCATTCTTTGTCACAATTCCAAACCTCTATGGAACGTCAATCTTACATGAAGTTTGACCAGTATTTACAAGCAACCGGCAAAACAAAAGAAGCGATTCGAGAAGAGTTTCGGGACAGTGCAACAACACGTGTTAAATCTGAATTGGCATTAAAAGCTATTGCAAAGAAAGAATCTGTGACGGTGAGTGATGCCGATTTAGATATGCAGATTAAAGAGTGGAATGTGCCAGAGATTCAAAGCTTGGAAGACTACAAAAAACATCCTAAAGCAGATACGCTTGAAAACTTGACCTTCATGGTGAAGCAGAAAAAGATATTTGATTTTATTATTGCTCAGTCTAAAATTTCTGTATAAAGGGGCGTCAGCTTATGTCAATTTTAGTACCTACCGTTATCGAACAAACTGGACGTGGAGAACGTGCGTACGACATTTATTCTCGTCTACTTAAAGAACGTATTATTTTTCTAACAGATGCGATTGATGATGTTGTTGCAAACAATATTATTGCCCAGCTTCTGTTTTTAGAGTCTGAAGATTCAGACCGTGAAGCGTATATGTATATTAATAGTCCAGGAGGTGTTGTTACTGCGGGTCTTGCGATTTATGACACCATGCAATACCTCAAAACCCCTGTCTCTACGATTTGCATGGGACAAGCTGCTTCTATGGGTGCATTCTTGTTGGCTGCCGGTGCAAAAGGCAAACGGTATGCATTACCACATGCTCGGATTATGATTCACCAACCGTTGGGTGGTGCACAAGGCCAAGCAACTGATATTGAAATTCAAACCAAAGAAATTTTGCGTATTAAGCGTACACTTAATGAGCTTCTAGCTCACCATACCGGACAGCCTGTTAAGAAAGTAGAAAAAGATACGGACCGCGACAACTACATGATCGCAGAAGAAGCTTTGGCCTATGGTCTCATTGATGAAATTATTACCTCACCTTCTAAGGCCGATAAGCTGAAGAAGTAATGACCGAAATAACGTCTGGAAATACAGGGATTTCCTGCTCTTTTTGTGGTAAACCTCAGAATATGGTGGACCGGCTTATTGTCGGTCCTGGCGTGTATATTTGTGATGAATGCGTGGGTGTTTGCAACTCTGTTATTAACGAAGACCAAGGTCCTGCCAATGCGACCGTAGGCACACAAGACAAAAAAGAACCTGGCTTTAAGCCTGAAGAGGTCATAAAGCTACCTCCTCCCAAAGAAATTAATAAGACATTGGATCAACATATTATTGGTCAAGATTTGGCCAAGCGTATTATTTCTGTTGCGGTTTATAATCACTATAAACGGTTGTATATGAAGACGTCTGTTTTCTCTGAGACAGAGCTTCAGAAGAGTAATATTTTGTTAATCGGCGCGACAGGAACAGGCAAGACATTATTTGCGCAGACTTTGGCAAAATTGTTAAATGTTCCGTTTACCATTGCAGATGCCACGACGTTGACCGAAGCCGGTTATGTTGGCGAAGATGTGGAAGGCATGTTGTTTCGACTCCTCCAAATTGCCAATAACGATTTGGAAAAAGCACAGCGTGGCATCGTGTACATTGATGAGATTGATAAAATTAGTCGGAAGTCAGAAAACCCGTCTATTACACGTGATGTTTCTGGAGAAGGCGTTCAACAAGCACTTTTAAAAATGTTGGAAGGCACTATAGTGAATGTCCCTATAAAGGGTGGACGCAAAAATCCTCAGCAAGAATTTATTTCAGTAGATACGTCTAATATTTTGTTTATTACAGGCGGTGCTTTTGTTGGGATTGATCAGGTGATTCAGTCACGTCTTAATGAAAAGAATTTAGGATTTCTGACCGAGAACCAAAAAGCAGACCCTATAGATAAAAGTAAACTTTACGAACAAATTCAGCCTGAAGATTTACAGAAATTTGGTATTATTCCAGAGCTTATTGGCCGCCTTCCTATTTTGGCCCCCCTTCATGAATTGGATGAAGCTGCTTTGGTACAAATTTTGACGGAGCCTAAAAATGCCGTTACAAAACAGTTTCAAAAACTCATGGCAATGGACAATATTGATCTTACTTTTGATGAAGGTGCCCTGAAGCGTATCGCAAAAGTAGCATCTACTAGAAAGGTAGGTGCGCGTGCATTGCGTGCTATCGTTGAAGAACTCATGCTTGATTTTATGTATGAAGGACCTAGCTCAGAAAAATCCGCTATCGTCATTACAGCTGAGATTGTAGATAAGTATATTGAAACAAAGATCCCCAAAAAGATTCGAGAACGGATTCAAGAAGAACTACGTAAAGACGCTGAGGCTGCTCCTACAATTTTGAAACAAGAAGCGGCGTAATTTTCAAAGCCTGCATAACTTCTTCTGCATACTTTGTTGGTAAAATGCCTTTTGAAAAAAAGGGATGATAGAACTTGGGTAAGTCTGCAAAATAATCTTCTGTATTTGCAAGATGCAGAATCCCTTGCAAGATAAAATACTCCCGATATTTTTTGAGCGTTAGCCCACACACTTTGACGCCCTCTGAATACAACTCATAGGGACTAAAATAGGATTGGCAGAATTGCAGATTTTTTTCTGAGGGCTGTGTTTCTTTAAGTTTGGCATAGATGCCACATATTTTTAGTGCCGCTTGGATCCACTCTGTGATTCGATATAGTTTTTCTTTCAATTTTGATGGGAAATTGGGGTCGTCGAGTCGGGCCATTACCGTAATGACAACATCTCCTGAACTGTGAAATACAATGCCGCCACCTGTTATCCGTGTTGCGTGATCAAGATGATGTAGATCTTCTGGCAAGGCTCTTTTTTCTGGATAGGTAATGCCTGGATTTTGCCATTCATATAATCGAATACAGTTTTCTTTTTTTTCAAGTAGGGACTCATCAAAGCGCATGTTTTCAGAAGCCGATTTAAACGATTCATAGTAAATTTTCATCGGATTTTTTGGGGCTCGCTTCTGGTTAAATCTATAATAGTAGAGGGCCTGTTCAGCTGTTGTGTACTCGGAAAAACAAAGTCTACTTGTTGACGGAATTCGACGTGCACTTCTTCTAAGGATTTGGGAAATGGTTGGCCTGATATATTGGCACTGGTAGAAAAAATGGGCCGCCCTACTTCTGCTAATACATGTTGCAAGAAAACGTCTTGTGGTATGCGAATGGCAATGGTGTTTTTTCCGCCCGTCATCCAATTTGGGACGGTCTCTTTTTTGGAGAAAATAAACGTTATAGGACCTGGCCATGAAGACCGAATAAGTGGCTCATGTAGCGGATTTATGACGGCATAGTTTAGCGCTTCTTTAAGATTAGACATGAGACATAAAAAGGGCTTTTCTTCTGAACGTTCTTTGATGTGATTAAGTCGACGCGCTGTTGTAGGCGTTGAGATGGCGACAAGTCCCCAGAGTGTATCGCAAGGGATAATGCCAACCTCTTCCTTTAAGAGGTGCCGGGCACACTCAGAAGGGGTCATGCGCGCTGATTAATCCCGACTGGACTTTGGTTGCGATGTCTTCTTGAAATGACCTATAGTCTGCTTCTTTTACAAACTGCTTGGGATCATTTAGGGCTTGGCGCGAGGGTGTTTTTGAGACGCACGATAGGCTTTCGGCGAGTAGAATACGGCCTTGAAATCCAGTGTAATGACACGTGACACATCCTGCCTGCTTGCAATCCGGACACAGCTTTCGTACAAGTCGTTGCGAGACAATCCCTCTCAAGGCATGTCCAACTAAAAAAGGATCCAGATCAAATGTAGAGAGACGCATGAGTGTCGATTCGCAATCTCCAGTATGCAACGTTGAAAGCACCAGGTGCCCCGTGTACGCCGCCTCAATAGCAATTTGCGCTGTTTGTTGATCACGTATCTCACCAATCATAATAATGTCCGGATCTTGCCTTAAAACGGCCTTTAACCCTTGCGCAAAATTATAGCCAATTTTGGGATTGATTTGGGATTGGCGCACGCCTTCCAAAATACTTTCTACCGGATCTTCTAATGTCACAATAGTTTTATTTTGTGTATGGAGTAGATGCGAAAGTGCGGCGTAAAGCGTGGTTGTTTTTCCTGAACCTGTAGGTCCTGTTACTAAAATAAGACCGTTTGGTTGATTCAACATCTCTCGAAACTGGGTCTCTATTTTAGCTGAAAGCCCGAGAGATTCTATCTGAAATGAAGTTCCTGATTGATTAAAAATTCTTAGAACAAAATCTTCTCCATAAACTGTCGGAAGAGAAGCAACCCGAATATCATATTCATTACCTCGATAAGTCATATGGAGTCGTCCATCTTGGGGTTGTGTCACAATCGAAATATCCATTTGGGCATGAAATTTTATGAGTGCCAGTAATTGTGTTTCTTCTTTTCCTATATACGTTTGAAAGTTATAGAGTTGTCCATGCAGGCGAAATTTTACTTGCGTTTTTTGATTTAATTTAAAGATATGGATATCCGATGCTTGCTTGTGAATAGCCGCTTCGAGGATGGCATTTAGAATAGAAACGGGTTCTTTTGAAAGCGTCCCGTCCAGGTAATCTTCTAATTTTAATGTAGGGATTGAGATTTTCTGGATTGGCTTTTGGAATTGCTTTTCTAAGATGTCGCAGATGGGATTGAAGGGATTATCTAGGACAATACACAGCGTGTCTTCTGTTTCGTAAATGGGATAAAAGCGGTGCTGTCTATAGAGCCCGGTTTCAAATTTTGAATGCAACTGATTATCGGGAAATAGATGGGTCGTTGGTTGCAAAATATCGGGATGATGTAGTCTTGCCCAGTCTACGAGCTGTTCTTCTGGAAGATTATATTGGTCTCTAAGTATTTGAAAAATCTGATGATCCGGCAGAGGGAGTAGCGTTTCTACGACGGCCGGATCCAGGATTTTTTCTTGTTGAACGTGTTTAAAAAATGGACTTTGTGTTGTCACGAAGACCCGACGTTATTCTGAGATTAATACTTTTTTGAGAACGTCTATTTCATCTAATGCAATGCCAGTTCCTAATGCCACACATTCTAATGGCGAATTGGCGATACGCACTTCTATGTCTGTTTCTGCTTTGATGTATTGATCAAGTCCGCGTAAGTAAGCGCCGCCGCCTGCCAGCGTAATGCCTCTGTCCATGATGTCAGAAGATAATTCTGGAGGAGTTTTTTCTAAAGTGGTACGAATTCCTTCTACGATAATTTTAACGGTGTCACGTAGCGCTTCTCTGATTTCGCTGCTCGTGAGTGTAAACGTTTTGGGTAGTCCTGAAACCAAGTCGCGGCCTCTAATATCTAGCGTTTGTTCGTCGCCTGTTTCGAAAGCAGATCCCAATTTTATTTTGATTTCTTCTGCAGTTCTTTCACCGATTAGAAGACGATAATTGTCTCTGCAATGATTGATGATTGCCTCGTCCATTTCGTCGCCTGCAACACGAATTGATTTTGAAACCACGATGCCGCCCAAAGAAATAACCGCTACTTCTGTTGTTCCTCCACCAATGTCTACTATCATGCTTCCCGCAGGATCTGACACAGGCAAATTGGCACCAATCGCTGCTGCCATAGGCTCTTCAATTAAATAGGCTTCTTTGGCTCCAGCGTGATAAGTGGCATCTAATACAGCACGCTTTTCAACGCCTGTAATCCCCGAAGGAACGCCGATAATTATACGAGGCCTTGCAAAAAACATATTGCCTGGCAGTGCTTTACGAATAAAATATTTGAGCATCGTTTCTGTAACATCAAAATCGGCGATAACCCCATCTCTTAGAGGGCGAACTGCTACCACATTTCCTGGTGTTCTACCGATCATGCGCTTGGCTTCGTCTCCAACAGCCAGTACGACATTGCGTTTATTATCGATTGCAACAACGGATGGCTCTTGAATGATAACGCCTTGGCCTTGTGCGTAAACCAATGTATTGGCTGTTCCTAAATCGATTCCCAAATCACAATTTAAATTGGGGAAAAAGCGTGTTAATAGTTGGAATTTTCTCATGAGTGACATCCTTTATTTATAAAAATGTATACGGTTCAGAATTATACCAGGTCCAAATAAGCTTGGCCATTAAGATAATTCTTGACGTAATCTTGCACGGCTTCTTCTAAGGGTCTGCACCTTAGAGGGCATCCTGCCTGTTCAAGTTTTGACATAGGAGCTTGTGTAAAATATTGGTATTGGTTTTGTATAGAGTCTGGCATGGGGATGTAGGTTATGTTTGGCGGGATATTCATGGCCTGGAATACTGCCGTTGCTAGTTCATTCCATGTACGGGCTTGGCCAGTGCCGATATTGAAAATGCCGTTACACGTTGGGGTATTTAGCAACCACCACATAATATCTACACAGTCTTTCACATAGACAAAATCACGCTTTTGACCGCCATCTGCATAGTCCTCTCTATAGGATTGAAAAAGCTTAATTTCGCCTGCTTCTAGAATTTGCTTATGGGCCTTACATATGACACTGCGCATGTCGTCTTTGTGGTATTCGTTGGGGCCAAAGACATTAAAAAATTTAAGTCCCACGATATTTTTTGAGAGACCCGATCTTATGGCGTGTAAGTCGAAAAATTGCTTGGAATATCCATATCGATTGATAGGTCTTAACACTGTTATTTTATCGACATCATCTTCAAATCCGTTTTCGCCATTACCGTATGTTGCGGCACTACTTGCATAAATAAATCTAACGTCATTTTCCACGCACCACTCTGCCAGAATTTGTGTGTATCGATAATTATTTTCCATGAGGTAATCTGCATCCGTCTCTGTGGTTGCTGAACATGCTCCCATGTGTATGATTGCCTCTATGTCTGATGCGTCATAGTCTCCGTCAATCAACCTTTCTATAAAGACATCTTTATGAATGTAGTCAGCGTAAGATAGACCTACTAGGTTGCGCCATTTCTCCGATGTTTTTAATGTATCTACAACGAGAATATCCCTAAGCCCTTCTTTGTTGCATTTCCACACAAAAGCACTTCCAATAAAACCTGCCCCACCGGTCACTACTATCATGCTTTATCCTCCATCTTATTCGTGATCATAGAATTGCGTATTGACGTGTACGGGGTCAAGGCTTACTTGACGGATAGAGGGAGAGACTGCTAGTATCCGAACCTGTTTTTAGACACTTCTTGAAAAGTGGGGGGTTCCCGCTTTTTTGGTATATATGGACTAAAATTCGCATTAACATGTTTCAAAACTTTTGAGGAATTCAGATGATTATAATTGACAACTTTAACCAGGTCTTAGCTCAAATTGAGTCTGAGCGTGGCATTTCTCGTTCTGTCATTATCTCGGCGATTGAACAGGCGCTTGTTTCAGCATGCAGACGAAAATTTCATGACGAAACCATTTTAAACGCACACCTAGATCCTCTTTCTGGTGAAGCTAAAATTTATCATCACAAACTTGTCGTCGCTGCGCCAGAAAATCCAGACATGGAAATCTCTCTTAAAGAAGCGAAGGTTGTTGATAGTGAGGCGAAGATTGGCGGCGAAGTTTTATTTGATGTCACTCCATCAGACTTTGGACGAATTGCCGCACAGACAGCTAAGCAAGTAATTATCCAACGTATTCGCGAAGCTGAAAAAACGGTTATTTTTGACGAGTTCCAAGAGAAGATCGATACGATTATTACAGGTACTGTTCAGCGTGTTGAGAATAGAAATTATCTTATTAATTTGGGGCGTGTCGAAGCGATTTTATTTAGCCGCGATCAAATTCCTGGAGAACTTTTTCAAACAAAAGAAAAAATTCGGGTGTATGTTGTGGGTGTTGATAAAAATTCTCGGGGCACATTCATTCAGATTTCGCGTACCCATCCTGGATTTTTGAAGAAGTTATTTGAGCTTGAAATTCCTGAAATTCAAGATGGCATTATTGAAATCATGAGCATTGCAAGAGAACCGGGACAACGTTCCAAGATTGCGGTCAAAACAAATAACCCGTCAATTGGTGCAGTGGGCACTTGCGTTGGCCATATGGGCAGCCGGATTCAATCGATTATTAGAGAATTGGGCAATGAGAAAATTGATGTGTTGGAGTGGGACACAAATCCTGCCACATTTATTGCCAATGCGTTGAAACCTGCAAAAATTAGCCGCGTCATTATCAAAGATGATGTCAATAAATCGGCTGTAGTAGTAGTTCCCAATGATCAGCTTTCTCTTGCTATCGGTAAGAATGGGATTAATGTTCGTCTTTCCGTGAAGTTAACTGATTGGAAATTAGATATTTTAAGCGAAACTGATTTTGCACCACGAGAAGCTGAAATTATGGGGCAGGCACGCCTTTCTTTAATGGGAAAAGTTCAGCTCGAAAAAGAGAAGATAAAAGAGGAAGTGGCAGCAAAGCCAGAACCTATAGCCACCCATTTTAAGCTGGCGCCAGAGCCCGAGGAAGAAGACGCTGGACTAAAAGTGTCAGAACTTGCCAAACTTCTTAAGATAAAAACCAAAGATTTGATTGAAGAGGCAAAAAAAGTAAATGTTGAGATCAGCACTATTCGGAGTATTCTAACTCCTGATCAGGTTGAGCATTTAAAAGCTTACTATAATAACAAGCGCTAATTTGTTAAGAGGATCCTAATTGTGAAAGTTTTTGATTTAGCTAAAAATCTGGGAACATCTCCAAAAGAACTCATTCGGTTTCTTGCTGATGTAGATATTAAAGTTAAGTCTCCCAATACTAAACTTTCATCCGTTGTTGTTGACCAAGTGCAAGCCCTTTTTAAGGGTGAAACGCCTGAAGATAAAGCCGCAGAAGTTCGAATTATTACTTTTGATGGCGATTTTTTAACCGTTCAGGAACTTTGTGATCTCATTAAGGTAAGTTTGGGTGATGTTATGAGGGCTACTCTCAAACGTGGCTTATTGGTTAATCTCAACTCTAATCTTGATTTGCAAACCCTGCATGATCTTGCTTCTGATTTCAATGTTATTCTGGAAAGTTCTGATACTGAAATAGCCTCAACAGCACGCACGCTTCGTGAACATATTCATGAAATGGTGAATGCAGATGGCAATGAGGCAGGTCAGGTAGAGCGTCCTCCGGTTATTACGATTATGGGTCACGTCGATCATGGCAAAACCATGTTGCTTGATACGATCAGAAAATCCAATATCATAGATACAGAATCGGGTGGAATTACCCAGCATATTGGGGCCTACCAAGTAGATGTTTCTGGTAAAAAATTGACGTTTCTGGATACACCTGGACACGAGGCGTTCACTGCCTTGAGAGCACGTGGCGCACAAGTGACTGATATTGTTATTTTGGTTGTTGCTGCAGACGAAGGATTAAAACCGCAAACGATAGAAGCTATTGATCACGCTAAAGCGGCCGAAGTGCCCATCATTGTTGCGATTAATAAAATAGATAAACCTGATGCCGATATTGAACGTGTTAAACAACAACTGACAGAGCATGAACTTGTTGCAGAAGAATGGGGTGGCAAAACCATTATGGTTCCTATTTCTGCCAAACAAAACCAAGGCATTGATACCCTCCTTGAGATGGTGATCTTGGTTGCAGATATGTTAGAACTCAAAACCAGCGTGGATCGTCTTGCCAAAGGCGTGGTTATTGAGGCAAAATTGTCCCGCAAAAAAGGACCTATTGCTACTATTCTTGTTAAGACGGGTACATTGCGAGTGGGTGACCATTTCGTGATTGGTCATACTTATGGCAAAGTTCGCGCGTTAATTAATGATCATGGTGATGTGGTCACGGAAGTTCTTCCAGGTACGCCGGTTGAAATTTTAGGCGTTTCGGAAGTACCTAGCCCCGGTAGCCTTTTAGAAGTCTGTGAAAATGAAAAAGCCTGTAAAGAGTTAGCAGAAGAAAGATTATCTGAGACCTACGCTTCTCGTGTCAAACATGTCTCGCTGTCCTCTTTGTCTCAACAGATTCAAGAAGGTGAAGTGCAGACCCTGAACTTAATTGTTAAAGCGGATGTACATGGTTCTTTGGAAGCGATCGTCGCTTCTATTAATCACATTGTTTCCGATAAAGTTTCTGTTCGGGTGATTCACGCAGCAACCGGAGAAGTCAACGAAAACGATATTATGTTAGCGGTTGCGTCTTCTGCCATTATTATTGGATTTCATGTTGAGTTACGTCCTGAAGCAGCTAAGATTGCGCTTGATGAAGATGTTGAAATTAAGACCTACGATATTATTTATGAAATTATGGATGATATTAAGAAATCTATTCAGGGTCTTTTCAAGCCTGAGTTTGAAGAAGTGGAGACAGCTCGAATTGAAGTCCGTCAGCTTTTTAAATTTTCGAAGGTGGGTGTTATTGCAGGATCTTATGTTCTTTCTGGCAAAGTGATACGCAATAATATGGCGTATGTATTACGCGACAAAATAGAGATTTATCGTGGCAAGATTGAGTCTTTGAAACGCTTTAAGGAAGATGTTAAAGAAGTTGCTTCAGGATTTGAATGTGGGCTTGTTTTACACGATTTTAATGGTCTTGCTGAGGGCGATATAGTTGTCTGTTTGACTAGGCAAGAAAAGCACGCTCAGAAACTGGCTTAAGTGTCTCGCATAGATCGTCTTTCAACTTTAATACAAAAAGAAATTGCTGATATTTTGCATCGTCGTATTAATGATCCCCATATTGGGTTTATTAGTATTACCCGTGTTCGAGTATCCCCTGATTTAGAACATGCCTGGATTCATTACAGCCAAATTGGAGATGATGCGGCTAAAGAATTAACACTCAAGCGATTAAAAATCGCATGCAAATTTATCCGCTATGAATTAGGCAAAGTACTTGAGACTAAAAAAGTACCTAACCTACGGTTTTGCTTTGACGATTCACTTGAGAAAGGCACCGAAATTCTTAAAAAATTGCATCAACTTGGCCATGAGTGATCATCGGAATCTCCAAGATTTAAATCACCATCTATTAAATGCCTCCCGCGTCTTGATTTTGACGCACCAACAACCTGATTTAGACGCTATTGGGTCTGCGCTTTCTTGGTCGCACCAACTCACCGCCCAAGGTATTTCTTCCTATATTTTTGTAGCCGATACGCTTTATAACCAATTTGATTTTCTACCCGGACTTTCTGCAGTACAAAAAAATCCACCCAAGTTTAAAGACTTTGATACGCTTTTGGTTTTAGATTGCTCTACTCTTTTACGCGTAAAAAATATCGACTCTCTTAAGCTAGATTTAAATAACATGACTGTGATTAATATCGATCACCATACTGATAATACTTTTTTTGGAAATGTGAATTTGGTTGAAGATATTTCGTCTGTTGGTGAACTGTCTTTCCTGATTTTTTCTGAACTTAAATGGACGATTACGCCTGATATCGCAATGTGCCTTTATGCGGCTATCTTATTTGACACCGGATGTTTCACCAATACCAATGTCTCGCCTCAAACCTTTCGTGTTTGTGCCCAACTGGTTGAAGCTAATGCACGCGCACATTATGTTACAGAACAGATGTACGAAAGCTATTCTCAAGCATCTTATGACACGCTTCGCGTGGGTTTAGAACGTCTTCAAGTCCGAAAGGATTATGCGTTTACAAGCGTTCCAAAAGAAGTGCGCGAAGGCGATATTAAGCTGATTGAATTTATTCGGAAATTATCGGGCATTCAAGTTGCATTGGTATTTCGAGAGATGGAAAATGGCTCTATCAAGGTGAGTTTGCGATCCAAATCTACGTTTAGCGTTTCAAAATTTGCTGCGTTATTTGGTGGCGGTGGCCATCATAGAGCCTCAGGAATTATCGTCGAGGGGCTGTTAAAAGAAACTATGGAACAGATGTGCAAAAAACTTGAAGATGTTTTGCCTGATCCTAATTTTTATGTGGCCTAGATCCTATGCCAGATGGTTTTTTATTGGTAGATAAACCTCCTGGTATTTCGTCTTTTCGGGTTGTAGGTCGTGTTCGGGCATTAACGGGCATTAAACGGGTTGGGCATGCAGGCACATTGGATCCGTTTGCCTCTGGGCTTTTAATTCTGGCCATGGGTCGTAACTATACGCGCCAAATACAATTATTTCAGGATTTACCCAAAGTATATTCTGCATGCATGGTACTTGGTGTTGAAACAGATACGCTGGATCATGAAGGGACTATTCTTTCAACAGATGATACGTTTTCTTCTTCTACAAAAGATGAAATTCGAGATCGATTAGAGTCTGTTCTATCTCAATTCAAAGGGGATTTGCAACAATTCCCCCCTGCCTTTTCTGCTAAAAAAGTGAAAGGGGTCCGGCTTTATAAATTGGCTCGAAAAGGTATTGAAACAGAAGTGAAATCCCATGCGATTCATATTTATGAGTTACGTATTGATCAAATTATTGTTGGTCAAACACCCTTGGTTTGGTTTACGGTCTGGTGCTCAAAAGGCACCTACGTTCGTCAGTTAGCCAAGGACGTGGCTATCGCTATTGGCACCGTTGCACATCTTACTGCATTACGTCGTTTATCCAGTGGATCGTACTCCTGTGATCAAGCTTTAGAGTATGCATCTCTTACACCAGAAGCGATTGAATCAAAGTGTTTTTATGAGTGCCCCTGAGATCACATTATTTGGTGTGCCAAAAACCCCTATTCATACATTAGGCCTAGGTGTCTTTGATGGCTTACATCGGGGTCATATGGCCATTGCTTCTCAGTGTCAGGCAATCCTAACACTGAGCCCTCACCCGGCTTTGGTACTGGGCAAAAAAACGTCTTTGAAAATCTTATCTACCCTACAAGAACTTCGCCATCTTTTTCCTCAGGTCATTCATTTACCCTTTACGAAAGAAGTCTCACAGCTAGAGCCTACTGTCTTTTTAGAAACGGTTATTTATAATCGTCTAGCTCCAACGAAAATTATTGTGGGCTATGATTATCGATTTGGTGCAGGCGGAAAGGGAGATTTTGCTTTCTTGGAAAATTGGGCAAGCCGTCATGGTATTGAAACCGTTCAGATTTCTCCCCTTTCATACAATGGTCAAGTTGTAAAAAGTTCCGATATCCGCACTTATTTGTTGGAGGGTCCATTTGATCAGGCTATTGCATTATTGGGACATCCCTATTTAATTATGGGCCCAGTAGTACACGGTGAAGGACGCGGGAAAAAATTGGGATTTCCTACAGCAAACCTTCAACTTCCCACGCATAAACTTGTTCCTCAATTAGGGGTTTATGCCGGCACCGTTTTAATTAAAAAAGAATCGCGTCCCGCTATTATTTATATTGGAAAGAAACCAACATTTGGAGAACATGAGGTTGTAGTGGAGGTACATATTCCTGGATTTAATCAGCCACTATACGGAAAAAACTTGGCTGTTTTTTTAACCAAAAAAATTCGAGGAGAGATGGTTTTTACAGGTCCAGAGGCGCTTATCAAACAAATTCAGCTTGATTTAACCGCTATTTAATAAGATATTGAAGTAACGCTTATGTCTTATAGAGAAGATTCATTTGCTGACCGTAGTCAGCTTGCCAATATTATTACGCTCATGCGTATTTTGGGTGTTGTATTTATCTTCTGGGTAACCCCTTTTCGTAGTGTTTTTTCTCAGCTTTGGATTATCGTACTGTTTATCATCGTCTGTGCAACCGACTATTTAGATGGCTGGGTCGCGCGTCGATTTAATATTGTTTCTGATACAGGTAAAGTACTCGATCCTCTTGCGGATAAAATACTCGTTTTACTTTTCTTGCCTCTCTTAGAAATGAAAGCTATTTCATCGTTTCCGGTGTTTATTATTTTGGCTCGGGAATTTGCGATCATGGCCTTGCGGGTTGTGTCTGCTAAAAAGGGTCATATCATTTCTGCCAACTTATCGGGCAAAATTAAGACCGCGATTACGTTTCCGGTATGTGGTATTTTGCTTGCCCGTATCAAGGTGCCGCTTGGACATAAAATCCCTTTTTATTTATACCCACTCCGCCAGGTTCAGCTTTGGGTTTTGTCTTGGCCACTCTGGATTATACACGCGCTTATTACGTTAACAGTGGTTGTTACGATATGGTCTCTTTTAGATTATTTAGCGAAATTTTTCTGGCAATTACTTTTAGAAAAAGCCAATGGGGATGTGTCAAAAGCCAAATACTCTCTTAAGAAATTGATTCCCAATGCCATCTCTACGGGCAATCTTTTGGTTGGGGTTTTTGCAGTTGTTTCTGCTTATCAAGACCACTTATCCCGTGCCGTCATGTTGGTTCTGATTAGTATTTTTTTAGATGGTATTGATGGCAGTGTAGCTAGAAAGTTACAGGTTGAATCAGAACTCGGCGCTAAGCTAGATTCACGCGCAGATTTTGTGTGTTTTGGGATTGCGCCGGCAGTCATTATTTGGCTTGTTTTTTCAGAAACCACCCTTGCCTATTCACCTCTTATTGGCCTTGTGCTTGGGCTTTTTTATTACGGCTGTGTACATTATCGTTTAAAGCGTTTTTCCGCAACGGGTGGGCATTCAACGCTGTTTCAAGGGAT
>SICP01000030.1 GCA_009691415.1 Candidatus Margulisiibacteriota bacterium
AAAATGGCAAAAAAAATAGTAAATGGGGCGCAGGCTCTGATTGAGTGTTTAGAAAAGAAGGGTGTTGAGTATATCTTTGGTTATCCGGGTGGTGCGGCCATCCCAATTTTTGATGCTTTGGTAGACACCAAGATCAAATTTATTCTCGTGCGGCACGAACAAGGTGCTACACATATGGCCGACGGGTATGCGCGTGCAACTGGTAAGCCGGGTGTTGTGCTGGTTACGAGCGGCCCTGGCGCGACGAATACGATTACGGGTATTTTAACTGCAATGATGGACTCTGTTCCGATGATTGTTTTGACGGGGCAAACGATTACTCCTGCTTTGGGTAAGGATGCGTTTCAAGAAGCGGATGTGTTTGGTATTACAGCACCCATTGTGAAACATAGTTATTTGGTTAAAGATCCCAATGATATCCCACGTGTTGTGGAGGAATCGTTTTATATTGCGTCTACAGGACGTCCCGGGCCTGTTGTTATTGACTTGCCTAAAGATGTAACGAGTGGTGACTGTGATGCCGATTTGGCATCTACTGAAATGGATTTGCCAGGTTATACGTTTGCAACATATGGTGACCCTAAGAAAATTAAGGCGATGGCTGAGATTATTATGGGATCTAAGAAGCCGTTGTTATTGGTTGGGCATGGGGCTGTGATTTCGGGTGCGAGTGCGGTAGTTATTAAATTGGCAGAAACGCTGGGGGCGCCTGTTACGACGACGATTTTGGGTATGGGTATTTTTCCTGAGACGCATGCGAATGCACTTGGATTTTTAGGGATGCATGGGACGGCTTATGCCAATATGGCAGTGTCCAATTGTGATTTGATTATGTCGATTGGATCGCGTTGGGATGACCGGATTACGCCCGCTAAGATTGAACGTTTTTGTCCTAGTGCTAAAAAATTACATATTGATATTGATCCTGCTGAAATCAATAAAATTTTGACGCCTGATGTGAGTGTTGTCGGTGATGCTAAATTGGTCTTAGAAGAATTGTTGAAGCATGTTGGGAAATTAGATACGAAAGCATGGCTTGCGGAAGTGGCGGGGTTCAAGAAGAAGTATCCGCTAACATACAAACTACATGGTGGGTTGAAAGCACAGCATGTTATTGATGAAATGTATAAATTGACCAAGGGTAAAGCGATTGTGACGACGGATGTCGGTCAGCATCAGATGTGGGCTGCACAGTTTTACAAATTTGATAAACCAGATCGCTGGCTGTCTTCCGGTGGTGCTGGGACGATGGGCTTTGGATTTCCTGCGGCGATTGGGGCACAATTTGGTAAGCCTAAAGATTTGGTTGTTGCGATTGTAGGTGACGGTGGATTTCAGATGACGGCTTTTGAACTAGCGACCGCGGCTATTCATAAATTGCCGATTAAGATTTTAATCTTGGATAATAAATATTTGGGTATGGTGCGTCAGTGGCAAGAGCTGTTTTATGATGAACGCTTTTCTGGGGTAGATATGGTGGGTAATCCCGATTTTGTGAAATTGGGGGAGGCTTATGGCGTAAAGGGTTTTCGGATTAAGCGTCCGGCGGATGTTAAAAAAGTGTTGGCTAGGGCTTTGGCTTACAACGAAGGGCCGTGCATTATTCATGCAGAAGTTGTAAAAGAAGATAATGTATTCCCGATGATTCCTGCGGGTGGCGCGTCGACAGATATGATTATTTCGCCGCCTAAAACTAAATTGGCGAAGCCGGTAGGGAGTACTTAATCATGCCAGATCCATTTTTAGAAAATAAAGATCGTCAGGATATTCATACGGTTAGTTTGCTCGTAGCGAATAAACCGGGTGTTTTGTTGCGTATTGCGTTGGTATTTTCTCGGCGTGGGTTTAATGTCGAGTCTTTGGTGGTGTCTTCAACATTAGATGGGCGTTTTTCTCGTATGACGATTACGGCTCAGGGTGATCCGACGATGTTAGAGCAAATTGTGAAGCAAGTAGGTAAATTAGTAGACGTTATTCATGCGTGTGAGCATCAAGATTCGCATGCTGTTGAAGTGGAATTGGCTCTTATTAAAATTGCTGTTGATCAAGAGAGACGCAATGATTTATTGACAGTTGTGCGTCATTTTAAGGCTCAGACGGTAGATATTACCCATGATTCTGTGATTGTGCAGGTGACGGGCGGGACTGAGAAATTGGATGCGATGGTAGAGATGTTGTCCGAGTTTGAGATTTTAGAAATTGTTCGGACGGGGAAAATAGTAATGGCTCGTGGGCGGGAGACGACTTAGCTTTCGTTTATTTTTTTGATGTTTGATGGTACTTTAAAATCATATGCCCGGAAATTCTTTTGGTACATTATTTAAACTTATGACGTTTGGCGAAAGTCACGGGCCTGCTATTGGTGTCGTTTTGGATGGTGTGCCGCCGCTTTTAGACTTGGACGTTTCGGATATTCAAAAAGAATTAGATCGGCGTAAGCCTGGTCAGAGTGCCGTGACAACGCCTCGTAAAGAAGGGGATATTGTTGAGATTCTGTCGGGTGTTTTTGAAGGTAAGACGACAGGTGCCCCGCTTGCGATGATGATTCGCAATGAAGACCAACGCTCTAAAGATTATGGGGAAATTAAAGACAAATTTCGTCCAGGACATGCGGATTATACGTATCAGGAAAAGTTTGGAATCCGAGATTATCGGGGTGGAGGACGCTCTTCGGGACGTGAGACAGCGTGTCGTGTTGCGGCTGGAGCCGTGGCTAAAAAATATTTAGAAACGTTAGGTATTCGTATTGTTGCGTATACCAAATCGGTCGGTAATATTGTTGCTGAGACGATTGATTATGACGTGATTGAGTCTAATATTGTGCGGTGCCCTGATGCAAAAAAAGCAGTAGAAATGGAAGCGCTTATTAAAGACTTGCGCGGCCAAGGGGATTCTATTGGTGGTGTTGTTGAAGCGGTCGTGATGGGTTGTCCGGTTGGATTGGGCGATCCGTGTTTTGACAAATTACATGCAATGCTAGGCCACGCGCTTTTGTCTATTGGCACTGTCAAAGGTATAGAGTTTGGGGATGGCTTTGCAGCGACTCAGTTACGGGGTTCTGAAAACAACGATGCGTTTTATCAAGAAGGGGATCGGGTTCGGACAAAGACCAATCATGCGGGTGGGTCTTTGGGGGGTATTTCTACTGGGGAAGATATTACTATGCGCTTGGCTTTGAAGCCGCCGTCTTCGATTACGGTTTTGCAAAAAACAGTAGATCGTTTTGGTGCTGACCAAGATATTCAGGTGCATGGTCGACATGATCCGTGTATTTGTCCACGCGCAATTCCGGTGGTTGAGGCGATGATTGCGGTCACGATTTTAGATTTATTTCTAATTCAGAAAGCTTTTTGAAAAAGCTAGGAGTGTAGATGAATAAAGCTCAATTATTTGCGAAGCGTACAAAAATTATAGCGACATTGGGACCAGCGTCTAATACACCCACTACTGTAAAGGCATTGATACAGGCCGGGGTAGATGTTTTTCGAATTAATGCGTCTCATTGTGTGAGTTCTGAGCCGATTCGGGATTTGGTGTATTTGGTACGTGATGTAGCCGACAAAATGGACAGACCAGTGGGAATTTTTTTGGATCTGCAGGGACCTAAAATTCGTATTGGGGAATTCAAAGAAGAACAAGTTAAAGTTAAAACGGGCCAGATGTTTACGATTACGGCTGAGAAAGTCTTGGGGGACGCGACCCGTGTGTCTGCAAGTTATCCAGGATTTGTGGATGATGTACAAGTGGGAGACCCACTCTATATAAATGACGGTAAAATTAGGATGAGGGTCAACTCAAAAGAAGGCAGAGCGGTGACCTGTAAAGTATTGCAGGGCGGGGTGTTGTCTAATCGTAAAGGTGTTAACTTACCGATTACGCAAATCAGTCTTTCGCCTGTGACAGAAAAAGATTATGCCGATGCCAAAGTGGGGGTAGAAGCGGGGGTAGATTACATTGCGCTTTCGTTTGTTTCTAATTCAGAAGATGTTGATTTACTTAGAAAGTATTTGGACTCTCTAGGTGGAAAAAATATTAAAATTATTTCTAAAATAGAACGCCAATTGGCTGTGGATCATGTAATATCCATTATTGAAAAATCCGATGCAGTCATGGTTGCGCGGGGTGATTTGGGCGTTGAGATCGGGGTGCAAAATGTGCCTCGTGTGCAGAAGCTTATTATTCGGGAATCCAACCGATTGATTAAGCCTGTTATCGTTGCTACTCAGATGTTGGAAAGTATGATCACGTCGTCTTCGGCAACACGTGCGGAAGTTTCGGATGTGGCCAATGCGATTTATGATCGGTGCGATGCGGTGATGTTGTCTGGTGAAACGGCTGTAGGGATTAATCCGGTGGAAGTGGCCCGTACGATGCGTGAGATTTGTATGGCTGCCGATGAAGATATGATGCATCAAAAACAAGAAGAGGGTGTCAAAATTTCTTTCGTACATTCGTCACAAGCAACATCGATTTGTAAAGCGGCGGATCAAATTGCTGAAGAGAATCATGCGACAGCTATTTTGGCGTTTACGAGTTCTGGCAATACACCACTCATTGCGTCGAAGCTCAATTCAAGTTTCCCTATTATTTCGCCTACGGATGATGAGCTAGTGTGTAAGCGCATGTCGCTTTATCGGGGTGTTATCCCGTTGATGTTGCCGCGTAAATTTAATGATATTCATCGTTGGACGGAGATGATTCATGTGGCCATTGAGCAAGCGAAAGTAACGGGTCTTGTGAAAGCAAAAGACGTATTGGTTGTAACAGCGGGTATTCCGATTGGTATTTCCAATGGGATTAATTCTATTCGTGTGGTGACGGTTGAGTAATATAAATAAAGGAGTAAGTACATGCTAAAAGGGCGTTGTCATAATTTTAATGCGGGGCCGGCGGTTTTGCCGGAGTCTGTTTTGTTGGAAGCACAAGCGGAGTTTGTGAATTTTCGTCATTCTGGCATGTCAATTTTGGAAATGAGTCATCGGTCTAAATTGTTCGAAGATCTATTGGCAGAAACAGAAACCAATTTGCGCCAGTTGCTTGGTATTTCAGACGACTATAGTGTGTTGTTTTTGCAAGGCGGCGCTAGTTTACAGTTTTCTATGGTACCTCAAAACTTGGCTTTGAAAGATCGGCCTATGGATGTGGTGTTGACAGGAAACTGGACGCAAAAAGCAGTTAAAGAAATGAAGCGTTTTGGTGAAGTACGTGTGGTGGCGACGAGTGAAGCGGGACAGTTTCGGTATATTCCATCCGTTAGCGAAAGTGATTTTGATCGCAATGCGTCGTTTGCGTATCTCACGTCTAACAATACGATTTATGGTAGCCAATTCCATGAATTTCCAGATACTGGTTTGGTGCCTCTGGTCGCCGACATGTCGTCTGATATTTTGTCTCGTCCTTTGGATGTTTCTAAATTTGGATTGATTTTTGCTGGGGCACAAAAAAATGCAGGACCTTCTGGGGTGACGCTTGTGATTATTCGCAAAGACTTGTTAGAGCGTTGTGACACGTCTGTTCCAACGATGTTGCAGTATCGTACCCATGCAGAAAATCATTCGCTTTATAATACGATTCCGACATTTGGAGTTTACATGGTTGGGTTGGTTTTGAAATGGATTCGGTCTCAGGGTGGTCTTGCTGCAATGGCTGTGGCTAATCAGGCAAAAGCCACATTGTTATATGATGCGATTGACCAAAGTGCTTTCTTTTATTGTCCGGTTCGAGAAGATGCGCGTTCACTCATGAATATTGTTTTTCGTATTCAAGGTGACAACGACGCATTGGAATCTAAGTTTGTTTCTGAAGCACAGAAAGTAGGGATTGTGGGGATTAAAGGTCATCGGCTTATTGGCGGTTTACGTGCTTCCACGTATAATGCTTTGCCAATTGAAAGTGTTAAAGCCTTGATAGATTTCATGCGCGATTTTGAAAAAGCAAACTCATAAAAACAGGAGATAGACATGGCACAGATTATTTTGAACGACGATACGATAGAAATACCTAATGGTGAAAAAATCGTTAATTTTATCGAAGAAGCCGGCGTTCCCATTGGCTGTAGCAATGGTGTGTGTGGAACATGTGAAGTAGAAGTACTAGAAGGTATGGAAAATCTTTCTGTGCGTAATCAAGAAGAAGAAGATTTGGGTATGGAAGGCAATCGTCGTTTGGGATGTCAGTGTATGATTCTAGGCGGTTCAGTTAAGCTGACCTATTAATTATGCGGATGCCGTTTGATCCTCTCTGTGCAACGATGCAAGCACAGGTGGAGCATGCGCAAAACGCGATTTGTAATGCGTTAGAAGGTGAAGATACAAAACAGTTTATCTCCGACTCTTGGGTACGTCCTGAGGGTGGGGGTGGACTGAGTCGTGTTTTGGAAAATGGTTCTGTTTTTGAAAAAGCCGGAGTCAATACATCGGCTGTTTTTGGCTCGATTTCTGATTCGTCTATAGATATGTTTAAGCAGTTATTGCTTGGGCAGGGCCTTTCAAGTGAAGGCTTAGAAGAGGCACAGTTTTTTGCAACGGGTGTGAGTTTGGTCATTCATCCGCGTAATCCGATGGTGCCCACTACCCATGCCAATTATCGGTATTTTGAATTGGTTTTTCCGGACCGGTCTGTGTGGTGGTTTGGAGGGGGTGCTGATTTAACGCCGTATTATTTATTTGAAGAAGATGCCGTTCATTTTCATGCCTGCCACAAAGCGGCGTGTGATGAAACTGAACTGGCTTTTTATCCTCACTTTAAATCGCAGTGTGATGCCTATTTTTATTTGCCGCATCGTCAAGAAACACGCGGTGTTGGTGGTATATTTTTTGATTATTTAAGAGATCGTGATTCTGCTGTACTTCAAACGTTTTCGAAACGGTGTTCTCAGGCGTTTATAGAAGCGTATATTCCTATTGTCCAACGTCGCAAAGATCTCACTTATTCAGAAAGAGCTCGCGAGTGGCAGCTCTATAGACGGGGACGATATGTCGAATTTAATTTGCTTTATGATCGGGGCACAAAATTTGGTCTTCAAACACAGGGACGTGTCGAGAGTATTTTTATGTCGTTGCCTTCTGTGGTGCAGTGGCCTTATGGTGGGCTAGTGCCTGTAGATGCGCGCGAAAAAGTTTTGATGGATGTCTTAAGTTCACCACGAGAGTGGGTATAGGGGGGCGGTTTATGTCTTTTTTTAAAACGTTAAAAAATAGCTTTAATATCTTGGTCGTTGTTGCGGCGCTCGGATATTTTGTAGATATTTACGATTTGGTTTTGTTTGGTATGTTACGTGTTAAAAGTTTGGTGGGATTAGGGTTGTCAGGGCCTGCACTTTTAGAAAGTGGGGTTCATTTGTTGAATATGCAAATGTTGGGCATGTTGTTGGGTGGGATTTTGTGGGGCGTTTTGGGTGATAAAAAGGGACGCGTTTCCGTGTTGTTTGGGTCCATTTGTTTGTATTCTCTGGCCAACATAGCCAATGGATTTGTGACGACAGTTCCTTGGTATGCCGTGTGTCGGTTTTTAGCCGGAATAGGTCTTGCAGGAGAATTGGGTGCTGGGGTGACGCTTGTGGCCGAAACACTTTCTAAGAAGCATCGTGGCTATGGCGTGATGATTGTGGCGACTGTGGGTGTTTTAGGTGCCGTAGGAGCTGCGTTTATGGCCAATCGGGTGAGTTGGCAGATGAATTATTTTGTAGGTGGGGCATTGGGGCTTGCGTTGTTGGTGATGAGAGTGGGCGCGTACGAGTCTGGGTTATTTGATAAAATGCGAAAAAATGCGTCAGTGAAACGCGGTAATTTCTTATTATTGTTTCGGTATAAAGATTTATTTTATCGGTATATTTTGTGTATTTTAGTGGGAGTGCCGTTGTGGTACATGGTGGGGATTATTGTGATGTTTGCTCCGGAGTTTGCAGCTGTTTTGCATGTAAATGGTGAGGTGTCGGCAGTGAATGCAATTTTATATTGTTATTTGGGACTAGCGGTGGGCGATTTTCTAAGCGGGTCTTTGAGTCAGTGGTTTCAGAATCGGCGTAAGGTGATGCTTGGATTTATGGTGATGATGTTTGCCAGTATTTGTGTGTTGCTAAAGTCTTTTGGTGTGAGTGCGGAGCAGTTTTATTGGATCTGTTTTGTGATGGGGATTTTTGCGGGGTATTGGGCGCTATTTATTACTGTAGCGGCGGAGCAATTCGGGACCAATTTTAGAGCCACTGTGGCGACGACGGTGCCCAATTTTGTGCGGGGTTCGGTGGTGCTGTTGACGTTTGTGATGACGTTTTTTAAATCCTATATGAGTTTGTTACAAGCGACGTTTTGGTTGGGGGTGGTTGTCTTTATCTTGTCTTCAGTTTCGGTTCTTATGTTGTCAGAGACGTTTCACCGGGATTTGGATTTTGTTGAAGAGTTGCCGTGATTGCGTGTCTGAAGTCGTGAGTCGGGAGCTAGTTTAATAGAAAGCCCCCCAACCCCCTAAAGGGGGCGCAGATCACGACGTTTGGAGGGTGAGTATGAGGTATGGCCCACCAGATTTGGTATGTATAGATCGAATAGCGTGAAATTTATGCTTAATTTCTATAGAAATTTTCTTTTAATAGCGGACAGCCCTATCTTGGGAGGGGCTGGGGAGGGTTATTTTTCATTAGTAATCTGTATGAGTTTATATGATAGATACTTTTATACGAGGGTCTGATTCTTTGCCTGTTCCTTTGGTTCAAAGGGATACTATACGTACAATTATTGGGTGGAAGGAACGTTTTCAGAAGTTTTTTTTCTCAGAGGCTATTCTTTGTGAAGTTTTGCAAAAAACGCTTCATACTCTTGCTTATTCTAAGCTGGGATCTTTTAAAAAAAGTGTGATGACGCCGAAGAATATAGATAGTTTGCGCAAAGGAGTAAATGAGCGAATACGATTGATAGTGTCTCTAAAGAGTTACTTCTAGAACTCTTGAGTCGATAGGTAGTTGTAAATCATTTGTCTATAAATTTTTACCATTTTTAATGATGAAAGGCTTGGACTCTATTTACCACCAATGCCACTTTTTCGGGATTGATGTCGGGCATGAGGCCGTGACCTAGGTTGAAAATATAGCCAGGTCGATCTTGCATTGTGTTGAGAATCGCATCGACGCGTTGGGTGAGTATGTCGTCTGGAGCGAAGAGTAAATAGGGGTCTAGATTGCCTTGTATGGCCATGTTTTGGGGGACGATATTTTTGAGGGTTTTGAGATTGGTTTGCCAGTCGACGCTGATGACGTTGGCGCCTGTTGTGGTGAGTAAGGGTGCGAATGTTGTGGTGTTTTTGGCGAAGACGGTGATGGGACAGTTGTTGGGGTTGTTTAAATTCTGGATAATTTTTTGGATGTAAGTCGAAGAGTATGTTTCGAAATCTGTGTAGGAGAGATGGCCTGCCCAGGTGTCGAAAATTTGGAGAGCTTTGACGCCGGCTTTAAGTTGGGCGTTGAGGTAATCGATGGTGACGTTTGTTAATTTTTCTAATAGTGCATGCAGGGTACTTGGGTCCTGGGTCATAAGTTGTTTGGTGAGTTTGAGGTCGGGTGATGATTGACCTTCAATCATGTAGGAAGCAACAGTAAACGGAGCGCCTGCGAAGCCGATGAGGGGGATGTTTAATGCGGTTACTTGAGGGGTGAGGAGATCGATGGCTTCTAGGACGTAGGTTAATTTTTTAGTGGTGTTGACTGTGTTTAGTGTATCGACATCTGCGCGGGTACGAATAGGAGGGGTGATGATAGGCCCTTTTTTTTCGATGATGTCGACATGACATCCGAGTGCTTCTGCGGTGACGAGAATGTCTGAGAATAAAATGGCGGCGTCCATGCCGAATCGGTGTATGGGTTGTAGCGTTATTTCTGCGGCGATTTTGGGCGTTTTAATCATTTCGATAAAGCTGTATTTTTCTCTGATTTGTCGGTATTCCGGTAGATAGCGGCCAGCTTGGCGCATCATCCACACGGGTGGGCGAGGTGTTTTTTGGCAGGTCGCGGCTAGCTCATAAAGTGTTTTTTTCATATAGGTGAGAATATCATTTGCGTTTTAGATATTCTAGGCACTTTCCGAATTCTATAAAGTCTTCTTGATTGCCGCCTTTGTCTGGATGGTATTGTAATTTTAATTCGCGTAGATGGGTTAGGTCGAAAGTGCTACATGGATTATAGAAAAATGTGCTCAATAGGGCTATTCCTGCGGAGCCAACTTCGTAAATAGGGAAAATAAAAGGGAATGCTCGTATTGTTTGTGGATGAAAATAATGGATCGCTTTTTTTTGAAGGAGTTGGGTTAAAGGAAGAGGGGTCAGGGTGTTTTTGAGTATGTTTATGCTGACTCTTAGGGCTTCCTGTGGACCATATAGGGCCAAGCCGAATGCTCCTGATATCAGGGCTGCACTTCCGCAGGTGATGAGATTTTCTTGTAATGTTGGTGGAGGAGCGGGTTCTTGATCACGGGGTCTATGTAAGGGATGCCTTGGATTGTTGCTGCACATGGCTTGTATAAAAAAGACGGCTTGCAGGCCTAGTTGGAGTACGAGGGTGGGGGAGAGTCCTGAGACCAAAAGATAGCTTAGTCCAAACACAAATGTGACAATTAAGAGTGTGTTTTGAACGGTAATGTTGGGGATGAGCTCGATGGGTAAATTAAAAAGAGGAGGTAAAAGGGTGTGTGCCCAGTCTGCCATAATGTTGATTTCTTGGGCTGATACGAACGGGTTTCTGTCTGTGACGACTGTAATAATTTTGTGATGTGAGTTGCCTCTCATGAGCGTTAAGGTTACAATCGTTGGTTGGCCATGACAACAGCATCACCTAAACTTGATTTGGTTTTAGAAAAGGGCGCATTTCAGCGTTTGGGATTCTCTTGTTTTTACGAGGGGAAACGACTTAATTCTGCGTCTTCGTTATTACCATACGAGTTGCGTACGTTGGCGCGAAAAGCATTGTCCTATGAATCTATTGAGCCTGATTTACTTGAGTTTTTACTTGAATCGGATCTTTCTTTTAATATCTATGTACAGCTTTCTTCTGGAAAGCGATTATTGCATTGGGATCCTACATTTACGTTGTATTCCAAGACCTGTTTTGACTGTCAAAATGGAAATCAGGTAAGTATTTCTCGCATAGCTGACTATAATGGAACAGTTTTTTCGCAATTGGTTCTTTTGGGCGAATCGATGTTGGTTGACCCGACTTCAGGACGCTTGGGGTATTTATTGGATACTGTGGGTTGGGACGTTTGGCAGTATTTTGCGAACTTGGATAAAGTGTGTCCCGATATGAAAATTACGTCGGGTGGGGCAGGGCTTATTGGTTCTTGGGCGGTGCCTAATCAGGCGGCTTTGGATCAAATTATTGAAATACCTTTGGACTTTTTTAATTCATTATCAGGTGGGGCCCCTTCTGGGTGGGTAACGGGAAGTTCATTGATGCTTAATGGGCAGCCGGCTTCTGTACAGTCTCGTACTTTGGATCCTTCTATTATTTTATATAAAACCAATTTGTCTTCAGAGCGTTTGGTTCGGATTGGATATCAGTCTGACGGAGGGGTTTTGGGGCCTCATGCGACCATGGTGGAGTTTTTGGTTAAACAAACGGGCTTGTCTTCTACTCTAAAAATGGCACGTGTACGGTCTGAGGTTTTGTCATTGTGTTGGTCTCTTCTAGAGATTGAGCGTGATGCGCTTTCGGATTATTTGGAGGTGTTGGATTTTAGTGGTATTCCGGAGGATGCTCAGAATCGTATAGAATTGCGTGCTTATTTAGAGAAGTTTTTTGCATTTATAGAGACGCCGAAGTCTCAGTTTATGGCTTTTTCAGATGGCTGGTATGTTTCTGAAGTGGATTTTCGCAAAGAGGCCCGACTTTTTTTTGTGGCCTGGTCTTCTTTTCCTATTGATTATTTTTCTCGTTTTTCTGATGTAGGGCTTTATGTTGAAGAGGCTGATGCTATGCGTCACATTGCGACGCTTCAGCGGTTGTGCGATCTTTATGGCATTAGATTCTTAATGGATGATAAGCCTGTAGAGTTATTAAGTTGGGATGTCACTTTAGATTTGCGATCTGATGGGGATGGATTTGAGATTCGTCCTGAAATTTATCAGGAGCAACAGCCTGTTTTGGAAGGATTTTTGGCGGATATTTTGTCGCAAAATGGCAAGATTGAATTGGCAGATCGCATTCAACTTTTAGATCCTGAAGTACTCGCTGTTTTGCGTATTATTTTTGGGCAAAAATCTGCGGAATCGACGTCTGTTTCTAACACAAAACGGGATTTTATTCGTGTACCAAGACTTCAGATTTTGGACTGGTTATATTTGCGTCAACATGGCGTGACTCTACGACTTTCTGCTCAAGATGAGCAAATGATTGCAAGTCTTATTTCTTTTGAAAAAATAGAATCTATTCCCTTACCCAAACAGTTCTCGGGTACGCTTCGGGCGTATCAAAAACAAGCCTATGATTGGCTGATGTTTCATTATGTTCATAAATTCGGATCGGTTTTGGCGGATGATATGGGCCTAGGAAAAACGATACAGGCGCTAGTATTTTTGGCGGGGATTAGGGAGGAAATGTTTACACATGCCTCTGTCAAATCTTCTGTTTCTTCCAATGCGGTTCATGCGTTCTTAATTGTGGTTCCTCCAGGGTTGGTTTTTAATTGGCAACGAGAAATTCAAAGTTTTTGTCCCGATTTTAAAGTGGGACTTTGTATTCAGCAGGATGTCGAAATGGATTTCGAAACGCCGGATGTGGTGCTCACGACGTATGAATTTCTGCGCCGTCATTTTGATCGTTTTGAAGCTTTTGAATTTGATGTGGTGGTCTTTGATGAAGCTCAGCTGGTTAAAAATATTTATGCTGCACGGACGGCTGCAGTGCGTCGTTTGAAATCTCGATTTAAACTGGGTCTAACAGGTACGCCTCTTGAAAATCACGTGGGTGAATTTTTTTCGATTATGGATTTGGCTATTCCTGGAGTGTTGGGAGATTACAATGCGTTTCAGGCAATGGTGAAGTCGGGAGGCGAATCTCGGTTGCTCATGAGATCCCGTCCGTTTGTGTTGCGTCGGACCAAGCAAGAAATTTTGCCAGAGTTGCCTGCCAAAGTGGATTCGATTGTGGAGCTGGGTCTCTCAGATCTTCAGAAGAAACTCTATGAAGCGGTGTTGTCCGAAGTTCGCCAAACCGTTAAGCAGGCCTACGAAGATAAGGCCGAATCTAGAGCGCGTGTGATTGCGTTGACGGCTATTTTGCGCTTGCGTCAACTTTGTGTAACCCCTGCACTCTTAGATAAGACGTTAGATGTCATGTCTCCTAAGGTGATTTGTTTGATGGACAAATTAAAAGAAATTCAGGCAGAAGGTTATCATGCCATTGTGTTTACGCAGTTTAGGGCTTTTTTGGAATTGTTGATGCCTGTTTTGGTACAAGAGGGCATACAGTTTATTCGCATGGATGGTAAGACGCCTATGGCCAAACGTCGTGGATTGGTGGATACGTTTCAAAATTCTGAAACGCCCCTGGCTTTTTTTATGACGCTTAAAACGGGTGGCATGGGGCTTAATCTTACAAGAGCCAGTTATGTTTTTCATTTAGATCCCTGGTGGAATCCTGTGGTAGAGGAGCAAGCTTCAGATAGAGCTCACCGGATTGGTCAGTTACAAACCGTATTTGTGAATCGATTTATTATGCACGATACGATTGAAGAAAAAATGATGGTATTAAAGAAAAAGAAAGAAGCGTTGTTTCATCAAGTGCTCTCACATCAAAAAGCAGGGAGAGGCGATTCTGTTTTAAGTCGGGACGATATTTTATTTTTACTTTCTTGATTTATTTGACGTCTTTATTTCTTAATATTGACCGTGTTATGGATTCTCGTTATACTAAATTCTTTTGTATCAGCACGTGTAAGCACGCACAGGAGGTGTCGTTTGGCAGTACGATTACGTTTAGTTAGACTAGGTAAAAAGAAGCAACCGTTTTATAGAATTGTTGTAGCGAATAGCACTTCACCTAGAAATGGACAGGCTTTGGAAATCATTGGTACATATGATCCAACTAAGGCAGATGTTCGTTTAGAATTCAAAAAAGATCGTGTTTTATATTGGTTATCTGTGGGAGCACAACCTTCAGAGCCTGTTCGTCGTCTACTTGGAAAGGCAGAAATTTTGCCTAAACTAATTAAGACCTCTAAGACTTCAGGTATTTCTAAAAAAGAAAAACGTGCACAAGCCGAGGGGGCATAAAGGGGCGGAAACAAGATGAAGGCATTGGTATATACGATAGTTAAAGAATTGGTGGATGCACCTGATGAGGTTGTGATTAAAGAGACAGCGGGGGACACAATCGTTATTTTGGAAATCAGTGTTGCACCAGCAGATGTTGGGAAAGTAATTGGTAAAGATGGTCGCATTGCAAATGCGATTCGTACTGTAGTAAAAGCTGCAGCCGCGAAACATGATAAACGTGTTACGGTAGAAATTGTTACCGACTAGGAATTCTTAAATGACAGTAACTAAAGACTCCCATAAATTAAAACCTGTTCTTAAAAAATCAGATCCTAATGCAAGTAAGTCTGTGACGTTGAAACGTACGGTATCCATTAAAGTGGTTGTGACAGACAAGTTTAAAGATTATATGAATTTTGAACTTGAAAATGGATTTAAGTTTACGCGTACTCGGATGGAAGCGATTGATGCGCAAATTAATTTGCCAACGATTCAGCCAGTAGTAAGAGAGAAACTGATTTTAGAGAAATCTCAGCTCCAAGAGTCTTTGCAGGACTTGGCGCAACGCAAGGCCTCTCTTCAGGGTCTAGTGCTCAATTCATTTTTTATGCAGGGCCAGATTGATGGTTTTGTGACGGTGAATGTTGGGGATAATCTCTATGAAAAGCTTGGGGGTATGGAAATTGTGATTCGCGATGGCGTGGTCGAAGAGATCGTTGCTGTTGGATCGCAATTTTCAATGTCACCACAATAGCTTGACGCTTTTTTTTCTATGAAATTTATTTTTATTTCTCTTTTTCCTGACGCGCTATCTCAATATATGGGAAAAGGAATTATGGGACGTGCAGCTGAACGGGGTATTATTTCGCTGTCGTTTGTGGATTTGCGCGAATTTGCTTTAGACAAACATTCTAAAGTGGATGATTATCCGTATGGTGGTAAGCCTGGCATGCTTATTAAAGCCGATGTTTTATACAGAGCGATCACTAGTATTGATCAATATAATGATTATCGTCTATTATACGCTTGCCCAAAGGGGCCTGTCTTTACTCAACGGCAGGCTGAGTCTTTTGCAAACGACAAAGGTCTCATTTTCATTTGTGGATATTATGAAGGCGTCGATGA
>SICP01000031.1 GCA_009691415.1 Candidatus Margulisiibacteriota bacterium
GAAGCCTACGAAGCGCAACTGACAGAAATCAAACTAACAGGCCAACAAGCGCGTGAAGCGCTGGAACAAGCCGCGCAAGAAAAAGAAGAAACGTTGATTGCACGTTATGAAAAAGAAAACGAAGCCTACGAAGCGCAACTGACAGAAATCAAACTAACAGGCCAACAAGAGCGTCAAGCGCTGGAACAAGCCGCGCAAGAAAAAGAAGAAACGTTGATTGCACGTTATGAAAAAGAAAACGAAGCCTACGAAGCGCAACTGACAGAAATCAAACTAATGGGTCAACAAGAACATGAAAAATTAGAACAACTTGCACAAGATAAAGTTCAATTTCTGATGTCGCAACATCAGGCAGTATGTTTAGACTACGAAGATAAATTAAAAGCAAGTAAGCTGGATTGGAATGAAGAACGTTCTTCTTTAGATTTGGCGGCAAAAGAAAAAGAGCATGTGGTAGTGGAGCAGTATGAAAATGAGTTGTTGCATCTGCGGATACAACTTAAAGAAAAAGAGATTTTGAGCCAGCAAGCTTATGTTCATCTTGAGACAGTTTCACAAGAAAATGAACAAAAACTCATCGAACAACATGAGGCTGATTTAGATATCATTAGAACGCAAATTAAAGAAAAAAATAAGCTTGCTCAGGAAGCTTATAGTCAACTTGAAATTGCGTCTCAGGAACGGGATCACATTCTTGTTGCGAAACAAGTGGAAGAGCGTCAGGCATATGAAGTACAACTCAAAGAAAAAGAAGTTGTTTGGCAACGTGAACGCTTGGCTTTGGAAGTCGCTGTTTTAGAATCGAAGCAGGTCTACGTACTCAGCCAAGAATCTCATCGATCAGAGTTGCAAAATATAAACCAAAAAATGGATCAATTAGACTCTGAGATAGCAGATAAAGAAGAAGAACTTCAATGTTTAGAAGCGCAGATTTCCCAAAAAGAAGAATGGAAATTGGCCTTCAATAAAGAATATGAAATTCTTGAGGCAACCCTTTCGGAAAAAGAAAAATATATTCTTCTGAAATCCGAAGAGATCAAGTTGTTGCAAAATCGTATAGAACTTTTTTCAAAAGATATGGTGGATTCCATAATACAGTCAAAAGCACAAGTGACCCAACAATTAGAAGCTCAGCATTGCCATGCGTTGCAGTTGGCAAATGAAATCAGAGAATCAGATCGTCGTATTTTTGAGCAAAAGTCAGACAGTCTTCAGTCTGCGATTGCTTTAAAAGAACAAGAGTTGCAACGTTTAGAAAGTCTTGTTTTACATGAAGAGTCCGCACGGGATGAATTGTCTCATTCGTATCAAAACCTTGAACGTTCTTTGGCTAATAAAGAACGATTAACCCTTTTACAGTCAGAAGAAATTGCGCATTTGAAATTACGTATTGCACAATTCTCAGATGATCTTGCAACGGCTATTTCTCAAAATAAAGAACAGATTACACGACACATATCGGCGCAATATGATCATATTGTTTCTTTGAAAAATGAAGAGCGTGACTCTGATAAAACATTGTTTGAACAAAAAATATCAGTTTTGGAAGCTTCAGTTGCGTGGTCAACGCGTGAGATGGATCGCTTAGATTCTCAGAAAAAAGTTTTGGAAGACCGTTTGGAAGTGGCAGAAGATCAACTCCGTAAAGCAGCGTTACTTGCCGCTTCAGCGAATGGTTCTGTGGAGCCGTTAGTGGGTGTTAAAACCTATACGTTTCAGCGCGCACGACTTGCCAATACAAGTGCGCCACTTTTGGATACCGCGCCTAAAATTGTTCGGTCTAACAGATTGCCTAGGTAATTAAATCCCATGCCTTCTCTATATCGAGACTATATTGAATTAACAAAACCGCGCATTTTGATGATGCAGATTGTTACGCTTGGCATGGGGATTTTTCTAGCGGTTGATGGCCCTGCGCCTTGGGGAATTATTTTGGCTTCTATGGTGGGTACGGTGTGTGTATCTGCCGGTGCGGGCTCCTTAAATCATGTGATGGAATCTGACGTTGATGGGCTTATGGAGCGCACTCGAAATCGTCCGATTGTTGCGGGACGTGTCTCACGATTTTCGGCGGCTGTATTTGGTTTTTTTATGTCCATTATGGGGCTGGCGATTCTTTTTGGATTTGTTAATAATTTAGTCGGAATTCTTTCATTCTTAACCCTCTTTTTGTACTTGGCGGTCTATACGCCTTTAAAGAAATTATCTTGGCTTAATACGTTGGTTGGGGCTGTGCCTGGGGCTATTCCGCCATTGGGTGGGTGGGCTGTTATTACGGGGGCTTTACCGGCTCAGGCGTGGTCACTTTTTTTAATTTTATTCATTTGGCAACTGCCCCATTTTTATGCGATTGCATGGATCTTTAAAGATGATTATGAGAAAGGTGGATTTAAGATGTTATCGGTGTTAGATCCGGATGGATTGAGAACGGCACGTCAAATTATTATGCAAACGATCTTGTTAATTATTGTGTCTGTTTTTCCGATTGTGATTGGGATGGTGGGGATTATTTATGGTGTTGGGGCAATGGTATTAGGGGGCTATTTCTTAAAGAGTGGCATTCGATTTTATAAGTCGCGATCGATTGCTGATGCGAGAGGTGTTTTAAAAGCATCCGTGTTTTATTTGCCCCTTTTGTTAGTGTTTATGATTATTGATAAGTTGTTATGAGTCTTCAAACCATTACGCTTGCACATACACAGGGATTTTGTGCAGGTGTAGATAGTGCGATCGAAATTGTGCATTTGGCGCTTGCTAAGTATGGGGCCCCTTTGTATGTTCGACATGAAATTGTTCACAATACGTCTGTGATTAGAGATTTCGAATTACAAGGGGTTGTTTTTATAGAAGACTTATCGGATGTTCCGGACAATACTACAGTTATTTTTAGTGCCCATGGAACAGCGCCAGAGGTACATGCCCAAGCAAATTTACGGGGGCTGAAAATTATTGATGCGACCTGTCCACTCGTGACCAAAGTCCATCGTCAGGCGTTAAAGTTTTCCGAACGTGGTGTTCAAACGATAGTGATTGGACATCGGGGGCATCAAGAGTTGTTAGGTACTTCGGGCTATATTGATCCTGCCCTATTGTTTATTGTTGAAACGGTGCAAGACGTAGATAGCCTTGTTCTGGATGTTCAAAAACCAATTGGTTATTTAACGCAAACGACACTTTCAATCGACGACACACGTCACATGATTGCACGTTTAAAAGAGCGATTTCCAACCGTTGAGGGGCCCACCAAGGCCAATATTTGTTATGCTACTCAGAACCGTCAGGATTCTATTAAAGAATTGGCGGAGATTTGCGATGTGGTGGTTGTCTGTGGATCTCCCAAAAGTTCTAATAGCAATCGGCTTCGCGAGACAGCTGCGAATATGGGCGTGCCCAGTTATATTATTGATACGGTTGAGGAACTTGATTTCTCTTGGTTTGAAGGCAAAGTCCATTTGGGGCTTACATCTGGGGCGTCTGTACCTCGCTATGTTGTGGATGCAGTTGTAGCGTGTTTAAAAACCCGTTACCCGACTATTCAAATTAATGAAGAGACGACGCCTGAAGTAGGTATTCGGTTTCCCATTCCAGCCATATGAAACTAGATTTTGATAAACTTAAAAGTATTGTGGCCTCTGGAGAATCGGTTATACCGGTTGTCGTACAGGATGCAGATACAAAAGCCGTTTTGATTTTGGCCTATACCAATCAAGTTGCTCTAGAAGAAAGTTTGCGTACGGGGTATGCCACGTTTTGGAGTACATCCCGAAACGAACTTTGGGAAAAAGGGAAGACGTCTGGCAATCGCCTGGCGTTGGTCTCTGTTCGAATAAATTGTGAGGACAACTCTCTTTTATATCTGGTTAAACCTTTAGGGGAAGGGGTGTGTCATACAAAAGATGAGTCGGGGACCTATCGGCCTACGTGTTTTTATCGGGAATATAGTTAATTATAATGTCCAAGCTTGTACGTGTTGGATGCCCTCTTTATTTCCTAAGTTGTGATCATCTAGTGTAATAACAATTTTTTCGTAAGCGTCCCTAATTTTTTCTAAATTTCCAAATTCTCTTTCTGCTACTTTTTCATTTGGAATTGAGTGTGAGACTTGTATGTATTTTTTTTGATTATTTTTCTCAACAATAAAATCAATTTCGTAGGGGCCAATTTTACCAATTTTGCACTGATATCCATTTTGTTTGAAGTGTAAGAAAATGGCATTTTCTAAGCTTTTTTCTAGTCCAATGTCAAAAGTTCCCGTTAAATAATTTTTGAAAGCCAAGTCATTGAGATAATACTTTTTACTGCCGGACAAAATAGATTTCCCTTTAATATCAAAACGGTCTACTTCGTGTATGACGAAAGTTTGTTTGAGATATTGAATATAGTTGGATATAGTTTCGTGATTTGTTTTGACATGGTGACTGGTTAGAAAATCGACAATACTTTTAATGGAAAATGTATTGCCAATATTGTCGATTAAAAATTTAAACAACCGTTCTAGTAGATAACTATCTTTAATTGCGTATCGCTGCACAATATCTTTGAGAACGATGGAATCTAGTAAGGATTGTACATAGTGTTGCTTGATTTCTGTTGAACTTAAGTGAAATAACTCTGGGAGTCCGCCTGTCAGAATATAGTCTAAGTAGGATTTTTTTTCTTTTTCTTTTTGGAAAAACTCACAATATTCTGTATATGAAAATGGAAAAATTTCGTACGTGATATATCGACCACTTAGCAAGGTTGCTAGTTCTCCTGATAGTAATGTGGAGTTTGATCCTGTGAGCCAAACTTCATAGTCTTTTGCGTAATCTTGAGAGAGAGAATTGACTAGTTTTTCCCATCCCAGGATGTTTTGAATTTCGTCTAGAAAGAGGTATCGTTTTCCTTTGGGTTTGTATGTTTTTTCATAAAGTTTGATGAGTTCATGGAGGTTTGTATATGTTTGTATTGTGTCAAATTCAACAATTTCTTTATTAAAATACAGAATATTCTTTGCGGGTATTTTTTCTTGCAAGAGGGTTTTGATGAGTTGTCGCATGATGTGGCTTTTGCCGCAGCGTCTTTGGCCGGTGAGGACTTTGATGAGCTTGTTACCTAGAAGTGGTTTGAGCTTGTTCATGTAGAAGGGGCGCTCGAATCCAACGGGAACAATTTGATTGTCCCAGAAATTATAGTTTTTTAGATCTTCAAGAGCTTTTTTTATAATTTCAGGCATACCTTAAACTTTACTATAAACTTACGAAAGTTTCAACTGTACCTTAATCTTTTTCTATTTAACCAATGATGGTTCATACCCGTTAGGAGCTTCATATCCCAACAGGTTACAGATCGTAGCGGCGATATTGGCCAAACCTGCCTGTAGGGGATGAGCAAGTTGGACCTGTAAGTGATTCCCTACAATCGCACAAGGAACAGGGTTGAGTGTATGTGCGGTTTTGACGAGTCGCGTCCCATTTTTTTCGGTGAACATTTCGTCGGCATTGCCGTGATCTGCGAGGATGATGGCGATACCGTCTAGAGCTAGAATGGCATCAAGTAGTTTTTGAATACACCGGTCTGTAACTTCTACGGCTTCAACCGCGGCTTGGAAATTACCACTATGTCCCACCATGTCGCCATTAGGAAAATTAACACGGCCAAAATCGTATTGCCCGCTTTCGAGAAGTTCTATTGTTTTTTCAGTGATTTCAACTGCGCTCATTGCAGGTTTTTGATCAAAAGGAATATTGATCGAGGGGATTTCAACATACGTTTCTAGAGTCTTGTTAATATAGCCAGATTTATTGCCGTTCCAAAAGTAGGTGACATGTCCAAATTTTTGCGTTTCTGAGATAGCAAAACTTCGGATACCCGCTTCACATAAATATTGGCTAACAGAGCCATCGATAGGGGTAGGGGTCACCAAAAAATGGTGAGGACATTGTATGTCTCCATCGTATTGCATCATACCTGCGAAGACACATTTTGGGACGCGTTTTCGATCAAAATGCGTCAATTCTGTAGCCTCAAATGCGAGTGATAATTCAATCGCACGGTCGCCTCTAAAATTGAAAAAAATGACGCTGTCATGGTCTTGAATCGTCCCAATAGCGTGTGCATTTTCTGTAATCACAAAAGGCGGTAGATATTGGTCAAATCGATGGCTATCTTCATGATAGAACGTTTCAACGGCTTCTTTTGCAGAAGAAAACGATCGCTCAGCTTCACCTAAAACGTGTGCGTGCCAACCCCGTCTCACCATTTCCCAATCGGCATTATATCGGTCCATCGTAACGACCATGCGTCCGCCACCGGAAGCGATTTTATAATCAGTGGTATAGGTTTTATGAAGTTGGGCGAGATGGTTTTCTAATTTTTCAATGTAGACCAGCGCAGATTTCTGGGCCACATCTCTACCATCTAACAAAATATGAACACGGCCTTTTTTGATACCCGCTTTTGCAGCTTCAGTAAGCATGCTGAGTAGATGATCGATATGGGCATGGACATTGCCGTCTGAGAGAAGCCCAATAAAGTGTAACGTGCTGTTTTTCGTATGTACGTTTTTGATCAGATGGCGCCAGGTCTCGCCTTGGAATAATTCGCCAGATCTAATAGCATTCTGAACCCGAGTAGCGCCTTGATCGAAGATGCGGCCTGCGCCTAGGGCATTATGACCCACTTCACTATTTCCCATATCCTCATCGGAGGGCATGCCTACTGCCGTGCCGTGTGCTTTTAGTGTCGTATAAAGAGGACGCGTCATCAGGTGATCAAGTGTAGGGGTATGCGCGTGATAAACCGCATTTCCAGCTTCAGGTTTCCCAAGACCTACGCCATCCATGATAATCAGCAAGACAGGGCCTTTTGGTTTTTCAAAGTGAGTAGATTTTTCTAGTTTATAGCTCATGCTCATCAGTGGTATTATACGCAAGAGCAGGAGGATTTGACCATGATTCGTATACTTGTAAATGGCGCTTTGGGTAAGATGGGCGCAGAAACGGTGAAGGCTGTTTCGGGTGATGCTGGGTTGGTGTTAGTAGCCAAAACGGATGCAACAGATGAGTTGCTTCACATTATAAAAGAGACCAAACCAGAAGTGGCGGTAGAGTTTACTCACCCGGCGTGTGTCAAAAAAAATGTCGAATTATTATTGCGTGCAGGCGTACGTCCTGTTGTAGGTACAACGGGGTTGAGTGCGGCCGACTTGGCTGATTTGGACGTTATAGCACGGTCTTGTAATTTAGGTGTTTTAGTCGCCCCTAATTTTGCGATTGGTGCGGTATTGATGATGAAATTTGCAGCAACAGCGGCACAGTATATGCCGCGTGTAGAAATCTTAGAATTCCACCATGATCAAAAAGCAGATGCCCCTTCTGGCACAGCGGTTAAGACAGCCGATTTAATTGCAGAAACCTATGAAAAAATTAACGACGTCGTCTTGGATGAAAAAGAACTGGTAGTGGGTGCTCGTGGAGGTACCTATCGTAATATTCCCATTCATTCGATAAGATTGCCTGGATTTGTAGCGAGCCAAGAAGTGATTTTTGGCGGATTGGGACAAACGTTGAAACTACGCCATGATTCGATTTCTCGCGATAGTTTTATGCCCGGTGTGTTAATTGCAATTCGAAAAGTACAAGAAATTACTGGTTTGGTTTATGGATTAGAAAACGTTTTATAAAGGAAAGGGCGATGTCAAAAAAAGTTGTGGTTGCGGTTGTAGGTGCTACGGGTGTTGTGGGTCGCGAAATGATTGCGACTTTAGAAGCGAGAGACTTCCCGATAGAAAAATTGGTTTTGCTTGCCTCAGAACGTTCAGTGGGTGAAAAAATACAGTTTCGAGGTCAATTTATTCATGTAGAAGTGCTTGTGCCGGAGTCGTTTGTCGGGATTGATTTCGCATTGTTTTCGGCAGGGGGATCGATCTCTGAAACGTTTGCTCCGGAAGCGGTGAAGCGTGGGGCCATTGTGATCGATAATACATCCTTTTTTAGAATGCATCCCGATGTGCCCTTGGTAGTTCCAGAAGTGAATGCGCATGCACTCAAAACGCATCGTGGCATCATTGCCAATCCCAATTGTTCGACTGCTCAGATGGTATTGGCGTTAAAGCCTATTTATGACGCAGTAGGTATCGAGCGCGTCGTTGTGTCGACGTACCAATCTGTTTCGGGTGCGGGGAAAGACGCCATTGTAGAGCTAGAAACACAATCTCGTATTGGCGTATCTGGCGGACAAGTCGTACCTAAGATTTTTTCTAAGCCCATCGCGTTTAATGTCATCCCGCAAATCGATTCTTTTTTGGATAATGGCTATACCAAAGAAGAAATGAAAATGATTAATGAAACCAAGAAAATCTTGGGCGATGACAAAATTGCGGTCACGGCAACAACGGTGCGGGTGCCGGTTTTTATTGGCCATAGCGAGTCGATCAATATCCAAACCAAACAAAAAATAACGGCCCATGAAGTCCGAGAAATCTTGAAAAAAATGCCCGGTGTCGAAGTGATGGACGACCCTAAAAATGGCGTTTACCCAACCCCTAGAGACGCTGCCGGAAAAGATGCCACATTTATTGGTCGCATTAGAGAAGACCTGTCTATTCCTAATGGCATCGAGCTCTGGTGTGTAGCAGATAATCTACGCAAAGGGGCGGCTCTTAACGCGGTGCAAATTGCGGAGGCGCTCATTGCTCTCTGAAGCAAGGCAATTGACGCGGGACTATTTTGATCAGGAGTGTCGTGCATTCGGCACGTCGGACAAAGCGTTAGGGTGGGCGTCTAAATCCTCTCAACGACTTCGGTTTTCGATGATGTCGCTGATGTCGGAGTGGGATCAAACCTATAGCGTATTGGATGTAGGCTGTGGGCATGGGGATCTCTTTGGATTTTGTGAGGAAGAGAAGTTGCCGGTAGTCTATACCGGCATCGATTTTACGGCGGGGATGATACGTGTGGCTAAGGCCAAGTATCCCAAAGGGACTTTTGTAGAAGCGGATATTTTGGATGCCAATTTTATTGATATTTATGATTACGTTTTTGCATCGGGAATAGCCAATTTAAAAGTGCCGGATCAAATGGGCTGGATAGAATCTCTATTGGCCAAGAGTTTTTCCCTCGCAAAAAAAGGGATTTCTTTTACGATGTTATCGTCTTTTGCGCCACCAGAATGGCGAGATGACGCGTATTTTTATTATTATGATCCGTTACGGGTCTTGGCGTACTGTTTTACACTGAGTCCTTATGTGGAGTTGAAACACCATTATTTGCAGCATGACTTTACGGTGACGGTGTATCGTTAAGCAGCCTAGAGACTTGATTTTCTGAAAGTCCAGTTATTTTAACAATTTCAGAAATGGCAAATCCGTTTTTTTTCATATTTCTTACAACTTGGGATTGACCTTCTTTAAAGCCCTCTGTCTTACCTTCATATTTTCCGTCTTCAAAATAGGTTTGAAACACACTCGTTTCGTCACTCAAATTTTCCATGTAGTGATCGTAACTTCGGCGATCGTTTCCATCCAGCCGTAACATATCCAGCGTCTTTGCAGCTTCATGTAAACCTTTGGCTTGAAATTCTGGCTTGATCGCACTTTCTTTTAAGAAGTACATCCACTCATCTAGCTTATCTTGTACCTTGCTTTTAAACTGAGGCACTTTTAGCACATAATATTGAGGATAGACATCTGAAACGCCTTGTACTGTTTCTGGATACATGCGTTTTTCTTCTGCGCCTAATTCAAGCTGATCATGACAATGGATTCCTTCAAAATGTGTCTGACCTTTGTAGATATAGTCTTTTCCGTGACCAAGATCAAAGTACACGATATTAATCGAAAATACTCTCGGAATAGTTCCGTAGGCTTCACTTTGTTTTAGATGTTCTATCACCACTTTAGATACGCCAAACAGCATTCGGCTCAGGAAATCCCATTGGCGGATACATTGCACTTCAATTATTACTTTTTCACCGCCCGAAAGTTCTGCCTTCAAATCGACTCGTATGGTTTTATCTTTTTCTTGTTCTTTATTTGATTCGTTTTCCAAAATGGCATCGATTGTTACATCAGTATGTAATAATTCCGATAAAAATCCTTCTAGGATACTAAAGTTGGCTTTGTTTCGAAGTAAATATTTTATTGCCCAATCGAATCGAACTAGTTTTTGAATCATGATAAAAGTAAATCATTTTTAATTCTAAATTGTCAATTAAATATTTTATTTACAATAATAATAACGTTGTAGTTTATTTCGTTATTTTAAGAAGATATGAAAGCTTATTTATTTTGACAGATCTCTTTTCTAAAAGAGGCTTTGTCAAAGCGGTGCTACTTATGTCATCTTGAAAGTCTAGAAAAGGGGCCAATAACTACACAACACGCTCAAAATGTTTTATTTTATGTAGGAATTATCTCCAAAAACGTTATAATAAACACATTCAATTCATCGAGATTTTATAAAAATAGAAACTTTCAATGCATTAATTTGTTTTTTTTCACGATAAACAGGGTATAGACTTAGCATCGTGTTTCTTTTATACAAGGAGTCGTTGGTATGAGTAATGTTGGACGTTCTAGTGTGTCGCAGAATAGTAACCTGGGTGTTAAGGCTGATTCTCCCTTAGCTACTTTCCAGACTGGACTTACTGCACTCGCGAGGCCAGGAAATAAAGGAGATAATGGTCAGACATTGGCTCTTTTTTTTAAAGGCCTTAAGGGTAAAAGACAAGCCATAGACGCATTTAAGCTAATGAGTCAGCATTTAAATGCAACAAAAGACATAAAGCCTCACGTGCATGGAAAACTTGCGCAAATTTTGGGGGATTTTGTTAAAGAGTGTTGTCCTGAGGGCGAGCAATTTGACTGTATTGCTGAATTGTTAAACAGTCTTGATACACGTGTATTGGGGCAGTTGGCTTTGATAGGTATGCTACAAGATCCTGATCAATTAATGAAGTTAAAGAAGCTGAAAGATGATGGTAAAACTTCACTATTTGACGAAGTGTCTTCTCAACATAAGGCTCCTTTTGGTGATCTAGCATCAAAGTTTTGTGCTATGGAACCTGTTCTAGATGCTGCTGGAACCCCTCAGTTTGAATCAGATGGAAAAACGAAAATCACAACACCTTCTGAACGATCATTAGGTCATGCTTTTCTTTTGAAATTAAATAAATTTGTTTCCGACGCTGAAAAGGAGCTTAAGAATGACCCTGATTCAGAAGAACTCCAAAAAAATTGTGCAAAAAGAAAACAAATTGCGGAGCATGTTGTATCGGTGTTATTTAGTCCTAATGGGCTTAAGGCGTGTCTTTCGGTGGAATTTAATGATGGTGTGCTTCAGAACCAGAAACCTAACTTAATCCAAAATGATGCGCATTCGGCTTTCAGTCATTTAGGGTTAGGTGCTAACAGTCCGATGGCAGCGCACTTAACGTTGCAGGCGTCACAAATGTCGACAATTGGTGAGATTGACATCGTTATGAAAAATTTGCAGGTTGCTAAGCGTTTAGGACAGGTGTTAGACGAGCCAGGCGGACCTATTGAAGCGTTTATGACGAAAGCGTTATCTCTGTTAACAAAGGAGCATTATGGCCAGATTGTAGAGGTTGCTTTGTTATGTGGGCCGTTGAGGCAACCTGCAATTTTCCAACATATCTTAACAGAGGCGAGTCTTAGTCCGTCGTTTAGTGAGTCGCGCTTGAAGGGTATTCGGGATGCTATTGCATTGCGTCTATCTTCTGTGTCCCAAGACACGAGTGACCGTTTAAGTCTTTTTGATGACAACATGACACCGATAAAGAAAATGGTTGAAGGTGCTGACCCCGTGTCTGATATAGAGTTGGCAGAAAAGTTGGCAAAAAAATCATCTGATTGGTCTTCTCGCACACTTGATTTATCGAAAAAGATCGAATCTTTCTGTAGAAAAGACACTATTTCTAAAAGCGCTATATATATAGGTGCGACTGTGACTGCGCTTGTACAGAAACATATTCTTGATCGTGTTCAATTTTGTGAAAACCTACAGATTCCTGGCAACATTTCTACGGCAGAACTTGAAGATGAAAAAGTTCGTTTGGAAACTGAGAAAAACTCTTTGAGTTTATCTTCTTTGATGGCGGAGACGCCTTCTATTGGAAATTCTCCTGTAATAGGAGCCTCTATAGAGGCTTCCTTGCAGACCGGCATACTCGTGATGACCAGGGTTAAAAGGAAGTTGACCCCCTTGTTAACAGGTAGTTTGAAATTGATAGACCGGCAGTTGGCTATGATTGAAGAAAGATTGAAAGCCCGTAGTGCGGGGCCTCAGTCTAGTGATTTTAGAGAATCTGATGGTGCTATAGCGAAGCGTCTTTCAGATCATATAGAGATAGTTAATGCTGAGGTGGTCGCATTGCAAAGTCAGACGAGAGGTCCAAAATCATTGGTTCCGAAGCAGATAGTTATTTATCAGGGATATCTTAAAGGATTAGAAAAGTTGCAGGACCATTTGGTTAATAACAGTGGAGATCCTTTAAAGCTTATTGGGGAACTAAAAATGTCGTTGCTTAAGATGGATCCTGCAAATGGGGTTGTTTTTAAAAAAACATTGCTAAACCATGAAACTATAAATACATTTCTGGATAGTATTAAAAAGCTCGTAGAAAAGAAGATAGCCGAAAATACGACTGCTGTTGTTGGTGGTGGTAATCTGGTTCCGACCACAATATCGGGTGCGGTGACAAGGCATCAGCAAAAGTATGTGGATAAATCTAAAGAGGTGATAAGACTTCTGGATGCTTATCGCCTGCAAGATTCTTCTGTCGAAGTTGTTGACAGAGCTATTGTGGATGTATTGGGCGGGATGTCTAAGAAACGTACCGACAAAAATTTAGCCCAAAAAATTAAAGCTGCTTTTTTTAGCCAACATCAAGGGTTTACGATTTTGTTGTTGAATCCGGCTGAAGCGACTCAAAAAATTGATAAGTTTGTTGATGATTACAAATTGAGTAAGAAGTTGTTTGTTTCAAGTGTTGATGCAGAAATTGAAGCTGGGTTAAAAATTGCGCTTAAGAAGTTGGTGGTGCAGTTTTCTGCTACGGGGCGGGTGGATTTGCAACAAGATGCGATGTTGGAGCAGCTAGAGAAAAGATGTCATTATCAAAATGCGGTGCTTACTTTTCCTAATGCAGATAAATGTTGGGCAAGTATTGCGGCTTTAGATAAGCAAGTTCCTTCTTCTGTGGGGTCTTCTGTTGCGATTCAGATGTTTCATAATAATTTGGTTATGAAAGGATTTACGTGTGATCAAACAGTGGGCGAGTGGGTGAGTACAGGTTTGTCACAGGCGGACAAAGCAAAGCTTACAACAGAATTGACAGCTTTTATGTTGAAGTTGCAACCTCGCCTTATCAAGCTTGTGGTGAGTAATGAAACCCAAAATGAAGTTCATGCGTTGCGGGATCTTTTGCAGGCATTAGTTCCTAACTCTCAGTTTATTGCTATGCTAACGGGTCTTTTAGCTGACTATAGCAAGGATAAGGATTATTCCGAGTCTAGGCCAGGGTTGTCCAAGGTGGGGTTGGTACAGTCTGCACGCTTGAATGTTGAAGAAAAGACAGTGCACCTTAATAATATTCGTACGCGTTACGAATCATTGGTACGGCTGCATAAGCAGATAAAAGGGTTGATCGCGTTAGGGAAAAATCCAGATGCGGGGCAATTTGGGCCTGATCAAATGAGTCAGTTAGAGGACGCTTTAAATGCTTTAGGTAAAGCTTTGAGGCTTCCTGCTAATCCTAGGGAGGGTATTAATGAGCTTCATCCTTCGGATATTCCCAATAGTGCAAATCAAACACATTCGGTTGGATGGGATACATTGGATGGGTTGATGGAGACGTTAGATGGTTTTGTTGGGTCTTCAGACGGTGTGGCAAAACCGGGGATACGATTGGAGTTGGCTCTGGCGAAACTACTATCTGGTTCACTCGGTCCTATTTTTACATCATCAGATACTAGTTATAAGGACAGCGTAGCGAGCTTTGAGAAGTCTTTTGGGAACCCCTTTAATTTTGAGCAGATTCCTACCACTGAAGCAGATGTCAAAGCTTTTAATGAAATTTTTGAGCTTAAGGCTGAGTTGGATGCCTTAAAGTTGCAGCTTTCCGGTAAATTAGAGCGCAGTCAAGCGGATCTGTTGGCTACTTTTAAGAGGAAAGCAAAGGAGTTAGACGATCTGGTGGTAGCGACAACGGCAAAGTCCAACCTTGTTCCCGCTTCCCTAGATTTTGTTACTTTAAATAGTAAGTTTGAAAGTTTTGTAAATTCGACTAAAGGCTGTGATCATCTTAAGGCTGCTATGAATGCCAGTATGGCCCAATTTTGTATTGATAAACTAGATGAAGTAAAAGCGTTTTTGAGCGTGATCCCGCCTGATAAAAAAACGCTGTTAAGCTTAAGAAAGGAGGGTATTTTAAAGAGTGATTTAACTTTTACGGATGTTTTTAAAGCTAGACTCGAAGCCAGCATAAATCGGTCTGCATTGTCTGAGCAAAAAGTTTTATTGGATAAACTTCAAACGTTTTTAAATCCTA